>NZ_JBHTMP010000038.1:0-69825 GCF_042679305.1 Micromonospora sonneratiae | reverse complement strand
CCCGGTCGGCCATTGCGGAGTCGACGCATCCGAACCCGGGCGAGCGTCGGCCGGGTGGTCTGGTCGGGCCGATCACCCGGGACATTGCCCAGCAGCATCACCTCGACATCGCCGGGCTACGGCAGGAACAGGGCCGGCTGTCGTTCTCCGGGCTACGCGACCAGCCCGGCAGCAGCACCCCGGACAGCCCGACCCCGGACAGCGGGTGACGCGGCGGGGTCACGGCCGAGTCGTCCGGAGACCGGGGTTCGTAGCCGGCCGCGTTACTCGGTCGAGTTGCGGCCGGCCGGCTATGCCGATGATGTGCGTCAACCAGTACCCACGAGGAATACGGTGACATGACCGATCAATCCCTGCTGGACTCCGATGGAAGGGCCCTTCCGCTTCCCCCCGATCCCCTGAGCCCGGTGCCCGACGAGGTCGAACGCGGGCTGGCCGCGTACCGGGCGGGTGATGTCCCGCAAGCGCGGGCCCTGCTGGCAGCGATTGCCGGCTCGGGACGTACCGCCGTGTCCGGGCATGCGGCCATGGCGCTGGCGGGCATCGAACTCGGCGAGAACGGGCCCGGCGGCTCCTGCCGGAAATGGCTGGAGCAGGTGGCTGCGGGAGAGGACCCCTGGCTGGGCCCCTTGGCCGCCGTGATGCTCGCCCCGGACTTCCAGTCGGTTACGTCCCTGGCCTCCGACCGAGTGCTCCTCCAGAGCCTCGCGGCCCAACTCGGCGGCGACATGGAGGCGGCCCGGAACGGATTCGAGCAGGCCGCCAACGCCCACAAAGGCAACAAGACCGGGGACCTCGCCAGCCTGCTCCTCGGCAACCTCCTGCTTCAGAGCGGCGACCCGGCTGCGGCTCTCAAGCCCCTGCATTACGCGCGAGAAACGTGCGATGGCCTGTTCGCCGGCTATGCGGGTTACCTCGAAGGCCATGTACTCATCGGGCAGGGCGAAAAGGACGAGGCCGGCAGGGTGCTGAGCGACGCGCACAGCCACTCCCACCCGGCCAGGGGCGGGAGCACGGGGCTGCACCCCTGGGTCGCCGTTCGGTTCGGTGAGCTGCTGGCAGGCGATCCGTGGCTGGACGTCGTCTGGGACCAGGTGGATAACAGCGGCGTGAGTGTGGGCACAGTAGTGCGGGAGCCCTTCGAGTCCGCCCTCTACCACGCGGAGGTCAGCCATCCCGCGCTCGTCAACGTCGGCTTCCACCTGTTCCCTTACACCGCGGAATTCGGACCGGTGCACGCGGGACTGGAGCGCCTGAGGACCTGGAGCGACGAACGGTACGAGCGCGGTCGCAGGCTGGTCCTCGCGCTCTACGAACATGTCGAGGACAGCCGCAACGAGCAAAAGTCGCGAGGGTGGGCGGAACTGCGCGAGAAGTTCGACCTTCCCCGGCCCCGCTGAGATGCCACGGACGGAGGACGAGAGGCTCCGTCCAAACCGCCCCACACTCCGGTACCTGGTGCCACCGCCATTGACGGTGGCACGATCCCGGAACCAACCATGGGCATCGGCCAGGGCCCGACGAATCAGCTCCGGCCCGATGCCGGAGTCGACCGCTACGGCACCCGCAGCCAAGCTGGGACGCCCCTGACGTACGGCTCGGCCCGGCATCCGCCGGCAAAGTCACCATTCGTGATCGACAGGGCCTTGACGAGGCCGCGAGTCTCCTTCAAGCTCGGCAGCACCGTCGAGCAAGCGGAGGACAGCAACGTGCGGACAGCAATCGGTCGCCTCGGTTCACGGCTCCTCGTGCCGACCGCGCTCCTACTCGCATTTCTCGGGCTGGCAGCGGTGGACGGCGGCCGGTCGGATGCTTCCACAACCAACACTGCCTCGGTCGACCTCACTGTCCGGGACCCGTTGGTGGGCGGCAGCGGCATCCCGCCGCGCGGTGACGACTCGACGATCTGTGTCGGCAGGACGCCCGCTCTGTGGGACAACCTCTACCCCATCTGCAACCGGGACGGCTCGGAAACCAATGGTGGCGGACTCGCCTGAGCCCTACCCACGTACCTGGGTCGTGGGGGGGGGGGCGCATCACCGGCCCACGACACGTACGAACCACCGCCCGCAACTGGGAACTGACCGGCCGGCCGTACCCGGTCAGACCAGACCATGACCTTCCGGTTTGTACGCGATGATCAATTCCCAGGTCCCCGGGAGCACCTCCGCCTCCTCGAAGCCGACCTCCTTCAACAGGTTGATGTAGAACTGCGCATCACGAAGGCGACTGAAGGAACTGTCGACGCCGATCAGGAAGTAACTCCAGAAGAACTGCATCGCCAGCCGGTCCGGCGTACGGAACTCCTCACAGATCAGCAGCAACCCGCCCGGGCGAAGGGCCCGGTAGGCGTTCTCGACCAGACGGCGGGCGACGTCGTTAGGCCAGTCGTGCAGCACCCGTACGAAGGCCAGCGCGTCGTAGCCGGACGGCAGCGGCTCGGTGAAGAAGTCACCGCCGACGAAGCCCAGTCGGTCCGGATGGTCACACCGGGCCCGGGTTCGGTCGACCAGCGGCCCCACCGCCGGCAGGTTGTAGACGTCGACCAGCAGGTCCGGGGCATCGCCGAGCACGTGTGCGGCAAGTGTCCCATCACCCCCGCCGACGTCGAGCAGTCGACGCCGTCCGGGCCACAGCCGGTGCGCGTACCGGTGGAACGTCTCGATGGCCGGGCCGAGCCCGGCCGACATGCTCTGTTCGAAGGCCGCGGTCTGCTCGTCGGTCTTCGGTGGCCAGACGAAGTCGTCGTCGGAGATGCTGAACTCGCCCCGGAGGCTCTCCGCCAGCCGGCCGTGCAACCGCCGCCAGGGGTACCTGTCCCGGTCACACTCGACCGCGTTCGGGCCGACGACCGCCACCACTGCTGCCCGGAGTCCGGGAACGGCGTAGTAGGCGGCCTCGTTGATGTCGTCGCTGGGCTCGTTGCGCTCCAGGCAGCCGAGACTCTCCAGGCAGTCCAGGAACTTGTACAGCCGAAGCGGCTGCAGGTGTAGACGCTCGGCGAGTTCACCGAGCCGGACCGGCCCCGGTTCCAGTTCGTCGAGCAGTCCGATGTCGAGTGCGGTCTCCAGTACGTCCATGGCCTTGGTCCCGTTCACCAGCAGACTCATCAGTGCCCGTGGGGACAGCGGTGCTGTGGTCATCGACGGATTCCTCGCCATTCCTGCTCGACCGCGTCCATGAATTCGTCGATCTCGTCCAGGGTGTTGTAGACATGTGGGCCGATCCGCAGGTAGCCACGCCAACTACAGATCATGTTCCGCTCAGCCAGACGTCGCTTGACCGACTCGCCATCGGGGATGTCCAGACACACGACGCCGCCGCGCCGATGTGGCTCCACCGGACTGACCACGGGGATACCGGCCGCGTCGGCCCGGGTCAGGATCCGAGACGTACAGGCCAGTGAGTGCGCTCGGATCACATCCATGCCGACGCCGGCCAACAGGTCCAGACCGACCTGGGAGACGAGCGAGGTGAGCGGGAACGGTGTACCGCCGGCGAAGCGTTGGGCACCAGCCGCCCAACCGGTCGACGGTTGGAAGGTCAGCGCCCGGTCACCGGCCTGCCATCCGGTCGCGGCCGGTTCGAGGTCGGGAAGCAGGTCCGGTCGGACGTACAGGAAGGCGGTCCCGACCCCGCACAGCCACTTGTGTGCACCGCCGAGGACGAAGTCGACGCCGAGCGCGGTCACGTCGAGCGGCATGATCCCGACGCTCTGAAAGGCGTCCACGACCACCAGGGCACCGACGTCGTGGGCCCGCGCCACCAGCCGCGCCAGGTCGATGGTGGCCCCGGAGGAGTAACTGGCGTGCGGTACACACACCAGCAGGGTCCGCTCGTCGATCCGCTGTTCCAGGGCATCCTCGTCGAACTGTGGGGTGCCGGAGCCGACCACGTCGAGCTGTGCGCCGTAGCGGGCGAGCGCGTTCCAGATGAACGGCACGGTCGGGAATTCCAGATCGGTCGTCACGACCCGGTTGCGGGGTGCGCGGTAGTCGAAACAGGAGCCGATCCGACTCAGTAGGGTACTCAGGTTCGCGTCGGTGACCACGCTTCCGGGTGGGGCTCCGATGAATGCGGCCACCCCGTCCGCGTACCTTTCCAGGCTGACGTGCCAGGCCTGCCAGACATCGTCCCGCCAGCTACGCAACGTCTCCCAGTAGTGGGCCAGGACGTCCTCGACGCCGTGCGGCACCGCACCGGTGGAGTTGCTGTTCAGATAGACACAGGTCGCAAGCAGTGGAAACCGGTCACGTATCGCGGTGCCGGGGCTGGTATCCAGACGCGTCAGTTCGGCTACGGACTCCGGGACAGATCTACTCACTCGGGGAGGCCTCCATTTCGGTGTCGGTCGGGCGCGTCGAATCGGCATCGCGGGTGACGGCCGTGAAGACGGGAATGGATCGGGCTGCCGCCAGGTATGGCGTGCCCTCGGTGTATCCGGTGCCGGGCTGGCCGGTGCCGAGCATCCTGGTCGCCAACCGGTAGTGCGTCTGTCGCCACTGCATCACCGCTGCGGCGAACCCCCGCATCCGCTGCTCGAGCAGATGCTGTTGCGGCTGCGTCAACCGGCCCGCGTGGGCCGCGCTGCGGTACGCCTGATCGACCGTGGGTTGTCCGGCCAGCACCTGGCTCCGGATTCCGGGCACCGACCGGTAGGCGGCGGAGGCCAACCGGGACTCCGTCGGCGTACGGCACAGCGACTCCATCAGTTTGTAGGAGCGCGACTGGATGGCACTCGCCCCTTCGGTATAGATACGGAATGTCCGAAACGACTGCGGCTGCATGCTGGCCATCAGCGAGAACAGCGGCGCGGCGTGACGGAGCCGCTCCTCGGCGTGGGCCAGACAGTCGGCCGCTGGTTGTGCCAGGCCTGCGGCCAGCGCGTCGATCGTCGCCTGCAACTCGACGGCGAGCAGCGCGAAGGTGCACTCGTAGGCCTGAAGCACCCGGATGAACAGATACTCGTCGTGCAGCAGATAGACCGGCAGCATGCTCAGGCCCAGGTTCCTGCGTTCCTCGGCACTCTGGTCGGCGGCGACGACCGCGTTGAGCAGTGCCGCCGTTGCCGCCGGGTTGCCCTCGTCGAGCGGTACGGAAAGCCCGAGGCGGCTGAGCGGGGGCGCGGCGGCCCGGACCCCCAGCCGATAGCGTTTCGCCACGACAACCGGTGCCGGGCGTTGCTGCGGAAGCAGCCCGGTGGTCCCGGCCTCGGCCGCCATCTCGAAGGCCAGCGCATCGGCGATCAACTGCAGGAGGATGCGATCCCCCTGACGGCGCGCCCGTTCCGGGTCAGCCGCTGCCCCGTCACCGCCAGGGTCCGCCCCGGGGATCCCGAGCAGGCCCAGCGCCAGGTAGCTGTGGTAGTCGTACCGGCCGTCCCACTTGTCGAGTGCGACGTCGAGGAACGACCGCAGCAGCCGGACCGGGGCGCTCTCCCCACCGGGCTCGGTCGCGTCGGGGTACGGCGACGTGGTGAGGTACGTCCGGGTCTGGTCGAGGAGAGCGAGTAGTTCCTTGTCGGCAAAGTGCCTACCGGTGCGGTGGAGCTCCGTCACGACCTCGGAGTAGGGAAAGGTGTCGGGATCAGCCGCCCCGGACAGCCAAGTCGTCAGCTTGTGCACGAGCCGCATCCCAACGTTAGACGTGACGAACACCGACGGTGATGACCTGAGCTCTCGCGTCGTTCGGAACGTTCTATTCGGGGCTGTCTGCGCGGGGGCCCCTGTCCCCTACGGCAGCTGCGGCAGCTGCCGCGAGGCTGAAGCGTGCCTGCCACAGCTCGGGGAAGAACCGGTGGTCGATCAGTTTGGCCAGCATGTTGGCCGGGCTGCCCTTGGTGCCGACCTGTCCGTGGCCGCCGATCCGAATGGCGATCTGGTAGTGCCGTACTCGCCAGACCGAGACTCGCTCGTCCCACTCCACCATCGCCTCGGCCAAGCGGTAGAAGGGGTTCGCCGGGTCACCGGCGTAGAGAGCCAGCAGGTCGATGTGCCGCTCGACGAGAATCCTGGTGAACGCCTGGCCGAGCCGACGGCTCGCGGCCTGGACCTTGCGCCACCCCGGCGACTCCGCCCCGGACCCGTTGCCGAGCACCGGTTGGAGTGCCTGGAAGTCGGCCGGAGTCAGGTGGCGGAGCATCTCCAGTTGGTCGGTGACGAGTCGGACCCCGAGCGCCGCCCTGGTCAGCAGCATTTCAGCCCAGGCCAGCTCGCCGGCTCCGATCCGGACGGTCGCCTCACTCAACTCGGCCGCTGCCAGCTTCAGCCACAGTTCGGTGGACTGGTGTACCACCTGGAAGAGCAGCTCGTCGCGGTGGATCATTTCCTCCGGGCGGCGTTGCAGGTCGAGCAGCGCATCCGTACGCATGTAACGCGCATAGTCCGTATCGCCCTCGCCCGGCAACACAGGTGAGTACTCCCGCTTCACAAGAGCTTCCCTTCCCATCGGGGCATAGGCCCGGACCCGACCCACGGCAATTCCATGATCGTCGCGTCGGCCATTATGCAACGACAGTCATCGATAAGTCACGCCCCGGAACGGCGGCCCGATGACACGACAGGATGCTCGACGTCCACTTTCGCATTGAAAAGTATGATTATCGCGCCATCTGGTCCCGCGACTCACCGACGCTCGTTCAGGAGCACAACCCGGAGGACCGGACCACCCCCGCCGACGACCGCCACGCTCGCGACGGAGACCACTCTCGGCGTACGAACGAACCAGCAGTCACCGCTTCAGAGGAGCGGACATGATCAGGTGTCGGCCCGCTCAGCCAACCGAGCGCCACCCCGACCGGGACCACAACCGCCGGTTCCGGGCAATCGCGTCCAACGCATCCGGTACGGAAACGAAGGTCTCCGTACCGGCCTGCAGCTTGTCCACCAGCGTGTCACCACGCTCAGTCACACAGATCCACTCGGCCCCGAACGCTTGCACATCGTCTGCACACCAGCCAATCGAGCGATGAGCGCCGAAGCGCCACTTCGCGCAGCAGCAGTGCGCGCCAACCGCGCAGGTGCAGGGACCTTCCGTTCCGGAAGACACGGATGTCAATCGTCGGCGGTGCGCCGTCCCGGCAGCCCACCCCGGCTGGGCGAAGTCAGCCCGGAACAACCTCGTGGCGGTATGCCCTCACCCGCTCCCCGTCGGCGAGAACCACCTCGACCCGCCCACTGTCGTCCACCACCGCCTTGCCAACGGCATGGACCCGCTTGCCGGCATGCTCAGGGGCCCGAGCAAGATCACCACCGGAGTGGTCGGGACGGTAGACCCAACCGAGGTTCACGGGTTCAGTTGAGTGCACGAACACCCTCCCAACTAGTACACCTGTACGACGGCAGAGTCTAGCCCTCCCGACCCGGTCCGCACCCGGTGACACGTCGGCGGGAGAGTGTCGAGGTGGTGGACCGACGGAGGGACCGGCCGTGCCCCACCCGGTGCCGGGCCGGTCGGCAGCACACCGCCGACACCAGCACCCCGGCCCACTGGAACACCGGAAGGCCCGGAGCGGGCGACGCTCCGAGCCTTCCTGGTATGGGTACGACTCAGCCGGCGAGGAATGGCTCAGAAATGGGGATCGATGTAGGAGCCCCACGTCCAGGTGCCCGACGGCGAGATGATCAGGTTGTCACTGATGGTTGCCGTGGCCCATCCCGACTGATCCGGATCCAGCGTCGTCGTTTGCAGATAGTAGCCGTTCTTCGGATCCAGACAGGTGGTCCACGTGTAGGTGGTGGCACCCAGATACTGGTCCCGGAACGAGCCGGGACGGTAGTTCCCCCAGGTGTAGTTTCCCGCGGCCAACTCGATTCGCTTACTGGTGCAGGAGGTGGCCATCCCGTCCGTGGGGTTACTGGTCAGATACTGGGTCTTCTCCAGATAGGCCGTATCCGCCGCCGAAGCCGGAGTCGCGGTCAGGGCGATCGTCGCACCCACCGCCGCACCCACCAGAGCGATTGCCGACAGCATGGAACGCGTCTTCACAGGCCCTCCCGTCTGCAACGATATGCCACATTGACATATCATTGACGTTAATAAATGTTTTATCGGATGTCCAGCCCGGCGGACCGCGCCTGAACCCGGGACCCGTGTCGCACGACCGTACGACCACCTCGCCCATCGGACGTGGCCTGATCGGACCGGATCAGGGCGTGGAACGCCGACAAGATCGCGTAGAGTTCGATCGATGGACGTACGACGCGGCAGGTATGCCACCGGAGCCGTCCCGGATAGGAGTACCCCTTGACCCTCAGGCATCGATCAGCTCTGACGACCGCACTTCTGACCGTCGTGACCCTCGGCGCCCTCCCGGCCGGGCACGCCTCAGCTCGCGCCGACGCGCCGGCCGCCGAGGTAGCCGTATCGTCGGCGCCGGCCGCCGAGGTAGCCGCATCGTCGGACCGGGTTCTCCGCGTCTACAACAACAACATCGAAAATCTGGTGGTGAACAACGCCGACGGAACGTGCACCCGGATCTCCGGGCCGGACCACCTCACCTCGATACTCGTCGACGAGAACGGAAAGACCGGCACGGCCGGCGTGCTGGCACCCGACCTCCTGATCGTGCAGCAGGTACGGGGCACCGGACAGATCGAGGCGTACGCCGACCAGCTCTCGGCCAAGTTCGGCTACCCGGCGGGCACCTACGGCGCGATCGTGGTCTGGAGCGACCCGGAGCCCTGGGGCAGCACACACAAGTGCAGCTCACAGGCGCTGGGCGACCTCAAGAAGAAGCAGACCAACGGGATCATCTACAACACGAGGACGCTCAGCCTCGCGGCCACCTCGAAGTACTGGAGTGCCGGCTGGCTGAAGCCGGGAACCGCCTATGCCAACGGTGCCGGCTGCACGCTGTACAAGCCGCCGAACAGCGACCCGGACACGACCGACTACTACAAGTGGAAGCGTACGAGCGCGATCGCGGCCAAGTTCACCATCAAGGAGACCGGCACCACCGTGTTCGCCGCCACCATGCACCTGCCGCAGGAGAACCGGCAGAATGCCTGCGCGGGTGACGGTTACACCGGCATCGCCAACACCGGCATCCACATCGGGGCGGACGCCACCAACCTGATGAACTCCTCGACGATCCGAGTGGTGGGGATCGACGCGAACCGTACGGGAATCGCGGCCAGCACACTGAGCGGATTCGGCATGACCGGCTACGGCGCGAAGGCGACCAGCGGGTCAAGCAAGATCGATTATCTCTTCATCAAGGGAACCGTGCAGCCGTCGAGCATCGACCACACCGTGGCCGGCACCAAGTCGAACCACCTGGCCCTGTACGGCTTCATCAACTACTGACGGAAGCCGTTGCGGGCCGGCCGGATCCGGGTCGGCCCGCAACGGGTCCCATCTAGACGGTCGCCATCACGTTCAGGATCCAGTCCCGGCTGTCCGGCACCGTCGCCCAGTAGTCACCAGCGCCCCCACACGTCGAATCGCCCCAGGACAGGACCCCCACCTGGTAGCGCAGCCCGTCGACGAGCTTGAACAGCGGCCCACCGGAGTCACCGAAGCACACGTTGCCGTTCAACCCCAGGGTGCGGATCGCCCGGCCGCCGTGCAGGTCCGTGTACCCGTTGATGTGGGTCACTTGCTGGGTCGCCCGACGTAGGACAGCCGACGGGGCGCAGCCCACGCAGGTACGGCCCCAGCCAAAGGCGTACGTGGTGGCACCCACCGTGGTCGTCGCGGTAGGCAGCCGTACCGGTTGGGCGTTCGCGGACCGGTTGAGCTTCAGCATCGCGATGTCGTGGTTGGTGCGCACCCGGGAGGTGGCGACCTGAACGACCCCGCCTCCCGTGTTCCAGTTGATGCTCTTGACCCGGACAGTGATCTGGCTGTCGGGGATACGGGTCGAACCCGAGAAGAGACAGTGCCGGGCGGTGAGGACCCAGTAGTTGTCGACAATGGATCCGGTGCACTGGTAGTTGCCATTGATGAGCACGGCGGCGAGGCCGTCGGCGTCAGTCTGGTTCTCGCCGCCGACGATCGGGGCGGGCTTCGCCACTGCCGGCGTACCCGCCAGGGGAACGGCGACCAACAGTGCGGCGAGCACGGCCGCGACGCGGACGCTCCGTCCGCCCCGCGTGCGCCCGGCTCCCCCCGTGGCCCTGAACACCGTCGTCAACCAGTTCATGGAACCTCCATTGATCAAGCAAGTTTCGAAGATTCTCAATTGAACCGATCGTGGCGACAAGCTCACTTTTCGAAGCCTTCCCAAATTGATCGACCATCGCCGCCGAACGCTGCCACTATGATCGTCGATATTCTCCCAAATCCCGGGAAGGTGCCGGCCGGGCAATCGTGATCTCTCCGGCTGCCTGGGGCGCGACGCTCCACCCCTCCCCCCGATGAGGAGTGTCTGACCAGGGCAGCCACTGCGGAACGTCGGCCAGCGGCATGCAACAATCGGCTCTCAGGGTCGATCACGCCCCCATCCGTTGATGACGTAAGGGCGCACCATGACCCAATCCCCCACCAAGCCGCGCTCCCGCTGGTCCCCCTGGTCCGTACACGGCGACGGCCGATCCGTCCGCCCCGGTGACGTGGTGCACCCCGACGAACGGCTCTCCTGGCCGCGCACCCTGGGCATCGGTGCACAGCACGTGGTGGCGATGTTCGGCGCCACCTTCACCGTGCCGCTGATCACCGGCTTTCCCCCGGCCACCACGCTGTTCTTCTCCGGCATCGGCACCCTGCTGTTCCTGCTGATCACCGGCAACCGGCTGCCGTCGTACCTCGGCTCGTCGTTCGCCTTCATCGCTCCGGTGCTGGCCTCCAAGGCCGGTGGGGACCTCGGGCCGGCGCTCGGCGGAATCGTCGTGGCGGGCGTTGCCCTGGCCCTCGTCGGCCTGGTGGTACAGCTCGCCGGATCACGCTGGATCGACGCGCTGATGCCGCCGGTGGTCACCGGCGCGATCGTGGCGCTGATCGGCCTGAACCTCGCCCCGGTCGCCTGGGACGGCGGGGGTGCCGGTACCGGGGTCAAGGCCCAGCCGCTGATCGCCGTGGTGACCCTGGTGGCGATCCTGCTGACCACGGTGGCCTTCCGTGGCTTCCTCGCCCGCCTGTCCATCCTGATCGGGGTGGTGGTCGGTTGGGTGCTGGCCGCCGCCCTCGGCGAGCTGGACCCGGCGGCGGTCACCGGGCTGCGCGAGGCCGCCTGGGTCGGACTGCCGCAGTTCCACACGCCCGAGTTCAGCCTACGGGCGATCGTCCTGGTGATCCCGGTGATCCTGGTGCTGATCGCCGAGAACGCCGGACACGTCAAGGCGGTCGCCGCGATGACCGGCCGCAACCTGGACCGGGACATGGGGCGGGCGCTGATGGGCGACGGTCTGGCCACCGTCCTGGCCGGTTCCGCCGGTGGTTCCGGCACCACCACGTACGCGGAGAACATCGGTGTGATGGCGGCGACCCGGGTCTACTCCACCGCCGCGTACTGGGTGGCCGGCGGGGCAGCTGTGCTGCTCGGACTGAGCCCGAAGTTCGGCGCGCTGATCCTCACCGTGCCGGCCGGCGTGCTCGGTGGCGCCACCACCGCCCTGTACGGCCTGATCGCCATCCTCGGTGCCCGGATCTGGATCGAGAACCGGGTCGACTTCCACGACCCGATCAACCTGATGACCGCCGCAATCGCGGTGATCATCGGAGCTGCCAACTACACCCTCACCGCCGGGGACCTGTCGTTCAACGGCATCGCCCTGGGCACCGCCGCCGCCCTGGTCAGCTACCACGGCATGCGTCTGATCGCACGCCTGCGCGGCACCACACCGGCCACCCGCCAGGGTCCGGATGCCGAACTCTGAGCCGCCGCCCGCTCCGGGCCGACCCGGGTAGAAGGCAGAAGGGGGCAACGTCGCCTGGCGACGTTGCCCCCTTCCGTCACCACCCTCGGGTGGACCGACAGATCGGCCAGGTGTCACGGGGTACGTGGCGCGATACCGTCCTTGGGGTCCGGCTCGACCATCAGCCCGACCTGGCTGCCGATGAAGTAGTAGCTGACCTGGCGCAGCGGCCACATGACCCAGCCCCGCTCCGGCTGGCTGATCGGGCGACCGTCGGCATGGGCCACGGTTCCGATCAACAGCCACTCCCTGGTCGTCGACATCACGGTGATGGAGTCACCGGTGACACCGACCGGAACGGTGCGGTCGGGCACGATGTCCCGTACCTGATCGGCGGTGGCGTCGTCGCGGTAGAGGACCGCCCGGAAGGTGACGACCGCGTCGCTGTCGTCGGTGGTGAAACCGACGTGCATGGTGAGAAAGCAGTTCCGCCGGTTGAGCAGGTCGTCGTCGGGCAGTACCCGGTCGCAGCCGCGCTGGTCACGGGCCATGGTGCGGGTCAGCGTGTCGCCGTTCATGGTGATGGTGGTCGGGAAGATCTCGGTTGCCCGTACGTAGGTGGGGTCGGCCCGGCTGATGGCGACCGGCAGCGCCAGGACCACGGCGACGACGGTGATCCCGGCGACGATCGCCCGAAACCGGCGATTGACCACCGGTACCCTGCTGGAGACCACCGCGGCGATCAGCCACATGGCCAGCGCCACCCCGAGCGCCCCGACGGCCCAGATGATGCCGTCCCCGAACTGTCCACCACCCGGGCCGATGAGCAGGTCGTCGAACGGCGTACGCCGGCCGGGACTGAACATGTACGCCGCAGCCACGGTCGGTACCACCAGCAGCATCACGGCGACCCTGGCCGCCCTGCCGAGGCGGGACCAGAACAGTCCCACCATCGCGACGCTCGCGGCCGGCAGGGCGATCAGCAACCAGCCGGCGACCGTCATGCCGGCGGCCGAACAGGCAGTGACCTCGCAGGCGAACCCGATCAGGACGACCCGGCCTGTCGGACCGAAGAACGCCAGTCCCACGATGCCCGCGAGCACACCGAGGATCACTGCGATGCCCCAGAGGCCGGACCGGCGCGACCCGGTTGGCCGGTGGCCATCCGCTGATCCGTCCGGCTTCCCACGCTGGCGCCTACGGCGGCTGGCCTCGCCGACGTACTCGATCGGACCGTCGTTCTTCGCGGAGCTCACGACCAGCGAGCATAGTGTTCGCCCGCCACCGACCTCGCTGGCGAGCGTCTCGGAGCCGAGGACCCGGAAAGCCCCCTGCGGGTGCAGAGGGCTCCCCGGTCCGGGTCAGGGGTTGGTGTAGCCCAGTGTGTAGGTGCCGGAGCCGCCGTACGCGTAGATCCGGTAGCGGTAGTTACCGGCCGTGCCGACGTAGTTGATCGATTCGTTGTTGCTCGGGGTGTCGCCCTGGGCCACCACGACCCAGGAGAACCCGTTCCACTTCTGTAGGTAGATGTCAAAGTCGGCTCCGGACGGACCGCAGAGGTTGGCGCGGTGCGTACCCGAGGTGGCCGAGTAGTAGTAGCCGCTGCTGGGCTGGTACTGGTTCCCCCCGAGGAAGAGGCTGCCGGTGCCGGTGAACTCGTGGCCGGTGCAGCCGCCGCCCTGCGAGTTGACGGTCCAGGTGAACGACGCGGTCCCGGTCTCGTTGGCCGCGTCGGTGATGGTCACGGTGACGTTGCTGCTCCCGACCGAGGTCGGGGTGCCCGAGATCAGACCCGTCGACGAGTTGATGGACAGGCCGGTCGGTAGGCCCGACGCGCTCCAGTTGTACGGGGTGGTGCCGCCCGACGCCTGCATCTGCAGGTTGGCTGCGGTGTTCACGGTGGTCGTCTGGTTTCCCGGACTGGTCACCGACGGGCTCCCCGGTTCACCACCGTTGATGAAGCCGGTGTAGAGCAGACGGTTCGGTGAACCGGTGCCGATGTTGCTGAGCTTGCCGCTGCCGGCGTTGTTGACCAGCGCGTCGCGTACCTGCTGCGGTGTGGCACTCGGGTTGGCGGCCAGGTAGAGCGCGGCGGCACCGGCGACATGTGGTGAGGCCATCGAGGTGCCGGTCATGGTGGCGGTACCGGTATCACTGTTGTGCGAGGCCGACACGACGCTGGTGCCGGGGGCAAAGATGTCCAGGCAGGTGCCGTAGTTGCTGGCCCCGGTCCCGGTGTAGCGGGAGTCGGTGCTGGTGCTGTTGCCCACCGTGATCGCTTCGGGCACCCGGGCAGGGGTGAACCCACAGGCGTCGGCACCGTTGTTGCCGGCGGCGAGCGCGTACGTGACGCCCGAGGCGATGGAGCGCTTGACGGCGTTCTCCAGGGATGTCTGGGTGCCGGTCCCGCCGAGGCTCATGTTGGCCACCGCAGGCTTGGCGGCGTTGGCGGTCACCCAGTCGACGCCCCTGATGATGACGTCCCAGGCACCGCTGCCCTGGCAGTCCAGCACCCGGATGGGCACGATCCTGGCGTTCTTGGCGACGCCGTGGGTGGTGCCGGCGGCGGTGCCGGCCACGTGGGTTCCGTGTCCGTGGCAGTCCGCCGGATTGTTGTCGTTGTCGATGTAGTCGGGACCGGCGGCGATCCGGCCGGTGAAGTTCTGGTGGCTCATCCGTGTGCCGCTGTCCAGCACGTAGACGGTGACCGTACTGCCGCCCTCCGGGTACGTGTAGCGCTGGTCGAGCGGCAGGTCCCGCTGGTCGACCCGGTCCAGGCCCCACGGCGGGTTGGTCTGCGTACCGGCGATGTGGGCGGTGGTGACCTGCTCCACGTACTCCACCCGGGGGTCGGCGGCCATCCGCCGCGCCTGTCGTTCGGTGAGGGTGGCGGAGAAGCCACGCAGCACGTGCCGGTAGGTGAATCGGACCTTCCCGCCGTACGTCCGGGCGAGGTCGGTCGCCCGGGTGTCCACGGCGGCGGCCTGGTCCTTCAGACTGACGATGTACCGGTCGGGGATGGCGCCCGACATGCCGGCGCCGAGGACGGCACCCTCACGCGGACTGGCACTGGCCGGGCCGGCACCCATGGTTGCGGCGACTGTCGCCATGGCCGCTGCGGCGCTGATGGCGACGGTTCGCAGGCGGCGCGGTCTCTGCGGGTACGAGCTTCGCAAGGCTGAACACTCCGTTCGGTCGATCACGGTCACCGGACACCATCGCGTCGAAAGATTTACATATGAGAACGCGAGGTGAACGCACCCTATCCCCGCTCCAGCGACCTGACGGTGGCTACTTTGCGCCGCTGACGGAAACTGGCCACCGTCGATGGGGAGTAGTGTCGGCCGACATGCAGTCCCTGTTGGAACCGGTCGGACTCGGCCCGGCCGAGAGCAACCTGTACGTCGCACTGCTCGACCATCCACACACCACCCTCGCGGCACTGGCCGCAGAGACCGGCGTACCCGTCACCCGGTTACGGCGTCCACTGACGCGACTGATCGACAGCGGCCTGGTGACCCGGCTGCCCGGGAATCCGGCACGCTACGTGCCGGCGCCACCGGAACTGGCGGTGGACGCACTGGCCCTGCGCCGACAACAGGACCTGGAGAAACTACGGGTGACTGCCCGGGATCTCGGCCGACGACTCGACGCCGCACCTCGGGGCCGCGCGTCGGAGCTGGTCGAACTCGTGGAGGGGCGACAGGCGGTGCTGCACCAGCTCGCCCGACTACAGCTCGGCGCGGAGTCGGATGTCTGCATCATCGACTGTCCGCCCTACCTCGCCGGTCGCCCGGAGGACAACCCGCCGGAGTGGCAGGCACTGGCCCGGGGAGTGACCTACCGCTGCATCTACCATGCGTCGGCGGTCGCCGATCTCGGCCGTACCGACGAGGTACTGCGCTACATGAGAGCCGGTGAGCAGGCTCGGACCCTACCCGAGATCTACATGAAGATGATCATTGTTGACCGGCGGATCGCGCTGATCCCGTTGAGCTTCGCCCAGGCCGACACCGGCGTACGGATCCTCGTCCACGCCTCACCGCTGTTGAGCGCGCTGATCGCGTGCTTCGACATGCTCTGGGAGCGGTCGACGCCGCTGGGGCCGGAGCCCGGTCACCCCGTCGCGTCGACCGGACCGACCGAGGCCGATCGGCAGATGCTGACGATGCTGGCAGCGGGCATGAAGGACAAGGCGATCGCCCGCGCGCTGGGTATCGCCCAACGGACCGTCACCCGACGGATCACCGAACTGATGCGCACCCTGGACGCGACGACACGTTTCCAGGCCGCTCTCCAGGCGACGCGCCGAGGCTGGCTCTGACGACGGGTCCCCGACCGGACCCGGCGATCCGTCGCTCACCGCCCCCACTCAGCTCAGAGGATCCCGCGACCAGTGCCCTGGCCCGGTTCTCCGAGGCCCCACCGCACGCACCTGGGCGAATCGATTGACAGTGTCGACACCTCCTGGAAACATTGAGCAAACTCACTGGGAGCGCTCCCAGCGCCTGACCTCGACTCTCCGCGCCTCCGGCCTTCGAAAGGACCCGACGTGAGCCGACACCGAACCCACCGACCCCGCCTGGCGCTGGCCGCCACAGCGGCGTCCCTCGCGCTGACCGGCGTCGCCGTCACACCGGCACTGGCCGATCCCCCACCTGAAGCACCGGAACAGATC
Organism: Micromonospora sonneratiae; assembly: GCF_042679305.1. NCBI lineage: Bacteria > Bacillati > Actinomycetota > Actinomycetes > Micromonosporales > Micromonosporaceae > Micromonospora > Micromonospora sonneratiae. The sequence goes on along the minus strand of NZ_JBHTMP010000038.1, from coordinate 53,352 downwards.
ACCAACGGCGACTTCAGTGCCGGTGTCCCACCATGGTTCTCCTACGGATCCGGCCCGCTCGGCGTGGTCGACGGTCAGGGCTGCGCGACCGTCCCCGGTGGACTTGCCAATCCCTGGGATGCCGGCATCGGCCAGGATGCCGTGCCGCTGCTGGCCGGATCGTCCTACACCCTGTCGTTCGACATCTCCGCCACCCCCGGCGCCTCGGCCGTCCGGGCGGTACTCCAACTCGGCACGGCCCCGTACACGGCCTACACCAGCGTCGACACCACCGCGACCAGCGGCGGGACCCGGGTGGAGCACACCTTCACCGCACCGGCCGACAACCCCACCGCGCAGCTGATCTTCCAGATCGGCGGCAGCACCACGGAACAGACCATCTGCCTGGACAACGTCTCGCTACGCGGCGGCCTCGAGGAACCACCGTACGAGCCGGACACCGGGCCCCGGGTCCGGGTGAACCAGGTCGGCTACCTGCCCAACGGCCCGAAGAACGCCACCGTCGTCACCGCTGAGACCACGCCACTGCCCTGGCAACTGCGCTCGGCGACCGGCGCAGTGGTGGCCAGTGGCCAGAGCACACCACGCGGGATCGACCCGGCATCCGGACAGAACGTGCAGACCATCGACTTCTCCGCCCACCGTATCGCCGGCACCGGCTACACCCTGGTCGCCGACGGTGAAACCAGCCACCCGTTCGACATCTCCGGCGACCTCTACCGGCAGTTGCGTTCCGACGCACTCCAATTCTTCTACCTCCAGCGCAGCGGCATCGCCATCGACGGCAACCTGGTCGGCGACGAGTACGCCCGCCCCGCCGGCCACCTCGGCATCGCCCCGAACCAGGGGGACACCGACGTACCGTGCCAGGCCGGGGTCTGTGACTACCGGTTGGACGTACGCGGCGGCTGGTACGACGCCGGCGACCACGGCAAGTACGTGGTCAACGGTGGCATCGCCACCCACCAGCTGTTGAGCACCTTCGAGCGGACCAAGACCGCTGCCAGCGCGGATGGTGGCGTGGCGCTCGGTGACCGTACGCTGCGGCTGCCCGAACGGGGCAACGACGTACCGGACATCCTCGACGAAGCCCGCTGGGAACTGGAGTTCCTCATCCGGATGCAGGTGCCGGCCGACAGGCCGCTGGCCGGGATGGCCCACCACAAGATCCACGACCGGAACTGGACCGGCCTGCCGTTGGCCCCCGAGGACGACCCGCAACCGCGCGAACTGCACCCGCCGTCGACAGCCGCGACACTCAACCTGGCCGCCACCACCGCCCAGTGCGCCCGCCTGTACGCCCCGTACGACGCCGCCTTCGCGGCGCGCTGCGCCACCGTGGCGAAGACGGCGTACGCCGCCGCGAAGGCCCACCCGGCGATCTACGCCAGCCCGGCCGACGCAACCGGCGGTGGGGCGTACGACGACACCAACGTCACCGACGAGTTCTACTGGGCCGCTGCCGAGCTCTACCTGACCACCGGGGAGCAGGCGTACCTGACCGACCTGACCGCCTCGCCGCACCACACCGGTGACGTGTTCGACCCGCGTGGGTTCGGCTGGCAGAGCGTGGCCGCGCTGGGCCGGCTGGACCTGGCCACCGTGCCGAGCGGGCTACCGGCCGCCGAACGGACCCGGATCCGCGCCTCGGTGACCGCTGCCGCCGACCGCTACCTGGCGGTCCTGCGCGACCAGGCGTACGGGCTGCCGATGCCCGGTGACGCGGACAGCTACTTCTGGGGTGGCAACAGCAACGTCCTCAACAACGCCGTGGTGCTGGCCACCGCGTACGACCTGACCGGACAGACCGGCTACCGGGACGGTGCGGTGCAGGCGGTCGACTACCTCTTCGGCCGCAACGCGCTCAACATGTCGTACGTGACCGGCTGGGGCGAACAGGCCGCCCGCAACCAGCACAGCCGTATCTTCGGCAACCAGCTCGACCCGTCGTCGCCGAACCCGCCCGTCGGTTCGCTGGCCGGCGGCCCCAACGCCGCACTCCAGGACCCGTTCGCCAGCCAACTCCTGGCCGGCTGTGCACCGATGTTCTGCTACGTCGACGACATCAACTCGTACTCCACCAACGAGGTCGCGATCAACTGGAACTCGGCCCTGGCCTGGATCGCGTCGTTCCTCGCCGACCAGGGGGATGGCGCGGTGGCACCACGCGGCACCTGCCGCGTCGAGTACGTCAACTACGGCACCTGGGCCGGCGGCGGCGGATTCACCGGCCAGGTCACCATCCACAACACCGGCCCGAAGCCGATCCAGGGTTGGACGGCCCGGTTCGCCTTCACCGGTGACCAGCAGGTACGCGAGGCGTGGATGGCGAAGGTGACCCAGTCCGGCGCCACGGTGACGGCCCACAACGAGTCGTACAACGCCCGGATCGAGCCCGGGTCCTCGGTGATGTTCGGCTTCAACGCCACCACCACGGGTGGGGCCAATCCGCCACCGGGGCTGGTCACCGTGAACGGCTCCGCCTGTTCCTGACGTATCCCGGGCGTTGCGCCGCCCGACCGGGCCGGCCACGGACAGCCGTGACCGGTCCGGTCTCAGGGCCGGACCCCACCCGATCGGCAGTCGCTGCGGATCCGGTAGAAGTAGCTGAGATAGCTGGCGTGGTAGGCAGCGCTGGTAATCCGCACCAGCGCCTGGTCGGACGACCTCAGCGACGAGCCGTCGAAGTTGGGACTGCCGGTGTAGACCCGAGGCGTGATGCTGCCGTTGTAGTCCCCGTCCAACAGCATGAACTTGTTGTGTGGCCGTACGTCGATTCCCGGTGCCACGTTGAACCTGCAACGAAGGTGCTGGATGCCGGCGGCGTCGAGGACGTCGACCACATCGACCTCGCCCCTGACGTCCGGGCTGGTCTCGGCATAGACGATGTCGATCCAGCAGCCCTTTGCCCGCAGGTCGGCCAGCTTCCGGGCGACCTGGATCCGGGAGTTGAGGAAGTGCAGCATCACGATCCGGACGTCGGTCTGGTGCCGCAGGCCGTCCGCCCCGGTGTAGGCACAGCTGACCTCGTTGAGCGCGTTGACGATCGTGTCGCTGGCCGGGTTGAGGTATGAGTCGTCCCGACGTGGGAAGAAGGTGGCCCGGTAGGTGCTTCCGGTGGGCGTGCTCCAGTAGTAGGCGTTGTCGCCGGCGCTGGAGTAACGCAGCCGACGAAGGTCCTCGTGGTACTTCCGGAAGCCGTTGTAGACCGTGGCGTCGGCGAACGTCACCGCATCGTTGTAGGACTCGACCTTGTACCAGTTGGTCAGGTTGGACGAGGTCTGGAACACGACGTTCGAGTAGCTCGTGCCGTCGTCGAACGGCCCCACCTTGGAGAACAGGAAGAACTTGTTGTGGTTGTAGGCCGGTCCGGGCGGTGCCGTCGCGATGCACCCCCGCTGGACGTCGTCGAGCCCACCGCCAGGCTCGAACCTGTCGTCACAGACCACGATCCACGACCGGGCGCTGTCATCGGCGCCAAGGCCGGTGACGGGGTCCTTCAACGCGTCCCAGGCAGGGCTGGGCTTGCGCTTCCGCTCACCGTCGAGGTAGGAGGAGTCGTCGATGATGACCTTCACGTTGACGCCCCGGTCGTGTGCCGCGTTCAACGCATTGGCGACGCCGATGTCCGTGAAGTCGAACATCGACACCCGGATGTCCTCGCCCGTGGGTGTGGCCTCGACCAACCTGATGATCTGATCGAATACCGCCGCCTGCTGATCGGGCGCGCCTAGCGGATCGTTGAAGGTAGCGCCGTTGATCATCGGCTTGGCGAGCTTCACCGTGGCGCGGCCGGCCGTGCCACGGTCGGCCGCAGCGCTACTCGCCGGGACGCTGCTGGCCGGAACGCCGCTGTCCGCCGCGCCGACGTCCGCGACGTCGGTGTCCGCGATGCTGTTGTCGGTAGCACCGGTGCCCGCGACGCTGCTGTCCGCGATGCTGCAGCCCGACATGAGCAGTCCACCGGTCAGCAGGATCGCGACTGTGGCCAGTGCACCGGGTCGGGGCGGAGTTTGTCGGCTCATTGACGAGTTCCCCCGGTTCTGAGAGTCGTTCGCAGCAATTACCACCTGCCGATATCCTGCGGCAACCGCGAAACCGTGCCAAGTCCGAGCCCAGCAACGCGACAGTGGCACGGCAGCGGAATGACAGCGTTCACCACCAGGCTCTAGACGCCACCGGGTCCGCTCCCCAATTGCGGACGGGCCCTCGATTCAAGGAGGCGTTCCATGAGCAATGTGGTCCGGAAGACCACGACCAAGGCGACGTCCGCCAGGACCGCCAAGATCGGTGTCATCGTCAGCGAACTGGAAAAGGCAGTCCCGGTGCGGACGAAGGCGGATCCCACCTCGTGCGCACCGGGTGCCATGTACTGCGCCTAGGGACATGTCCCGCCTACCCGGCCTGGGAGATCCCTGACAACTCCGTAACGGCACCGTCGCGGGTCGACCGCTGAGGCTGTGTCGTGGTTGCGCCGCTGTCCCCGCGAACCGGGTTTCCAGCCGGACGGCGGCGCGATCACGGCAGGTCAGCGGCGGGAGCGGCGAAGCGTGAAACAGCGTGTCCGGACTGATCGACGAGGGGACGCACCCGTGACGAACGTCCTGTGGGAGCTTGCGCCGACCGACTGCGACACCACCGACCGTCGGGACGGTGACCTGCTGCCCGTGGCACGGGACGTGGTGCAGGCGATCTGCTCCGGTAACGGGGGTGCGCTGTTCCCGCCGCTGGCCACGCCGTCCCCGGGTGGTGGCCCCCTGACGGTGGCCCGTCACCTCGGCGGACCAGCCGACGCGCGATGGATCACCCATGCGCTGCGACAGCCACGGTTCGTACCGCTGCTGGAACTGCTGGACCGGCTCGGACGCTGGTGTCGACGGGCCGTCCACAGCTACCGCGAGGTGGTCGCACCAGAGCTGCTCGCGGTGACCAACGCCGAACTGTTCGGCCCGGTGGTCGGTGAGATGTTCGTGGCCTGTGCCGCCGGCCAACTCCGCCACAGTCGTCGGCTGGCAGCCGAGGAGGCCAGCCGGTGTACACAGTTCCTGGACACCTTCCTCCGGCGGCTGCGTCGGGACCTACGGTCAGGCTGGCCACGGCAACCAGAGTTCCGTGGCCCGGTACTCGGCATTCAGGCGCAGGGCGAGGAGACCCACAACGGTCGACAGCGGGTCCTGCGGCTACGGATGGCCGGGGGCGGCGCACTGGCGTACAAGCCACGACCGGCCAACGGCGAGCTCCTCTTCCTGGCACAGGGCCGCCCCGGCCGGGACGGTTCGGTGTTCGAGCTGCTCAACCGGCTACCCGAGGCGTCCGGACCGGTCCGGTTGCCGGTCATGAGATGCTGGCGTGGCCGTGGCCGGGACCGGCAGGCCTACAGCTGGCAGGAGTGGATCTCGCCGCCCACCGAATGGGGAACGATCCGCCGATCCAGGGGCAACCGTCTGTACGGCACCCGCCTCGGGGCCCGGCACACCGGGGCCTTCTGGCACCGGGCCGGCTCGCTGACCGCAGCGTGTTTCGCCTTCGGCATCACCGACCTCTTCGAAGGCAACCTGCTGACCGGAAGCCGGCCGGACGACCCGGAACCGATGCTCTACCCGGTCGACCTGGAGGTGTACTTCTTCCCGGTACGCCGCCTCTCCGAGACCGGCCTGGTGATGGACCCCGTCAACGGCGGCCACCACCACGTCGGGATCGAACGCGAAGCCCGCTGGTGCACGATCGCCGGCCCGCTGGAGTACCTCCGCGACCGGGTCGGCGGCGGACTCCAACTCTGCCGCGCGGATCGGCCCTGGTCACGGCGTGACGCCCGCTCGGTGGTCGCGGACACCAGTGGCCGGGTCGGGTACGCCCCGTACCTGACCGCCTACCTGCGCGGCATGTTCGACGTCTGGACCCTGTTGTGCACCCAACGGAGCCGGATACGTCGGTTCGTCGAGCGGCGCTCCCGCGACAACTTCGTCCGGGTACTGGCCCGACCGACGGTCGACTATCTCGACGCACTCTGTCGCCGCCGCTACTCCGGTGGCGGCGCGCAGCCGCACGCCACCGACCCGAAGATCCGATACGGAGCCGGTGAACTGGCACAACTGCGGGTCATGGACGTGCCCTACTTCGTCCGCCCGGCCGGTGGCGGTCCGCTGCGGCGGCTGGCCCCACCGTCGGACGGATTCCGTCTGCTACCCGCCGGGACAAGACTCGGACCGGACCGCCGGCCGTCCCCGTCGGCCGACGTGCGCGACGGTGCCGAGCTCGAGCTGATCGGGCTCGGCATCGCGATCCGGGACGCCATCGAGTACGTCTACGACGACCTGCCCGGCACCCGCCTCGACGACCCCCGGCGTGGTGTCGTCGTACGGCTGACCGACGCGCAGACCGGCGAGGCCGGCTTCGACTGGCCGGAGCAGGGGCACCGGATCACCTTTGTCTGGACCGATGCCGTGGTGCGGATCCGACTCGACCCGCTGCCGCACGGGCCGGACGGGAACGAGCATGACTGGCGCAGCGTCCGCCGGCAGCTTCTACGGATCCATCGGGTGGACGCGGCGATCCGTTCGCAGCTGGTGTACGGCCAGTCCGATCCGGTACTCCGGGAGCAGTTGCGCACGTTGACCGGGGCGGCCTCGGTCTGGCTACACGACGTGGTACGCCGGCAGGGATGGCCGACCCGGTCACTCGTCGGCCCGACGGCGTCAGAAGCCGCCTCCCGGCTCGTCCAGCACACCGACGGTCCGATCACGCATCACCGGTCCTACCTCCGGTTGGTGCGCGCGGCGGCCCGTCGGGGCGAGGTGCCCTGGCGGCAGGTCGCCTACCTGACCGATGCGCTGCGGGTACGCGAGGGCAGGCCACAGGTGTTCGGCACGAAGTTCGTCAACGAAGGGGGTGTGCTGGTGCCGTATCCGATCGAGCATCCAGAGTCGGTGGACGAGCGCCGCCGACGGATGCGGCTGGAGCCGTTGAGCCGGTACACGCGTCGGCTCCGACACCGGTTTCCGCTGACCGAAACCGAAGCGTCGTGAACGGCCGTCCCTGGGACAGATTCGCTGACCGGTGCTGGGGCGTCGCGCCGGCGGTCGTACCGATGCCGTCCCCGCTGACCGTCGAGGACGCGTACCGGCTGACCGCCGAGGCGAGTGCCCCGTTCCGCGCCGGGACCAGGTTCCGCGTACTGCCTGACGTACGGTTCGACACCGGTGCCGGCCGGATCCGCGCACCCGGAAAACTGCTGCCCGGTCCGGACGACAGCGGCCCGGACGGTTACCGCAGGCGTCTGGGTGCCGAACTGGCCGGGCCGGGCTGGCTGCTGACCGTGGAACAGCCGCTGTTCCTGGACTTCGCCTCGTGGGCGCGGGTCCGCGACGGTGTCGACGGCCTGTGGCGGAGGGTGGGTTTTCCGGTCGTGCCGGTCGGTGCGGAGCTGGTGTTCGGGGCCGGGGTGACCCGCAACACCGGACTGGCCCGGGACGCGCAGCATGCCGTGCTGGCCTGGGTGCTACGCGGCCGGCTGCGGGTCCGGTTCGACGGTACGGCCGCGATCCAGGCGGGGACCGGGGAGCTCGCCTACTGGCCGGCCGGACTCCGCTACACGGAGACGTTCGACGACGACTGCCTGGCACTGCTGCTCCGGATACCCGGGGATGCCCGCCTGCCGGTCGACGCGGTGCAGCGCACGGTGGTCGAGTTCGCCGGCACCGGGCTGGCCGCAGACCAGGAGGTGCCGTACCTGTCAGTGCCCCCGGGGCTCGGCGGTGCCGTGCCGGCGGTGGATCCGCTGGCCCGCGCCGCCACGGCAGTACGGGAGCTGAGCACCGACCCGGAGCTGACCCGCACGCTGCGGGTCCGCTGGGCGGCGCGGGTCAGCGCCGCCGGTCTGGAGCCGGTGCCACCGCCACGCGAACCCGTACGGCTGGACGCCCGGCACCGGGTGCGGGGTACCGCCGAGGTGGTCCGCATGCGCGACGGACGGTCCGGCTGGATCTGGGCGGTCCACGGGCATGCGTTCGCGGTACGGGGAGGCGCCTGGTCGCTGCTGCGCCGGCTGCGCGCCGGCGACGCGATCCGGGTCGGGGATCTGTGTGGGACGACGGCGGACGGTCGGCCCGATCCCGGCGCGCTGGCGTTGCTGACCACGCTCCACCGGCTGCGTGGGATCGAGGTGCTGGCCGGCCCCGACCGGCCGAGGGAGGAGGAGTGGTGACCAGGTCGGGAACACCCGTCGTCGCCGACACCCTGGACTGGCCGACGTTCGCATCGACGTACTGGGACCGGCGACCGGTGCTCTACCGGGCGGTGCAGACCGTACCGTTCGACGAAGCCGAGACGTTCCGGACCGCGGTGGACGCGGCCGACCCCGCTCGGCGTGGCCGGGTGCTGCCCCCCAACGTGCAGTTCACCGTCGAGCGCTGGCAACAGAACGAACCGGCCGACCAGCTGCCAGCCGCCACCGACGGATCCTTCGACGGGTACGAGGAGCGGCTGGCCGGGCTGCTCGGCGGACGCCGGTACGCGCTGGTCATGAACTGCTTCCACGCCTTCGGCTTCGACCTGTGGCACCGGCAGCGCTCCTTCTTCGGCGGCCTGTGGCAGCAGGTCGGGATGCCGTATGTCAGCGCGATCACCACCATGTTCCACGGCACCTACGAGCACAGTCCGGTGGGGGTGCACCGGGACCGGTACGCGACGTTCATGTTCGTGTTGCGTGGACGCAAGCGGATGCGGTTCTGGGCCACCCGGCCATGGTCCGAGCCGGTGACGACGGTCCTGGACTACGACCGCTACCGGCCCGAGTCGTTCGCCGTCGAGGTGGGGCCCGGTGACCTGCTGTACTGGCCGGCCAGCTACTACCACGTCGGGGAGAGCGCGGGAACCGAGCCGGCCACCAGCGTCAACGTCGGCCTGCCCCGGGAGGCCTCGGGCGCGCTCGGGGTCGCCGATCTGTTCGCCGACCTCGATCCGGTCTGGGTCGGCGATCCGGCCGCCGGGATCGAACAGTTGGATCCGGTGCTGGCTGCCCCGTTCGCACCGGGCCCGGACCCGGACGGGCGGCTGCCGGCCGCGCTGCCGGCCAGCCTCCGACAGGCGACCACCCGGCTGCGCGGTTTCGCCCGCGACGGCGGACTGCACGAGCGTACGACGGCACTGTCACTGCGGTTCCGGACCGCCGGCGGATTCCGGCCGGTGCCGCCAGCGGCTCCGGTACGGTCGCTCGACGACGGGACGATGGTCCGGGCGGATCCCGGGTCTCCCCTGCTGTGGTCCGTGACCGGTGCCGGGACGATGATCGCAGCGAACGGCCACACGGTACGCACCACCGCCCGACCGACCAGTGTGGAGCGGCTGCTGACACCGCTGGCGGACGGCCGACCGGTCCGGGTCGGTGAGCTTCTCGCGGCCGGCCCCCGCGGCGGTTCCGGAGCGGTCGTCCGGCACGGCCAGCCGCTGCCCGCCTCCCGGGCGGGTACCCGCCGACTGCTGGAGCTGTTGCTGAGCTTCCGTGGCCTGCACCTCCACCCGACCGGTGACACGGCCGACCGGTGACCGACCTGTCGGTGACCGTGGCGATCGTGGGCGCCGGTCCACGTACCGTCGGGTTGTTGGACCGGATCGCCGCCAGCCGGGCGGAGTTGCTGGGTGACCGGCGGCTCGACATCCACCTGGTCGATCCCCATCCGCCGGGGCCCGGCCGGATCTGGCGGGCCGAGCAGTCTCCGCTGCTGACGTTGAACACCGCGGCCGGGAACGTCACCATGTTCACCGACGACAGCGTGACCTGTGACGGTCCGATCCACGTCGGACCGTCGTTGGCGGAGTGGGCCGGCATCGAAGCCGACACGTTCCCGAGTCGCCGTACCCAGAGCCGGTACCTGGACTGGGTCTTCCGCCGGACCGTCGACCGGCTCGGATCGGCCGCCCGGGTGCACACCCACCGGACCCGGGCCCGGGCGCTGTACGGCGAGCGGCGGGGCCGACAGCGGCTGTATCTCGCTGGCCGCGACGAGCCGCTGCTGGCCGATGTCGTGGTGCTGGCGGTCGGGCATCCGGACCTGGCACCCGACGAGGAGCAGGTCGGGCTACGGGACTTCGCCGACCGGCACAGCCTGGTCCACCTATCACCCGGCAGTCCCGCCGATTTCGACCTGTCCGGACTCGCCCCCGGCGAGCCGGTGCTGGTACGCGGACTCGGGCTGGCCTTCATCGACCTACTGACACTGCTCACCGAAGGACGCGGCGGCGAGTACGCGACGGATTCGACCGGGGTGCTGCGCTACCGACCGTCCGGCCGTGAACCGCTACTGCTGGCCGGCTCCCGCCGGGGCGTACCGCACTGGGCGAAGTTCACCTACCGGCTGACCGGTACGCCTCCCCCGCTGCCACGGTTCTTCGGCCGTTCGGACTGGACGGCGTTGCTGGCCCGCCCGGGTCAACTCGACTTCCGCCGCGAGGTGTGGCCGCTGCTGGCGAAGGAGATCGGCTGGGCCTACTACCACGAACTGTTCACCGCCCACCCGGACCGCACCACGATGGGCCTCGCCGAGTTCACCGAGCGGTACGCCGTACTCGACTGGCACTCGACCGAACGGGTGGCGCTGGTACGGCAGGCACTGTCGGCCGACCGCGACGTACTGGACGTGGATCGGCTCGACCGGCCGCTGCTCGGCGTCACCGCCGGTTCGCTGGCCGAGTTGCAACCGTACCTGTGGCGACACCTGGTCGGGTCGGTCCGCCGCAGCCACGACCCCACCCGTAGCCCGGACCTCGCCGCGCTGCTGGCCACGCTGTCGGCGTGGGGACAGCTGGACGCGCTCGTCTCGACGGGCCGCCTGTCCGGGCACTCGGTACGCACCGAGGTGCGTGGTCGGTGGTCGGGATTCCTCAGCCAGTTGCTGAGCGGGCCGCCGGCACATCGGCTGGACCAGCTCCGGGCAGCGGCCGAAGCCGGCGTCGTGTCGTTCCTGGGAGCGGACATGTGGGTCAGAGCGGACCATGCGCGTGGGGTCTTCCGGGCCGGCAGTGCGAGCATGCCGGAGGTGGTCGAGGCGACGACCCTGGTGGAGGCGCGACTGCCGGCGACCGCTCTCGACCGGCTGGCCGATCCGCTGCTGCGTTCCCTGCGGGACAACCGCGACATCGTCGAGGAGGTGCACGACTGCGCCGGCGATCAGGTGCCGACCGGTCGGCTACGGGTACGGCCGGCCGATGCCCGGATCATCGACCGGACCGGGAAAGCGCATCCGTGCCGGTTCGCGCTCGGGCCCTTCACCGACGGTGGACACGCGATGGCGTTCGCGCCGCCCCGGGTGGACGCGCCGACGTTCCGGCACAACGACGCCGACGCCCGGGCGATCCTGCGGTACCTGGCCGGCGTCGAGTCGGCCCCGGCCCGTACCGGACCAGGCGTGGAGCTAGCGGCGGGAACCTGATGCTCGCATGCCCGTCGTGTCCCGGTCGCCCGATCGGCCACTGGTTCGACTGCTCCTGAGCAGACGCGGTGCGTGGCTGCCACCGGAGCAGTGTCGTCTTACTGCCAGGACGATGTCGCAACTCCGTGTTACGGTCGCCTTCGCGGTCGGCGACGGGACGCAGGTTCGACCCAGCCCCTGGGAGGCGTCGTGGAGTGGGACTTCGCCGTACTCGGCGCACTGCGCGTCAGTCATCTCGATCGCACGATCCCGATCACCGCCAACCGGCAACGGGTGCTGCTGGCCACGCTGTTGCTCAGCCGGGGCGAGACGGTGAGCGTTCCGGCCCTCGTCGACCGGATCTGGGCCGACCAGGTGCCCACGCACGCCAAGGCGTCTCTGCACTCCCTGGTCCGACGACTGCGCCAGGCCCTGGGGGCGGGCGACGGACCTGGTGAACTGATCGGGACCCGTGCGAACGGCTACGTCATCGACATCACGCCGGAGAGTCTCGACCTCGGCCGGTTCGACGCTCTCCGGGCAGCCGCAACCGCCAGTGCGGATCCTGGTCGACGGGCCGAACTGCTACGCGACGCCCTGGCGCTGTGGCGCGGCGAGCCACTGGCGGACATCGTCTCCGAGGTGCTGCACCGGGAGGACGTGCCGCCGCTGACCGAACGCTGGGCCCAGGCAACGGAGGAGTACTTCGACGCCGAGCTGACGTTGGGCCATCATGCGGAGATCATTCCCGAGCTTCGGCGGGCGACCCGGCGCAGCCCGCTACGGGAAGGCCTCTGGGGGCAACTGATGCTGGCGCTGTACCGCAGCGACCGGCAGGCGGAGGCGCTCGACGGTTACCGGGCACTGGCCGCCATCCTCGCCGAGGAACTCGGTCTGGATCCCGGCCCGGCACTACAGGAGCTACGAACCGGTATCCTCCGGGCGGATCCGGCGCTGCGCTGGCAGCCGCCCCCGTCCGCCGGGTCGGCCACGGCCAGGGACTCCGCCCCTGAACCGGCCGCCGTCCCGGCTGGTCCGATGTTCCAGCTGCCGGCCGACCCCGGCACACTGCACGGCCGCGCCGGTGCCGGCGACACCATTCGGCAGATCATCACTGCGGCAGCCACCGAGGGACGGCTGCCGCTGGTTTCCGTCTCGGGCGCACCCGGCGTCGGCAAGACGGCTCTGGCGATCCATGTGGGACACCGGCTGTGCGATCTCTTTCCGGACGGTCAGTGGTTCGTACGACTACGCGGCCAGCAGGCCGACCCGGCCCGGCCAGCCGACGTGCTGGCCGAGATGTTGACCTATGCCGGCGTCCGTGGCTTTGCCGTACCGGGCACGATGGACGCGCGGGCCGCCGCGCTACGTGCCGCGCTGGCCGACCGCCGCATCCTCATCGTCCTCGACGACGCGGTGTCGGCGGAGCAGGTCGAGCCGTTGCTGCCGGGCAGCGCGAGCTGCGCGGTAATCGTGACCAGCCGTACGACGCTCGGCGGACTGGTGGCCCTGCACGGTGGACGGGCGGTGGGCCTCGACCCGCTGGCCCCGGAGGACGCCGTCGACCTGCTCATGGCCATCTTCCACGACCACTCCATCGACGTAACGCGAGACGTTCTCGACCAGCTGGCCCGGCTCTGTGGATACCTTCCGCTGGCGCTACGGATCGCGGCGGCCAACCTGGCGACGGGCAGCCCGGCGGACGCGATGGCCTACATCCGGCGACTGCGCGACGGTGACCGGCTCGGTGGGCTGTCGGTCGCGGGTGACTCCCGGGTCGCGGTGCGGGCCGCCATCGAACCGTCCTACCGACGTCTCGGCCAGCGGGAGCGACTGGCTCTTCGGCTACAGGCAGCATCGCCGTCGGACTGCTTCACCCGGTCCGACATGGCGGCACTGCTGGACGTGAGCTGGGCCGAGGCCGACGCTGTCGTACACACGTTGACCGCCTCCCACCTCGTCCGGCCGAGTCACTCCGGTCGGTTCGTGACCCACGATCTGATCCGGCTGTACGCGGCCGAGCTGTCCACCAGCGAGGACAGCGACGCCGAACGTACGGCGGCCGTGGAACGCCTCTTCCACCACTACCTCGCCATCGCCGACGAACTGGCCCGCCGGCACTACCAGCGGATGACCTTCCTACCCGTGCCCCCGGGTCTGTCCCGGTTCGTCGACGGACCGGAGGAGCCCGAGGCACCGCAGTGGTTCAGCACCGAGTACGTCAACCTGCTGGCCGCGATACGTCATGCGGCGCATCACGGTCCGCCCCAGCTCGCCTGGCACCTGGCCGACCGGATGCGGGGCTACCTGCAGGAGATCGGGGCGCACGGCGAGTGGCGGTCGATCGCCGAAGCCGGACTGGAACAGGCCCGGCGTGAGGAGGACGACGAGGGCGTCGCAGCGATGGAGTCGAGCCTGGCGACGCTCAGCGCCAGCCGGGCCGACTATGCCGACGCACGACAGCGCTTCAGTGCCGCCCTCGAAATCCAGGTCAAGCTCGGCAACCGCGCCGGGCAGGCCTCCCTGCTCAACAACCTGGGCATCGTGCACCGGGAGGAGGGCAACCTCACCCAGGCCAGTGCCTGCTACACCCGTGCTCTGCGGCTCTACCGCGCCCTGGGCAACCGGCACGCCGAGCTGAGCTGCCTCAGCAACCTCGGCGTCGTCCAGTTGGAGCTCGACCAGGTCACCGAGGCGATCCACTCGCAGCAGACCGCCCTGGCCGCCTACACCTCGATGAGCGCCGGGGAACCCACCAACGACATCGCCAACGTCCTGCACAACCTCGCCGTCGGGCTACGCGCCATCGGTCAGACCGGCCTCGCGGTCGTGCACCTCACCCATGCCGTGGCGATCCGGCGGCAGCTCGACAACGCGTACGGGGTCGCCAACGACCTCGACCAGCTCGCTGCGGCGTACGTCGAACTGGGTTACCACGCCAAGGCGCTCCAGCTGGCCGACGAGTGCCTGACGACGGCCCGCAGGATCGGAAGACGCCGGGTCGAGGCGGAAGCCCTCACGACGTACGGCACCATCGAGCTCGCTCTACGCGGTCCGGCCTTCGCGATCGTCCGCCACCAGGAGGCGCTGCGGCTCAGCCAGGAGATCAGATACCGGCGCAGCGAGATCAACGCCCACATCGGTCTGGCGGTGGCGTACCGGGCGGCCGGCCAGCAGGCGAAGGCGGAGTACCACTGCTGCCTCGGTGAGCGGCTCGCCCGTGCCGCCCAGCACTACCTGTTGGCCCGCCAGGCCCGAGCGGCACTCGGCTGCACCGACGGGGAACCCGTGCTTCAGGAAGCCTGCTGACCTGGCACGTCCGGTGGAAGGGTTCACCGGCCGCAGGGTGGTACGCGGAAGTGGCCGGGCTGGCTGCCCGGCCACTCCGTCTTCATCGTCGGCACACGGGTCAGCAGTAGCCGTTGACCGTGCCGTTGACGCCGGTCCACAGGTAGGCGTCGGAGACCCAGCTGCCGTCGGTGAGTCGGTTCCACAGTGCGGTGGCGCCGTAGCGGCCGGTGTGCGAGGTGCCGTTGGCGGAGCAGGAGATGGTGACGGTGGCCCCGTCGCCGACCGATCCGATGGCGCCGTAGCCGGTGCCCGGGCCGGAGCGCCTGGTCAACGTACCGCCGCCGTTGGCGTCAACGACCGCCTGGGTGAAGCCGAGGGCACCGTAGTTGTAGATGGCCCCGCCGACGCCGACGTAGGTCGACCCGTGCCGGGCACCACCCTGGTAGGCGGCGGCACCGTTGTTGATGACCCACTTGCCGAAGTCGTGCCCGGCGATCGGCACGTAGGCGCTGTTCTGCCGCAGACCGAAGTGCACGTGCCGGCCGGTCGCGGACCCGCCACAGGTGACGTCGGTGCCGGTGTAGCCGAGGTAGGCCCCCTGGGCGACGGACGCTCCGTTGACCGAGATGTTGCTCCAGAGGTGGTAGTAGTCGGTGGAGTAGCCGCGGTCGTGGATCACCCGGACCCACCCCTGGCACATGGTGTACGCGGTGCCGCCGCGGGCGGCACGGACGATCTGGTCGCCGCCGGCCAGGTCGATGGAGCTGAGCGGTGCACCGCCGCCCCAGCCGTGTGGTCCACCGGTCAGCGTCCAGGTCTGTCCGACGGTGAACGGCAGTGCCATTCCGGTGCGGTAGTCGCCGTTGGCGTACATGACGCTCGGGCCGGTGGTCCCGAAGACGCTCTTCTCCGCTGTGGTCACCAGCGGTGACTCGGCGGCCAGCTCGCCGAACGCGGCCTCGCCGTCGAAGGCGGTACGCCAGCCCCCCGTCTCCGCACGGGCGATGAACACCGCACCGGTCGGGTGCTCGTCTCCCTCGTGACCGGCGACCGCCACGGCGGTGCCGAAGGCCCAGCCGCCCTTCGCCCGGTCGACGTTGACCCGGATCTCCGGCGCGTGCCCGGAGCGGGCCGTCGCCGGGGTACCGGTCTTCTCCAGCATCTTCTGGGTGACCGCATCGGTCACGCTCGCCAGTCCGGCAGCGGCGGGTGCCGCCTGGCCAGTTCCGGGCCAGGCAAGGGCGCCGCCCGCCATCACCGCCACGACAACGGTCGCCCACCGTCGGAGTCGGGTCACAGGGCACCTCCCAGATATCGATGAACACCACTTCAGATCGCTGCAACCGTAGAGCAGTCAACGAAGAATGTCTACGGGCGATCTTCATGATCTGGCGAATCTTTTCGGAGTGGAGCCGCAGCCGACCGATCCGGTCAACTCCGCCCTCCGGAGCACCGGCACTATGCACATGGACAGAAACTGGCGATCGCGGGACCGGTTGGCGCTCGCACCGCGTCAGCGAACGATCCAGATCGCTCTGACCAGCATGAATAGAATCGCAGATCGGGTCGAGACGGCACAAGAAGTTCGATCGGGCTGACGACGGTCCGGCCTGTCGGCCGCGACTCAGGACACCAGGTAGCCGGCAGGTACCGCGTCGGTGAGCCAGACCCCGTTGGCGCTGCGGTAGAACTCGTGGCCATCACGGGCCATCGCCGCCGCATCCACGGTCAGAACCACGACGGCTCCACTCCGACGGGCACCCACCCGACGGGCGGTGTCGGTGTCGACGGAGAGGTGGACGTGGTGACGCCCGCCACGGTTGATGCCGGTGGCCCGGATGGAATCGATCACGGCAGCACTCGTGCCGTGGTAGAGGTAGGTCGGTGGGGCCTGCGGCAGCAGACCGAGATCGATCGGAATCGTGTGGCCCTGACTGGCCCGGATCCGCTCCACCCCATCGGGACCGCGATGTACGGCGAACCGCTGTTTGTCGTTCCCGGCCACCACCACGTCCAGGTCGGCCCGATCGATCCGCATGGCGGCGAGGAAGTCGTCCACCGGAACCCAACCGGCCGAATCCAGCGTCAGACCGACCCGGCCCGGATCGTGCCGCAGCACCCGCGACATCCGTTTGCTCAACTTGACCAGGCTTCTGTGATCCACCCTGGGATTGTCACCGGCACCGCCATCCCCGATCCAGTGAGTATCACGGCCAGAGCGGGTTCAGCACCTGGTACATCTCGTGGTCCTGCCACCTTCCGGCGATGTTGAGGTAGGCGGGCGCCAGTCCGAATCGGACGAACCCGTTGCGTTCGAGTACGCGGCGCGAGCCGACGTTGTGCAGCAGGATCTCCGCCTGGATTCGGTGCAGTCCCAGTTCCTCGAAGGCCACGCGCCTGATGTCACCGACCGCTGCGGTGGCGAGTCCACGGCCGTTGTCCGCGGCACCGACCCAGTAACCGACACTGCCTGACTGGAGCGGACCGCGCACGATGCCGTTGAGCGCGATCCGACCGGCCACCCGACCGAATTCATTGAGGATGACGTACGAAAGGCCGGTTCCCTGGGCCTGCCGTTCAAGTGCGGACTGGATGTCGGCACGCTGACCGTCGACCGTGAAGTAGTGCTCGGGTCGGACCGGCTCCCAGGGAGCCAGGAAGTCGCGGTTGACCCGAAGCAACTCCGCCAGAGCAGGGGCGTCGTCGAGGGTGACAGGTCGAATTGTGGTCACTCGCCGCATTCTTCCAGACCCGAACCGGACAGGGCCGGAACCGTGGTCACCGCATCCGGCCCAGCACCGCCCGCATTCAACTTCCGACGGCGAACCTGGTCTGGATCATCGAAGCGGAAGGCCGGTCGGACCGGCACCCTTGAGTGACCGGGTCAGCACCCGTTTGTCAGACCACATGAAGCACCGGACGCCACGGTCGCCGAGTGCCCACGCCTCTGCCGTCGGAGTGCGGTAGCTGGTTCCGGTCCGATACGGCAACAGCGCATCGTCCGGCACCTTTACATAGGCAGCCACCGCTGACCGGCATTTGCGGTGTGTACGTTCCGCATCCCTGCCCACCTCGGCGATGGACGAGAACGGCGCGCTCCAGATTCCGACGTACTCGAATCGGTGTGGCTTGTCGCAGGGAACCGGTCGCAGGATCTCCCACTGGTCCTCGTTGTAGCAACCGTACGACAATGGTGACGGCTGACTGAGCACGCCTCGCAAACTGCCGGTGTGGTCAACGGCATTGTCGTTGCGGTGCTTTATCGCGGAACCACCTTCGATCACATCCCGCACGAAGAGGTCGCAGCGATACCAGCGACTACCTCCCGCCCATCCCTGCGGGGACGGCGGCACGACGAGTACGGCCAGCCGCGCCCCACGCCAGTCGGCCCCCACGAACTGCTGGGCCCTGGTGTCGCAGTCGGGGAACACCGCCCGTAGGGCCGGGGAGCCGGTCACCGGTGGGCTGGACAGCTCTGCGTACTCAGCGGGAAAGACACCGACATGGATCGTCTCGGCCTTGTGTTGCTGGCCGCAGTCCACCGGCACATAGCTGCTGAGGTAGCCAGTTCGATTAGCCTCGGAATGGCAGACGCCGGACTGCGGGGTGAACTGCGCAGCTTCGGACGGCAGGTCCCAGTCGTCGACGAGGTCGCCGTCCGTACCGGCCGGTGTGCCGCATCCAGTCAGCAGTATCGAAATGAGTACGCCGTACGTCGCCGCACGCGGCCACCGTCGCATCTGTGCATCTCCGATCCTGATTCGCCGGGGGAGCATACGCGACCGGAAGATCCGCCGTGACGACTTACCGATGTTCAGCCCGACCTGCGCGAACCTTCGAAGAACCTGCTGACGAATGGTCCTCATCGGAACGTCTTCCCCACCACTGCGTCCGAGCAGCGAGGATTCCCAACTGACCAGCTCAGCGGCCACCGTTTCCGGCACGGGACAGGACCCTGGACAGGGCGAGACTGGCGGTACGCACCGCCGGGGCCAGCCGGGCCGGCTGGAGTTGATGCGCGGGCACCGAGATGGAGAGCGCGGCGACGATCTCGCCGTGCACCAGGACCGGGGACGCGACGCAGGACAACCCCAGGGCCGCCTCCTGCCGGTCGTAGCCGATCCCGGAATACCGGATCTGCGCCAACTCGTCGGCCAGCAGACCCGGATCGGTGATCGAGTGGGCGGTGAGTCTGGGCAGTGGCCGCAGCAGCACCTCGTCGATCAATTCCTGACCCGAGTAGGCCAGCAGCACCTTCCCCACCCCGGTGCAGGGCAGGGGCAGCCGGCCGCCGACCCGGGAGGGTGTGTCGACGCCAGCGTGGCCACGGATCTTCTCCGCGTAGACCACGTCCAGGTCGCTGCGTACCCCGAGATGAATCGTCTCGTGGGTGGCCTCGTAGAGGTCCTGCATGAAGGGCAGCGCGGCCTCCCGCAGCCGCTGTTTGACCGGCACGAGTTCGCCCAGCTCGAACAGCGCGATGCCGGGCACGAACCCATCCGGGGTACGTTGCAGCAGCGCCAACTCGACGAGCTGCTCGATCAGCCGGTGCACGGTCGCCTTCGGCAGACCCGTACGGCGGCACAGCTCGGTCAGGCGCAGTGGTTCGCCCGACGGGCGGAATGCCTGCAACAGTTGCACACCCCGGTCGAGCAGGTTGCCCCGCACGCCACGAACCGGCTGACCGTTCGGCGGATCCTCTGACTCATCCGCACGGGTGAACTCCGACACTGTGTTCCGCCGCATGGAACTAAAGGTTGCCACCCCGAACGCGCAACGTCTACACCTAAGCGACCTGGTTGTCGCCTGCTTCGGAGGCTCTGGTTGTGACTGACGACGCCCAATCCCCGGTGGTGCTGGCGGCGCAGCGGCTACGTGCCGCCGCCGAGTCCGGCAAACCGTGCAACCCCGTACGTGACCTGCTCGGTTCCACCGACGTCGGGTTGGCGTACGCGGTCCAGCAGGCCAACGCGGCCATCACCCGAACCCAGGGCAGGGTACGCGTGGGCCGCAAGATCGGGCTGACCTCCGAGGCGGTCCAGCGGCAGCTCGGCGTCGACCAGCCGGACTTCGGCTCGCTCTTCGACGACATGGCAATTTCGTCTGGTGGAACGGTCGCGCCGGGACGGCTCCTGCAACCGAAGGTGGAGGCGGAGGTCGCCTTCGTCCTCGGCGCCGACCTGGACGGCCCGCTGGAGTCGGTCGACGACGTACGTGCTGCGGTGGCGGGTGCCGCCGCAGCGATCGAGATCGTGGACAGCCGCGTCGCCAACTGGGACATCTCGATCGTCGACACGGTCGCCGACAACGCCTCCAGTGGGTTGTACGTCGTGTCCGAGGCGGTGCTGCCGCTCACCGAGGTCGACCCGGTCACCGTACAGATGACGCTGCGGCTCAACGGGGAGGTCGCCTCCGCCGGTGAGGGCCGGGCCTGCCTGGGCGATCCGCTCAACGCGGTGCTGTGGCTGGCGCGGACCGCACAGGAACTGGGTGATCCGTTGCGGGCGGGCGAGATCGTACTCAGCGGCGCCCTCGGCCCGATGGTCGTGGTGGAGCCGGGCGACACGGTCAGCGCGGAGATCTCCCAACTGGGTTCGGTAGCTGTCTCGTTCGAGGCCGAGGAGTAGGAGCATGTCGAAGACAAAGGTTGCCATCATCGGCTCCGGAAACATCGGGACCGACCTGATGATCAAGATTCTGCGCGGGTCGGAGACGCTGGAGGTCGGGGCGTTCGTCGGTATCGACCCGAACTCTGACGGCCTGGCCCGGGCCGCCCGGCTGGGCGTACCGGTCGTCTCGACCGGGGTACAGGGGCTGCTCGACCACCCCGACTTCGGTGACGTCCGGGTGGTTTTCGACGCGACCTCCGCCGGTGCCCACCTGGCCAACGACGCCGCGCTGCGCGGTTCCGACGTCCAGATCGTCGACCTGACTCCGGCGGCCATCGGCCCGTACGTCATCCCGCCGGTCAACCTCGACGAACACCTGGGTCAGCGCAACCTCAACATGGTGACCTGCGGTGGGCAGGCGACCATCCCGATCGTCGCGGCGATCTCGTCCGTGGCCACCACGCACTACGCCGAGATCGTCGCCTCGATCTCCTCGAAGTCCGCCGGCCCCGGCACCCGGGCCAACATCGACGAGTTCACCGAGACCACGTCGCGGGCGATCGAGCAGGTGGGGGGCGTCGGTCGCGGCAAGGCCATCATCGTGCTCAATCCCGCCGAACCACCGCTGATCATGCGGGACACGGTGTTCTGCATCGTCGACGACTGCGACCGCGACGCGGTCACCTCAGCCGTCCTCGCCATGGAGGAGAGGGTCAGGACGTATGTTCCCGGGTACCGACTCAAGCAGGACGTCCAGTTCCGGCGGATCACCGCGCAGAGTCCGGAGGCTGATCTCATTCCGGGGGCTCCCCCGGGGGACCGGTGGGTGGTGAGCGTGTTCCTCGAGGTCGAAGGGGCTGGCCACTACCTGCCGGCGTACGCCGGCAACCTGGACATCATGACGTCGGCAGCACGCCAGGTCGGCGAGCGTCTCGTTGCGGCGGTGGCAGCCCGATGAGCACCCGTGTCTACGTACAGGACGTGACCCTGCGCGATGGCATGCACGCCATCCGGCACCGCTACACACTCGACCACGTGCGTACCATCGCCGCCGCGCTCGACGCCGCCGGCGTCGCCGCGATCGAGATCTCGCACGGCGACGGTCTCGCCGGCAGCAGCCTGAACTACGGCCCCGGCGCGCACACCGACTGGGAGTGGATCGCCGCCGCCGCCGAGGTGGTGGAGAACGCGACGCTCACCGGACTGTTGCTGCCCGGTATCGGCACCGTGCACGAGTTGAAGAAGGCCTGGGACCACGGCATCCGCTCGATCCGGATCGCCACCCACTGCACCGAGGCCGATATCGCCAACCAGCACATCGCTGCCGCCCGGGAACTGGGCATGGACGTCTCCGGCTTCCTGATGATGTCGCACATGGCCTCACCAGAGGTGCTGGCCGCGCAAGCCAGGATCATGGAGGCGGCGGGGGCACACTGTGTCTACGTCACCGACTCCGGTGGCCGGCTGACCATGGACGGCGTCCGCGACCGGGTACGCGCCTACCGCGACGTGCTCGACCCGGACACCCAGATCGGCATCCACGCCCACCACAACCTGGGTCTGGGCGTGGCCAACTCCGTCGTCGCCGTCGAGGAAGGTGTCTTCCGCGTCGACGCCTCCCTCGCCGGTCAGGGGGCCGGTGCGGGGAACTGCCCGATCGAAGCCTTCATCGCTGTCGCCGACCTGAACGGGTGGGACCACGGCTGCGACCTCTTCGCACTGATGGACGCGGCCGACGACATCGTCCGACCGTTGCAGGATCGTCCGGTACGGGTGGACCGGGAGACCCTGACCCTGGGCTACGCCGGCGTCTACTCCAGCTTCCTGCGGCATGCGGAGACCGCTGCCGCCGAGTACGGCCTCGACACCCGCAGCATCCTGGTCGAGGTCGGCCGCCGGAAGATGGTCGGTGGCCAGGAGGACATGATCGTCGACATCGCACTCGACCTGCAACGGCAGCAGTCGAGCCAGCAGGGTTCCTGATCGACCGGGAGCCCGGGCAGACACCGGCACCGGGTACGCGTGGTTCGGGTCCGCGCGTACCCGGTTCAGCCTCCACGGAGGTCCGCCGTGGAGGCTGAACCGGTATCGACACCCGTCCTCTGTGGTCGGCTGCGGTCAGCGGTCGGGCCGGGCGGATCCGTCCGCCTCGATGAGACCGCTGGCCAGCATCACCTGTAGCGACCGTTCGTAGTGCTCCCGCAGCAGGGCGGTCGCCTTGTCGGCGTCGCGTTGCAGGGTCGCCTCGAGGATCTGCGTGTGCTCCTCGTCCACGCACCGGCTGCTGGCGGCCGGCGACGGAGCGGACCAGCGTCGGTACAGCTCCGTCGAGTCGAAGGCGGTGGCGGCGATGGTCAGCAGCATCGGCACCTGACACGCTTCGATCAGCGTCAGGTGGAACGCCCGATGGGCGCGTGACCACGCTTCCGTGGTGTGTTCGGGGTCCTCGGGGCTGCGGCGGGGCGTACGCGCCAGCACGTGGTGCGCCGTCACGATCGAGGTCTCCCAGGCCAGACTCCCCCGCTCGATGGCCAGTTCGAGGGCGAGGGTGTCGCAGTGCATCCGTACCCGGGTCAGGTCCTCCAGCTCGCTCAGGGACAGGCTCGGCACGAAGAACCCCTGGTTGGGCCGGGCCACGACGAGCTTTTCGTTGGTGAGACGGACCAGTGCCTCGCGGATCACCGTCGTGCTGGTCGAGTGCTTGCGGGCCAGCTCCGCAGGCTTGAGGTGAGTGCCGGGTGGCAGCTTCCCCTGCATGATCTCGTCTCTCACGACGCCCTGGAAGTGCGAGGCGAGCGTGCTCGCCCCTGTCTGTCGGACCATGCCGGGAGCATAGCCAACCTCAACAAAGAATGCATTCTTCGTTGACGAATGCATTTCAGCGCGCTAGCGTCCGTGTTCAAGCCAGATGTGGTGCCGGTTACGGGGAAGTTAAGGCGGAGGACGCGACCGTGACGAAGGATCGCCTTTACAAGATCAACAGCCTGGTAGTCATGCTGTTCGCGCTCGGCTGCATGGTCTACGCGCTGTCGCTCCCCCTCGGAAACCTGCAGCGGCCCGGCGCAGGATTCTGGCCGCTCACCATCTCCCTGGTCATGGCAGCGGCAGCCGCCGGGTTGCTGCTGACCGAACGTGACAGCGACGACTACGAGCCACTGACCCGACGGACGTGGATCATCGTCGCCGGATTCGCGCTCATGGGCGCGTTCATCCTGGTGTTCTCGGTAGCCGGCCTGACCTCAGCGACCTTCCTGCTGTGCCTCGCCTGGCTGCGCTTCATGGCCGGCTACGGATGGCGAACGAGTCTGCTGCTCTCGATCGCCTTCACGGTGCTCACGGTCCTCTCCTTCTCGGTCCTGCTCGGCGTCCCCATGCCGCACGACGTACTGAATGTCTTCTGAGAGCCGAATAATGAATTTTGGCGATTTGCTTCTCGGGTTCGAGGTCGCCTTCCAACCCGAAAACCTGCTGTACGTCTTCATCGGCGTCGTCGTCGGCATGGTCGTGGGAATCCTTCCCGGTCTCGGCCCCGCGCCCACGATCGCGCTCATGCTGCCGCTGACGTACGTCCTGCCCCCGGCCGGAGCCGTGCTGATGCTGGCCGGTATCTACTACGGCGCGTACTACGGCGGCACGATCACCTCGGTGCTGCTACGTCTGCCCGGTGAGGCCGCCAGCGTTGTCACCGTCTACGACGGACATCAGATGGCGCTCAAGGGCCGTGCCGGCCCCGCGCTCGGCATCTCGGCGATCGGCTCCTTCATCGGCGGTACCGTCGCCGTGATCGGCCTGTTCTTCCTCACCCCCGTGATCGCGGACTTCGCGCTCACCCTCGGCCCGCCCGAGTACGGGATGCTGGCGGTGGGCGGCCTGCTCATGGTCTCCGCCCTCGGACAGGCCCGGGTGCTGAAGAACGTCATCGTCGCCTGCCTCGGCCTGATCATCGCCATGGTGGGCATCGACGCGGTGACCGGCGTCTCCCGGTTCACCGGCGGCTCGACGGAGCTGCTGCGCGGCATCGACTTCGTCGCCGTCGCCATGGGTCTGTTCGGACTCGGCGACGTGCTGTACGACCTTGAGCAGCGCGCCCGCAACGCCCGCATCGAGGGCAGGATCGGTCGGGTCCTGCCGACCAAGCAGGACATGAAGGACTCCGCCGGCGCCATCGGCCGTGGTTCCGTCATCGGCTTCCTGCTCGGGCTGCTGCCCGGTGGCGGTGGCGTCGTCGCGTCGCTGGCCTCGTACGCGACCGAGAAGAAGGTCTCCAGGCACCCCGAGCAGTTCGGCAAGGGCGCCATCGCCGGTGTCGCCGGGCCCGAGACGGCCAACAACGCCGGTTCGACCTCCTCGTTCCTGCCACTGCTGTCGCTGGGCATCCCCTCGAACGTCGTACTCGCCCTCATCTTCGGCGCGTTGCTGATCCAGGGCATCACCCCGGGTCCCCAACTCGTCTCCGAGCACCCCGAGATCTTCTGGGGCGTCCTCGCCTCGATGCTGGTCGGCAACCTCATGCTGCTGGTACTGAGCATGCCGCTGGTCAAGGTCTTCGTGAACCTGATCCGGGTGCCGATCGGAATCCTCTCCACGGTGATCGTCGTCGTGACCATGGTCGGCGTCTACTCCGTCTCGAACAGCACCTTCGACATGTGGATCATGCTGATCTTCGGTGTCGTCGGTTACGCCATGCGCAAGACCGGCTACGACCCGGGCCCGCTGGCCCTGGCCGTGGTCCTCGGCCCGCTGCTCGAGACGTCGTTCCGGCAGTCCCTGCTCATGTCCGACGGTTCACTGGCGATCTTCGTCCAGCGTCCGGTCTCGCTGACGATCGTGATCGCTCTCGTCGGTGTGATCGCCTTCCAGACGGTCAACCGCCTGCGGCGGGGCAAGCGAACCCCCCTCGCGGCGACCGGGCCGGCGGACGACTCCCCGGAAACAGCTGACGACGGCACTGCCCCCGAACCAGCTGCCGTGACTTCACCCAGCGGCGTCGAGCCGGGCGGGGCCTCCCGTCCGGAAACCGACTCCGACACCCCCTCCTCACCCCCTTCCAGCAATCACTCCCGATAGAGGTAGGCCACACATGACCTTCCACCTGACCCGCCGGTCCCGGTTGTCGACCGGCCTGGTCGCGGCCCTGGCCGCGTCGGCACTCGCGCTGACCGCCTGTTCCTCGGGCGGCACCACGGACAGCGCCTACCCGGCGAAGACCGTTGAAATGGTCGTCCCGTACGCCGCTGGCGGCCCCACCGACATCTCCGCCCGAGCCCTGGCCAAGGGGATGGAGGCGTCACTCGGCGCGAAGGTGATCGTCGTCAACCGGCCGGGCGCTTCCGGAATCACCGGCACCGCCGAGGTTGCCTCGGCGAAGACGGACGGCTACCGGATCCTGTACAACACCGGTGACGCGTTCGTGCAGTCCGGGATCCGCACCACGCCGTACAAGTTCGACAGCTTCACCCCGGTGGCCGGGGTCATCTCCCAGCCGTACATCCTGGTGGCCAGCGCGAAGTCGGGCATCAAGTCCTTCGAGGACCTGGCCAGGACCAGCGGCCTCACCTACGCGGTGACCGGCATCGGCACCCCGACCCACCTCAACACCGCGATGCTCTTCGACGGGCTGAAGGTCCGCGCGACCGCCGTGCCGTACGACGGAGCCGGCCCGGCGACCCAGGCGGTGGTCGGCAACCAGACCAAGGTCGCCATGCTCGACGCGTCGGTCGTCATGCCCTTCGTCACCAGCGGTGACCTCACCCCGCTGGCCGTGGTCACTCCCGACGGCAAGAAGCTCGACTACGTCGACGCCCCCACCATCCAGGAGAAGGGCGTGGACGCGACCAGCATGACGATGACCGTGTGGGGCGTGGCCGTCCCGGCCAAGACCCCCGAGGACATCGTGAAGAAGCTGCGCGAGGCGACCCTCGCCGCCGCCCAGACCAGCGAGTTCGTCACCTTCACCGAGAAGAACTACATGCCTCGGCTCGAGGGGGACAACGAGACGAACTGGTACACCAACCTGAAGACCACCGCCGAGACCACCAAGGCCGCGCTGGCCAAGTTCGGCATCGAGCTGAAGTGACAGTGACACCATGAGCGACCTCACCGGAAAGGTAACCGTGGTTACCGGTGCCGGCAGCGGAATCGGCTCTGCGGTCGCCGAGGCACTCGCCCGCGCGGGTGCCTCGGTGGTGGCCACCGACCGCAACGGGCCCAGCGCCGAGGCGGTACGCGACCGGATCCTCGCCGCCGGCGGCGAAGCGATCGCAGTGACCATGGACGTGACCGACCGGTCCTCGGTCGTCGCGGGTCTGGCCGCTGCCGTCGACCGGTACGGACAGCTGGACGTGCTGTTCAACAACGCGGGAATCCTGCGGGAGAACCCCTTCCTCGAGGTGACCGAGGACGATTGGCGGCAGCTGATGACCGTCAACGGGCTGGGCACCCTCATCTGTACGCAGGAAGCGGCGAAGATCATGATCGCCCAGGGGCGCGGCGGGAAGATCGTCAACACGACCTCCATCACCGCCCGTCAGGCGAACGCGAACTTCGCCCACTACGCGGCCAGCAAGGCGGTCGTCTCCTCGCTCATCCAGTCCGGTGCCCGCGCACTCGCCCCGCACGGGATCACGGTCATGGGTTTCGCACCCGGCATCGTGCAGACCGAGATGTGGGAGGGCGTGCAGACGGATCCGTCGGCCCGCCGGCAGAAGATGGACGACTACGCCAAGAAGATCCTCGTCGGGCGGGTCTCCACACCGGAGGACCTCACGCCCATCGCCGTCTTCCTCGCCGGGCCGGGCTCCGACTACATGACCGGCCAGGTCGTCATGGTCGACGGCGGCATGGTGCTGGTCTGACGTCCATTCCCCGCGGCGGGGAAGGGCCCCTGGTCATCGCTTTCCACCCGGAACGGGGCCCTTCCTCCCCTCCCATCCGCCCGGCCCGGCGGTCGTCATCTGGTCGGGGCACACACACCGGAAACGAAGGAAAGGAGTCATGATGCGAGCAGCGGTCCTGCTGGCACCCGGCCGCCTCTCCGTCGTCGACGACTGGCCCGAGCCGGTGTGTGGCCCCGACCAGGTCATCGTCGAGATCCGCGACGTGGGGATCTGCGGCACCGACCTCGGAGTGTTCAACGGCAGTCGGACCGTGCCCGAGCTGCCGTGGATCATCGGACACGAGGCGCACGGCCAGATCGTCGAGGTCGGGGCCGACGTACCGCCCGCACGCCTGGGCGAACACGTTGCGGTCGAGCCCAACTATCCCTGTCGGGTGTGCGGTCCCTGCCGCAGCAGCGCCCCGGCGCTCTGCCTGGACCGGGGCAGCCTCGCCCTCAACCTGCCCGGCCTGCTGGCCGAGCGGGTCGCCGTACCGGCCCGCTACGCGTGGACGCTGCCGGACGGTACGTCCGCCGAGGACGCGGTCTGCGTCGAACCGCTGACCGTCGCCCTGGCCGCCATCCGCCGTGCCGGCCTGACCGGTACGGAATCCTGCCTGGTCGTGGGCGCGGGCGCGCTGGGACTGCTGCTGGTGCACGCCCTCACCGGAGCCGGACACCCCGTCGCCGTACTGGAACCGCACGCCGAGCGGCTGGCCCAGGCGGTGTCCCTCGGTGCCACCCCCGCCCCGGCAGGTACGGAGTTCACCGTCGCGTTCGACACCTCCGGTTCCGCCGCCGGTGGGGCGGGGGCCCTGGTGCAACTAGCCCCGGCCGGACGCCTCGTCCTGGTCGGTGTCGGGCAGCAGCCCATCCCGGTGGACAACCGGATCGTCGTACGCCGTGGCCTCACCGTGCTCGGCTCGATGATCTACGACCACCCCCACGACTTCCCCACCACCATCGACGCCATCACCCGCGACGGGCTGACCCCGGGCGTCGTCGTCGCCGCGACGTTCCCACTGGACCGGGCGCAGCAGGCGTTCAGCACCGCTCCCACCCGACCGGGCAAGAGCATCATCACAGTGACCAGCGGAGACGTGGCATGAGCGGCACTGTCCGCCCCTTCGGGCTCGATCACCTCACCATGTTGGACACCTCGCCACCCGAGTTGGTGCGACTGGCCGCCGCAGCCGGCTTCGCCCACGTCGGGCTGCGGATCCACGCCATGGACGCCACCGAGCAGCCCTGGCCGATGGCACCGGGCTCCCCCATGCTGGCCGAGACCATCGCCCGACGCGACGACACCGGCACGAGCATCCCGGTCATCGAGGTGCTCCTGCTCGACGAACACACCGACATCGCGGCCGTCGAACCGTACCTGCAGGTGGGTGCCGTGCTGGGCGCGTCCATCCTGTACGTCGTCGGCCAGGACCCGGACCTCGACCGGCTCGCCGACCGGTTCGCCGCGCTCACCACCCTCGCGCTCACCTACGGCATCCGGCCGGTCGTCGAACCGATGGCGTACCGGCCGGTGTGCGACCTCGCCACCGCCGTCAGCGTGGCATCCCGTTCGCAGGGCGGTGGCGTGCTCGTCGACGCCCTGCATCTGCTGCGCTCCGGCGGCACCGCCGCAGACGTCGCCACCACCGATCCGGTGCTGCTGCCGGTCGCCCAACTGTGCGACGCCACCGCCCGGGTCGGGGCACCGCCACCGGACGCGGTCGCCGCCCGTGGGCAGTCCGCCGACGTACCGCCCCTGCAGTGGGAGGCCCGGGTCGGCCGGTTGCTGCCCGGTGAGGGTGCCCTGCCGTTGGCGGAGGTCGTACGTGCCCTGCCCGCCCGGACCCTCCTCGCGCTCGAGGCCCCCAACTTCGGGGCGCTGCGCGAGCACGGTCCGGAGCGGTTCCTCGCCGAGGCGGCCCGTCGGATGGACCTGCTGCTGACGGAGGCACAGTCGTGAGGGCGCTGGT
This sequence comes from Micromonospora sonneratiae, assembly GCF_042679305.1. Taxonomy (NCBI): domain Bacteria; kingdom Bacillati; phylum Actinomycetota; class Actinomycetes; order Micromonosporales; family Micromonosporaceae; genus Micromonospora; species Micromonospora sonneratiae. Next base: position 24,200 of record NZ_JBHTMP010000038.1, on the reverse strand, counting down.
GACCGGAGCCACCTCGGGCATCGGGCTGGCGTTGGCCCGGCGACTGGCCGCCGGCGGCTACGACCTCGTCCTCGTCGCCCGCGACGGTGACCGGCTGGCGACCACGGCCGCGGAACTGCACGCCACGCACCGGGTGGCCGGTGAGGTGCTGGCCGCCGACCTCACCACCGAAGCGGGACTGACCGCCGTGGAGGCGCGGCTGACCCAGGAGACGGATCCGGTCGACGTCCTGGTCAACAACGCCGGCATGGGGCTCCCGCCCGGCGGCTATCTCGGCAATCCCGTGCAGACCTCGCTGACGCTGAACCGGCTCAACGTCGACAGTGTCCTGCGCCTGACCCATGTCGCGCTGCCGGGGATGCTGGCCCGTCGCCGGGGCGGCCTCATCACGATCTCCTCGATCGCGGGTTTCGTCCCGGGCACCCCGGCGATCACCTACTCGGCGTCGAAGGCGTGGACCACCGCATTCGGTGAAGGGTTGCACCAACTCCTGCGCGGCACCGGCGTGACCAGCACGACCGTGGTGCCCGGCTTCGTACGCAGTGAATTCCACCAACGCTCCGGGGCGTCCACCGCCGGGCTACCCGACTGGCTGTGGTCGACCCCGCAGACAGTGGCCGAGACGGCGGTACGCGGATTCGACCGCGCCGCCCCGCTCGTCGTACCGGGGACGGTGTGGCGGACCGGGTACGGCATCAGCCGGCTCCTGCCCCGCCGCTGGTCGAGAGCCGCCTTCGCCCGACTGATGAGCAGAACGGCACGCAGTACGTCACGAAAGGGAGCGGACCGATGACAGTCGACCAGGGAACCGGTCAGCGTCTGCGCGGCAGGGTCGCGATCGTGACCGGCGCGGGCAACGGTATCGGCGCCGCTTTCGCCGGGGCGCTCGCGGCCGAGGGTGCGGCGGTCGCCGTGGCCGACATCGACGGCGACGCGGCCCAAGGGGTCGCCTCGACCATCCAGGAGCGGGGCGGGCGGAGTCTGGCCGTCCAGGTCGACGTCACCGATCGCGGCTCGGTACGGGCCATGGTGTCCACGGTCCTGGCCGGATTCGGTGACGTCGACGTGCTCTTCAACAACGCCGGTGTCCTGCTCAAGGAGCCGTACCTGAGCACCACCGAGCAGCAGTGGCACAAGGTCATGGAGGTCAACGGCCTCGGCGTCCTGCTGTGTACGCAGGAGGTCGCCAGACACTTCATCACCAAGGGCCGGGGCAAGGTCGTCAACACGTGCTCGACCTCGTCGCGCAGTCCCAGCGCGCACTTCGCCGCGTACGCCGCCAGCAAGGCGTCGGTCCTGTCGCTCACCCACTCCAGCGCCCGGGCACTGGCCCCGTACGGCATCACGGTCAACGGAATCGGCCCCGGAATCATCCAGACCAACCTGTGGTCGGAGATGCACCGGGACGAGAGCGGTTCGGTAGTGGGCGACGATCCGACGGTGGCGCTGGACGACTACACGTCCTCCATCCTCCTACGCCGGGTCGGTACGCCAGGCGACGTCGCACCTACCGCCGTGTTCCTGGCCAGCGACGACTCCGACTACATCACCGGCCAATTGATCATGGTCGACGGCGGGATCGTCCTGCAGTGACCCGGTACCCCGAACACTTCGTTCCCCACCGTCCACACCAGTTCCGTGGCACGACGACATCGCCACGGGCACGCGTTACCGGTGACGCGGAAACCGTTACAAGAGAAGGAACCTCCCATGAGCAACCGTCCGTACACGAGCGTCTGGTCAGATCTGCGGGAGGTGGAGTTCAGCCAGGGTTTCCTCCAGGCCGGCCCGTACCGCACCCGCTACCTGCACACCGGTGACGAAACGAAGCCGACTCTACTCATGCTCCACGGCATCACCGGTCACGCCGAGGCGTACGTACGCAACCTGGCCGCACACGCGCCACACTTCAACACCTACGCGATCGACTTCATCGGCCACGGCTACAGCTCGAAGCCGACGCATCCCCTGGAGATCGAGCACTACATCGACCAGATCCAGCACGTCCTGGACCACCTGGGAGTCGAGAAGGCCTACTTCAGCGGGGAGTCCCTCGGCGGCTGGGTCACCGCCAAGATCGCCGCACACCACCCGGACCGGGTGGAACGCATCGTCCTGAACACCATGGGCGGCACGATGGCCAACCCGCAGGTGATGGAGCGCCTCTACACACTGTCCATGGCTGCGGCGAAGGACCCCAGCTGGGAGCGGGTCCGGGCCCGACTGGAGTGGCTGATGGCCGACCCGGCGATGGTCACCGACGACCTCATCCGTACCCGCCAGGCCATCTTCGAGCAGCCCGACTGGCTGGCGGCCTGCGAGGCCAACATGGCCCTGCAGAACCTGGAGATCCGCAGGCGCAACATGGTCACCGACGAGGAACTGGCGTCGATCCAGGCACCCGCGTTGGTGCTGTGGACCACCAAGGACCCCTCCGGCCCGGTCACCGAGGCGGAACGCATCGCCTCCCTCATCCCCAACTCGACCCTGGCGGTCATGGACAACTGCGGTCACTGGCCGCAGTACGAGGACACCGACACCTTCAACAGGATCCACCTCGACTTCCTGCTCGGTCGTTGAGCAGTCGTCCCTGAAGTACCGGTAAGGAGCAGACGATGACGTTCGCGCTCGTGTGCATGTCGCACAGCCCGCTGCTGGAGTTCTCCGAAGCACCGCAGGAGGTCCTCGACGAGGTCCACGGGGCGTTCGGTGCCGCCCGCGACTTCGTGACCGAATTCGATCCGGACCTGATCGTCTCGTTCGCCCCCGACCACTACAACGGGTTCTTCTACGAACTGATGCCGCAGTTCTGCATCGGCTACGAGGCCACCAGCGTCGGGGACTACGACAGTGAGACCGGGCCGCTCGACGTACCGGCCGAACTCGCCCAGGGCCTGGCCGTCTCGGTGATCGAGGCCGGGCTGGACTGTGCGATCTCGTTGAAGATGGAGGTCGACCACGGGGCCGTCCAGCCCCTGGAACTCCTCTTCGGCGGCATCGCCAGGAAGCCGGTGATCCCGATCTTCGTCAACTCGGTCGCGCCACCGTTCGCCCCGATGCGGCGCATCCGCCTGTTCGGCCGGGCGGTGGGCGACTACCTGAGGAGCCTCGACGCCCGGGTACTGGTCATCGGCTCCGGCGGCCTGTCGCACGATCCGCCGGTCCCGCAGATCGCCACGGCCACCGAGGATCAGCGCAAGCTGCTCCTCAACGGACGTCACCCCACCGCACAGGCGCGGGCGGCGCGTCAGCAGCGGGTCATCGACGAGGCCAGGGCCTTCGCCAGGGGCGAGTCAGCGATCATGGACCTGAACCCCGAGTGGGACCGCAACCTGATGGCCATCCTCGCCTCCGGCGAACTCGACCAACTCGACGGCTGGACCGCGGCCCAGATGGCCGCCGAGGCCGGCAAGTCGTCCCACGAGGTCCGCACCTGGGTCGCGGCGCACAACGCGATGCAGGCGGCGGTCGGCGAGTACGAGGCGACGTACTCCTACTACCGCCCCATCCGGGAACTGATCACCGGTTTCGGGGTCACCACCGTCGTGCCGAAGCGGTGACAGCGGAGCGGATGCCGGGGCGGTACGACGGCTCCGGCATCCGCCCGGTGGGCGTACGACGCGGTTGTCGCCAGTGTCGATCTTGGCGACGAAATCAGTCGACGTGTTAACGTGCATCGACCGCCGTCAACTAATCAGGGGCCATTGGATGCCCGCGGGTGGGTCCTTGCCGCAGGGTCTCCGGGTGGCTGACGACCGACTTGGAGCGTGGCATCATCGCACACATCGACCTCGGCGTTGACGAACACCAGTTCCCCGGGATATCCGGACTGTGGCGGTTCCGGCCGGAGACCGCCAGGCCCCTCGGTGACCTGGCAGAGGTGCTCCTACGTGGGCCGCACCCGATGTCCGCAGGAGAGCGCGAGCTGATCGCCGCCTACGTCTCGGGCCTCAACGAATGCAACTTCTGCTGCTCATCGCACTCGGCATTCGCGGCGGCGCAACTCGACGCGGGGATGCCCCTGGTCGACCGGGTCCACGCCGACCTCGATTCGGCTCCGATCCCCGAGAAGCTACGCAGCCTGTTGCGCATCGCCCGCGAGGTGCAGCAGGACGGCCGCAGGGTGACCGCCGAACTGGTGCAGGCTGCCCGGGACGAGGGTGCCACCGATCTCGAGATCCACGACACGGTTCTGATCGCTGCGGCCTTCTGCATGTACAACCGCTATGTGGACGGACTGGGCACGCTGGCCCCCGACGGCCCGGACGGATACGCCGAGTCGACGCGACGGATCATCGAGCGCGGCTACACGATCTGACCGGCCTGCCGTCAACGGGCTCCGGCGTCGGACGCCTGCGGCCACACCGCGGTGGCCGGTAGGTGCGGCGCGAGTCGGACAACGGCAACACCGGCCGCCCCTACCGCGACGGCCAGCACCGCCCAGTAGAGCAGTGCGTCGAAGGTGATCAGAGTGGTGAACCCGACCGGGGCGACCACCGCCGACACCGCCCAGGTGAGTTGGTACGCGGCCAGATAGCGTCCACGGTGACTGGCCGGCGCCGCACCGGCGGCAAGTGACGCCGATGGTGCGGTGTGCAGCAGCTCGCCGAGGGTGTACAGCAGAGTCCCCGCGACGAGCCCGATCGACACCGGCACACCGGGCGGTAGCGCCGCCGAGCCGGCGAAGACACCGAACGAGCCGATGAACACCAGTCCCGCGAAGGCCATCGCGTGCGTACGCCGTACCGTCCGCTGCCAGCGCAGCACCAGCAGTTGACCGCCGGCGACCAGGAGCGTGTTGACGGTGAACAGGACGCCGAGCAGGCCGGCGGGGGCGTCCAGCACCAGCACGGCGTAGATCGGCATAGCCACCGGCAGGACGGAATGGGTGACGGTGAAGGCCAACTCGGCGAGGACCAGCCGGCGGAAGGGGCGGTCGGTCAGGACCCGACGGTAGCCGCCGCCCGTCCGCTCACGGTCGCCTTCCCCGGAAACCGGTGCCGGCCGGGCCGGTCGCCGGTTGCGTCCCGTCGCGGCCAGCAGAATTGCCGCAACCAGGAAACTCAAGCCGTTGAACGCGGCCACCAGCTGGTAACCGACCACGTCCCCGATGTGCACCGCACCGGCGGCGAACAGCCCACCGAGTCCGAACCCGACGTTACGACCGGTACGCACCAACGCGTAGAGCCGGTCCCGGGCAACGCCATCGGCAAGGTCCGCCACGTACACGTTGTTGGCCGGATAGAAGCCGCGATCACCCGCGGCGACGAACGCGGCAACCGCGACGAACGCGCCGAACTCAGACACCAATGGGTAGCTGGCGAAGCCGACCGCCCGGACGAGATAGGAGGCGACCAGGACGTTACGGGCGCCGTACCGGTCGCAGGCGGCACCGGCGATCGGGGTGGCAGCCAGCCCGACGACCGCGGCCACGGTGAGGCCCAGACCGACCGTCGCCACCGACAGCCCGGTCACCTCGTGGATGAACAGCAACGTCAGCGGCAGGTAGAGCCCGGAGCCCAGGGCATCGACGAAGAGTCCGGTCAGGTATCCCCGCCCGGCGCCTTGGTTTCGCTTCCGGGCGGTACCTGGGATTCGTTCCCCGGCGGTAGCGCCGGCCAGTTCCTTGAGCACCGACGCATCATCGAATCTGAACCCGACTTCATGTCAACACCGGTTCTCCCCTGCTCAGGTGCCATGCAGCGGGTGACGCTCGTGATCGACACCCGCTGCGTCGCACGTACCGCCGGTCGCCCGGAGTCTCTCAGGACAGCGGGCTGGACTCCTGGCGCAGCTTCGAGGAACCGGTGCCGACCGACCATCCGGTGACCCATCGACTCGCGCTGGTCGGGCTGGTCCGATCCGCCAGGTGGTACCAGTCCATCCGGCAGCGTTGCGGCGTCACCTCGACCACCCCGTACCCGTGACCGTCCAACTCGGTCCAGCGCACGTGCGGATTCGTGGACCTGATCAGGCCCGTCGCCAGTCCGCTGAGGCCGTTACCCGCCGGCAGTCCCAGGAAGTCATTGATGTTGTCACTGGTCACCGACGGTACGACGAACTCGGCGGCGGCCGGGGTCGTCGTACCCGTCGCCCGGGTGGTCAGCTCGTTCGCCCAGGAGGTGTGGATGTCCCCGGTGAGGAAGACCACGTCCCTGGTCCCGTTGGCCCGGATGTGGTCGACCAACTCGTTGCGGTCGGCGTTGTAGCCGTCCCACTGGTCAGCGTTGATGACGCCACCGTTCTCCGGAATACCGAGCAGCTTGCCCAGCGGCCCGAGCAGCCAGGCCGGTAGCGACCCCACGTCCAGCCGGGCGATCATGACCGGATTCCCGATCAGCTTCCACCGGGCGGTGGAGGTCGCCAGCCCGTTCTTGAGCCAGGTCATCTGTGCATCCCCGGTGATGGTCCGGGCCGGGTCGTCCACCCCCGTACCCGAGGTCTGCTGGGAACGGTAGGTCCGCAGGTCCAGCATGGACAGCTCGATGAGCTGACCGAAGCGCAGTCGACGGTAGATCGCTCCGCCCACCCCGGCTCGTACCGGCATCCATTCGAAGTACGCCTGCCGGGCGGCGGCCAGCCGGTCGGTGTAGGCCCCCTCGGCCCCCTCGGTGTGGTTGCCCGCCCCACCGGACCACTGGTCGTTGGCAACCTCGTGGTCGTCCCAGGTGATCGCCCACGGCACGGCGGCGTGCAGCGCCTGCAGGTCCGGATCGCCCTTGTAGAGCGCATGCCGGATCCGGTAGTCGGCCAGGGTGAGCACCTCGTGCGCCGGCTGCACCGGGCGTACCACCCGCCCGCCCGCGTCGAACTCGCCGGTGCCGTACTCGTAGAGGTAGTCGCCAAGGTGGACGACCAGGTTGAGGTCCCCCCGGTCGGCGAGGTGGCGGTACGCGGAGAAGTAGCCGGCCTCCCAGTTGGCGCAGGAGACCACCCCCAGCCGCATCCGGTCGATCGAGGCGTCCACCGGCGGCGCGGTCATCGTCCGTCCGGTCGGTGACCAGGCACCGTCGTACCCGAAGCGGTACCAGTACGTGGTTGCCGGCGTCAGACCGGTCGCCTCCACCTTGACCGTGTGGTCCCGCGTCGGTCCGGTGGTCAGCGCACCGGAGGCGACGACGGTGGCGAAGTCCGGGTCTTCGGCGACCTGCCAGCTGACCTGGACCTGTGGCCCCGCACCGGAGCCGGGGAGTGCGTCGGCGGTGGGGGTGACCCGGGTCCAGAGCAGGATGCCGTCCGGCAGTGGATCGCCGGAGGCGACACCGTGCCGGAACGTGTTGTTGGCTGCCTGGGCTGTACCGGACGAGGCCAGCGCGCCGGACAGCACGGTAGCGCCGGCCGAGGCACCGGCGATCTGCAGCAGGGTACGACGATCAAGGGTGTTCACCATGGTCTATATGTCTAGCGGCTGGAGATGGCCCACCGCTGCCCCGGACGGGCAAATTTCCGAAAAATTCTCGCGCCCGTGCCGACGTGACCTCGGACATACGCACCCGACGATCCCTTGAGCTGATGCCCGACCGGGGAGAACACTCAGTCACACCACCAGGTGCGACAGGGAACCGCAGGGAGGATGACGCATGCGCTACGCCGACGGACCACACACGCAATGCGAGGTGCACGTCGAAGCGACCACGTCACGGGTGTGGCCACTGGTGACCGACATCAACCTCCCGGTGCGGATGAGCAACGAACTCCTGGGTGTCGAGTGGCTCGACGGCGCAGCCGAGGCGGCGATGGGTGCACGGTTCCTCGGCTACAACCGACACGAGGCGCTCGGCGACTGGCGCACGCTCTCCCAGGTCACCGAGTTCGACGAACGAACCACCTTCGGCTGGACCGTCATGGACATCGACGGCCGCTTCGGTCCCCCCACCCAGGACCCAGCGTCACCGTCGGCCGTCTGGCGGTTCGACCTGCTACCGCAGACCAACGGCCTGCTGCTGCGCCAGTACGTACGCATCGGGCCGGGCCGCTCCGGTCTCAGCCTCGTCATCGACCGGCTCGGCGACGAGGAGAAATGGGTGGCCAACCGAATCGCCGTCCTGCAGGCGAGCATGCAACGTACGATCGGCGACATCAAGGCGCTCGCGGAGGCCGAGCAGTGACGAGCACGGACCAGCACTGACAGGCACTGACATCGACCGGCCCACCGTGGACGGACCGGCCACCCACGACCCGAACCTCGGGTCACAGCCCGATCAGGGCGGCCTGGGCCCGCATCTGGTACCCGAAGAACTCGTCGCGATGATCGATGGTGTTGTTGAGCTGACCGAACACCTCAAAGTTGATCATGCCGAACAACTGCACCCAGGCGGTGAGACCCCGGGCAAGCACCGGGGGCGGCACCTCCGGTGCCATGGCGGCGGCGAGCCGGGCCACGTCGACATCGACGCCGACTGGTAGCCGTTCGTCCGCATCGTCGCGCAGCACACCGGATACCGCCCCGTCCCGCAGGATGCCGACGAGTACGGTCACCGCCCGGGTCGCGGCAGCCACCGTGTCGGCCGGGGCCTGGTATCCCGGGACCGGGCTGCCGTAGACGAGGGCGTACTCGTGTGGGTGGGCCAGCGCCCAGTCCCGTACCGCGTGGCACACCGCCATCCAACGTCCCACCAGATCGGTGCGAACGACCTCCCGCTCACGCTGCTCGACCGCCGCGCCGATCGCGTTGTACGCGTCGAGGATCAGCGCGGTCAGCAGTTCGTCGCGACTGGCGAAGTACCGGTAGATGGCGGACGAGACGACGCCGAGGTCCCGGGCGACCGCGCGTAGCGACAGGTTGGCCCCCTCGCTGGCCAGGTGACGTCGAGCGATCGTCTTGATCTCGTCGATCATCTCGGCCCGGACGCGGGCTCGGATCGAGTTGGCTTTCATGTGACCCATGGTCGCATAGGAGAGCAGTGCTCTTGACAAAGGACAGGTGATCCGTGATGGTTGTTCTCACTTGAGAGCACTGCTCTCTGATCGAACCCCTGGAGGACAGTCATGCACGTCATCGTCGGCGCTGGCACCGTCGGATCAACCCTCGCCCGCCTGCTGGCCGAACGCGGCGACCGGGTCCGCCTGATCACCCGCAGCGGCGGTGGGCCGGACCACCCGGGCATCGAACGGGTCGCTGCCGACGCAGCCGACGCGCCGACCCTGCGCCGGCTCACCAACGATGCGGTCGCCCTCTACAACTGCGCTAATCCGCCGTACCACACCTGGCCGACCGACTGGCCGCCACTGGCCGCCTCGCTGCTGACTGCCGCCGAGTCCAGCGGAGCGGTGCTGGTCATCACCGGAAACCTCTACGTCTACGGGCCCGTCGACCGGCCGATGACCGAGGACATGCCACTGGCAGCGCCGACGGTCAAGGGCAGGGTACGGGTACGCATGTGGCAGGACGCCCTCGCCGCGCACCGGGCCGGTCGGATCCGGGTCACCGAGATCCGTGCGTCCGACTTCATCGGCCCTAGGCACACGCTGGTGGAAATGGCCCTGCCCGCGATACAGGCGGGCAGGACGGTTCGGCTGCCGGTGCCGTTGGACGTCCCGCACTCCTTCACGTACACCGGGGATGTCGCCCGGCTCATGGTCATCGCCGCCGGCGACGAGCGGGCCTGGGGTCGGGCCTGGCACGTGCCCTCGCCAGAGGCGATGACGGCACGCGAGATGGTCCTGCGGGTGGCGAAGGTCGCCAAGCAACCCGAACCCACGGTCCGATCGCTGCCCAAGCCGATGATCCGTGGGGCTGCCCTGTTCGACCGCTTCGTCAGGGAGTTCCTTGAGATGCGCTACCAGTTCGAGCGGCCGTTTCTGCTGGACTCCTCGGCGGCGACCGCCACGTTCGGGATGCGGGCGACCGACCTCGACGAGGCGCTCCGGGCATCGATCGCGGCCTAGCCGGAAGACTCCCGGCCCAACCGCTGTGGGATCCACGCGGAGCGACCCGCTCACTTCCGAACCGGTCGACCGAACAGCGCCGAGGGGGAGGGCATGACTGCCCTCCCCCTCGGGTGATCCGGTGACGGAACTCAGGACCGCGGTTCGCGTACCCCGGCGTTCTGCAGTTCGGCCTCGCCACCATCGCGGTCATCGACGCCGGTGCCGGTGTCGGCGGCGGAACCGGTGCCGTTGTCGGCGGCGGTGCCGGTGTCCTTGCCCGTGCTGGCGCCGGTGCCGTTGTCGGTGCTGGCACTGCTGGTGATGTCGACGGTGCTGCGCAGCATCGTGGGCTTGAGCAGCAGCGCCGCGATGATGCCGAGAACGGCGATCCCGGCGGAGATGAGGAAGATGTGGCCGGTCGCGTCACCGTAGGCGGCCCGGACGATCTGCTGCATCGGTCCGGTCAACTCCGCCAGGTTGAGGTTGCTGGCACCATCTCCGCTGCCGGCAGGCACCCCGGCGGCGATCATCTTGCTGGTGATGTCCTCGGTGATCCGGTTGGCCAGGATCGCACCGAGTACGGACACGCCGACCGTACCGCCGAGGGACCGGAAGAAGGCGACCGAGGAACTGGCTGCCCCGAGGTCCCGTAGCGGGACGTCGTTCTGCACGGCGAGGACAAGGTTCTGCATGGACATACCGACACCGACACCCACCAGCAGCATCCCACCGCTGAGGTAGGTCAGCGAGGTGGCGTGGTCGATGGTCGACAGCATCGCGAACCCGATCACCAGGATGACCGTCCCGGCCACGATGTACGGCTTGATCTTGCCGCTCCGACTGATGAGCTGCCCCGAGATGGCCGAGGAGAACAGCACACCGACCATCATCGGGATGGTCAGCAGGCCGGCCTCGGTCGGGCTGTAACCACGGCCGATCTGGAAGTACTGGCCGAGGAAGACCGCCCCACCGAACATGGCCATGCCCACGGCGAGGCTGGCCAGGATGGCCAGTGCGGTGGTGCGTCGCCGGATGATGTCCAGCGGCACGATCGGCTCGGCGACCCGGGCCTCGACCCAGACCGCGACGGCGAGGATGACCAGGCCGACGCCAACCATCACCGCGGTCTGCCAGGACAGCCAGTCGAAGGAGTTACCGACGAACGAGACCCAGATCAGCAGGATGCTCACACCGACCGCGATCAGCGCGGCGCCGAGGTAGTCGATCTTCACGTTGGCGCGCCGGACGGTGGCCAGGTGCAACGTCTTCTGTAGCACCGCGAGCGCGATGATCGAGATCGGGACGCCGATGAAGAAGCACCACCGCCAGCCGAGCCAGGACGTGTCCACGATGAGGCCACCGAGCAGTGGGCCACCGACGGTCGCCACGGCCATCACCCCACCCAGGAGACCGTTGTACCGACCACGCTCCCGGGGCGGGATCATGGCGGCGATGGCGACCTGGACGAGGGCCTGTAGGCCACCGACGCCGATCCCTTGGAAGGCCCGGGCGCCGATCAACTGCCCGGCGTCCTGGGCCATGCCGGACAGCAGCGACCCCACGACGAAGATGACGATGGAGATCTGTACCAGCAGCTTCTTGCTGTAGAGGTCGGACAGTTTGCCCCAGATCGGGGTGGTCACCGTGGCGGCAAGCAGCGTCGCGGTCACCACCCAGGTGTACTGGCTCTGGCTGCCGTTGAGCGCACCGATGATCTTCGGTAGCGCCGTGGAGACGATCGTTCCACTGATCATCGAGACGAACAGAACCAGCAGCAGTCCGGCGAAGGCTTCACGGACCTGACGGGGACTCATCTCCGCTTCGTCGGGTTTCATGGTTGCCGGTACGCTCATCGAGAAGACTCCATGTTTGTCGTGTCGTGCAATGTCTGGCGATACCGACCGTCGGGTTCGCGGTCGGATGGTTCAGGGGTGTCCGGCTCAGTGCCGCATGGCGGCCGTCCCGGGCACCGGTCGAGGTAGCCGTCGAGTTCGTTGGTGAAGCGCCGCAGCATGGCGCTGAAGGTGGCCACGTCGTCCGGGCTCCACCGGCTGAGCGTCTGCCGGAACAGTTCGTCGTACCACCGGTCGGCCGCGGTGAGGATGGCCCGACCGGAATCGGTCACGGTGAGGAAATGGGCCCGCTTGTCCGCCGGATCATCCTCGCGTTGCACCATGCCGAGTCGTACCAGCGCACCAACCGCCCGACTGATCGTCGACGGATTCACCGCGAACCGGTCAGCAAGGTCCTTGCTGTGACATCCGCCGGCGGAGGCCCGCGCCACCGAAACCTTCTCGATGGTGCTCAGAACGCTCACCAAGCCGGGCGACAGCGACGCCAACTGACCCTGCGTGACCTGGTGCCGCAACGGCCGCAGTACCTTCAGCAGGTCACGCAGCTGCTCACGCAGTTCCTCACCAGCATCTTTCGCCCCAGCCGAGGCCATCTCGCCCCCCCTCGGACTTGGTTGCCACAAGCAACTATCCACGAATCTTGCCCAGCCGGCAAATTTTCTCGTCATGCAAGTTTGAGAGTTGGGTAACCTGTGCCGATGAGCACAGGGCTCGGCCTACGCGAACGGAAGAAGTCCGCCACCCGCCAGGCGATCCACGAGGCGGCGCTACGCCTGGCGTTGGAACTCGGTCCGGACCAGGTCACCGTCGAGGCGATAGCCGACGCCGCAGCGGTCTCCCGGCGCACGTTCTCGAACTACTTCGCCTGCAAGGAAGAGGCCCTGCTCTACGGCGACCACCTGCGGATCCAGCGATTCCTGTCCCTCGTCCGCGAACGACCACAGTCGGAGACCCCCTGGACCGCCCTCACCCAGGCCGCCCAGGAACTGTACCGGCAGATAAACGAGCGTGACCCGCAGTGGATCCGCCAACATCAGCTCATGCGCCAGCAGCCTGCGTTGTTGGCACAACAGATCACCACCTACGCCGCGTTCGAGCAGGACCTCGCCGCCGAGATCTCCCACCGGCTGCCGGCGACCACAGACCCGCTGTACGCCCGGATCGTCGCAGCCTCCTTCCTGGCCGCCCTCCGGGTCGCCGTACGCAGTTGGATCGACCAACCAGCGGGCCGGACCCTGACCGAATCGATCCAGCAGGTCCTGGACACCGCAGCCGGACAGTTCGACTAGTCCCGACAGTTCGACTAGGCATCCGCCGCCCAGGCCGCCCGCAACCTGGACAAAACTCCCGGCCGCTGCCCGATCGGGCAGCACACCGGGTACGAGCGGACACTCAACCGTCCTTTTCCGGCCGTCCCCTCGGCGCGACGCTGAAGACGTGACGCAGACGTGACGTGCCGCGAGGAGACGACATGCGCCGCTTCGACGCCGACGAGGACCGGCCGGATGCGGCACGGCCCACGACACACCGCCACTGCGACGAGAGGCACCCTGCCACCACCGACCCACTCACCCCGATGACCGTACTCGGCCTGCAACGCCGGGCCGGCAACACGGCGGTGTGCAGCATGGTCGGCCGGCAGCCCGACGAATCCGTGATGCTGCAACGGGCACCGTTCACCGCCGTACCCCCGGCGGCGCCGCAGACGGCGGCGACCGGGACCGACGAACTCCAGCTACGCATCGACGAGGCCAAGAAGACCATCGCCACCGCCGGCTGGTTCGGCAAGGCGGTCGCCGAACTGTACGGCACCAGACCCCGGCCGCTCGACGAACTGGTCACGGCGGTACTCACCGGCCACCTACGGCTACCCGAACTGGCCACCCCCGGAACCGCCATCGACGCCAAGGTGAAACCGGCGGCCGACCGCCTCCGGGGCGCGGTCAGCGCGGGCGTGACCAACGGCCTCAACACCACCATGACCGCCATCGGCGCGGCCCTTCCCGGCCGGGCCGCCGAACTCGAACCGTTCGTCACGGCACGCCAGCAGAACAGCCTCTGGACCTTCGACGACCTGGTCACCGAGGTCTGGGACCACTGGCTGGGCTGCACCCCCTTCGCCGAGGTCGTCAAGGTCGCCGGTTCCGCCCGCGAGACGAGGAAGGCGCTGGAGAAGATCGTCGCGCTGGCCGTACGCGCCTATGCGACCAGCCACTTCACCGGTGCCGCGCTGGCCGCCCTGTCCGGCCCACCGAGGGCGGCGACGAAGGCGTGGCTCGAGCCGCGTACGACCTGGGTCACCGCCCCGGCCGACCTGGACACGCTCACCGACCACGTACTCACCACGACCAGGGTCACCTTCAGGGACCACAGCGACCCGGCCTGGACCGACATGCGTGCCCGGATCACCGACTTCGTCGTCGCGGCCGAAACCGACATCATCAAAGCGGAGATCGACAAGAACTGGACCGGCGCCACCACCGAGGAGGTCTGGTCCCGAGCCCGGGGCATGTACGTCGGCACGATCGAAAAGCCGGTCTGGAAGTTCTACCGGGACGACATCGTCGGCTTCACCCTGTTCGGACACGGCGTCGGCAAGGCCAGCGGCGTACACCAGAACGTGGCCCCCGAACTGGCCCGGGTGGAGGCCTCGGCCAAACGTCTGGCGGGCACCGCCTGGTCGACGACGAAACTGCCCGCCGGCTACGGCTTCCGATTCCAGCCGCAGGACGGCAAGTTCGACCAGAACGCGCACGTCAGCCTGCACGCCACCGGCCGGGCGATCGACTTCGACCCGGTGCACAACCCGTTCACCTCCGGCAGCGCCAAGCGTCTCGCCGGACTGCTCGGCGGCGTGGACTTCGACGCCCCGGGCGGCATGCCGGGCTTCGGCGAACTGGCCAGACTCGGCGCGGACATCGCCGCCCGACACGCCCGGAAAGCGGCACTGGAGGCGCAGCTCAAGGGGCAGCTCAGCGACGAGGAGCGCGGCGCGGCCGAGCAGCAACTGAAGGACGTCACCGCCGAGATCGACGCCCTGCCCGACCGGGCGGACGTGCAGAGCATCCGGGACCGGGCCGGCCAGGCCCACGACGACCTGGTGAAGGCGCAGACCGAGTTCCTCACCGTGTGGCAGGAGTTGACCGGCGGCAGCGGCCAGGCTGCCGACATCGACCCCAAGCAGGTGATCGCCCGGCTCGCCCCGCTGCGCATCAAGGCAGGCGCCGAACTCGCGCCCATCGACACCCGCATCAGGGAGTTGACCGAGCAGATCGACGCACTGAAGAAGGAGTCGGGTGAGCTGAAGGCGAAGGGAAAGGCCGCCGATCCGGTCACGGTGGCCGACGTCAAGGCCCGCCTGACGAAGGCCCAGGGTGACCTCGACCCGCTACGGGCGGACAAGAAGCGTCTCGACGAGCAGATCAAACGCCTCACCGAACTGGAGAAACGCTTCGACCCCAAGGGCGACGGGCGCGGCCTGCTCCGGGAGTTGGAGAAGACGGTGGTCGCGGGTGGCGGCTTCACCAACATGCCGAAGTGGATGGTCCAGGCGTTCGCCGAGAACGGCTTCACCTGGGGCGGCGGATGGCACGACCCCGAGGACGCCATGCACTACTCGTCGATGACGCCGGTTCCCGGGGTGGCGCAACCGGGCATGGGCTAACTACACCTGGGCCGGCTGACCCGACGCGTACCCACCGGCCGACGCGGCGGCGTGGCAGGCACCGTAGCCGTCGGCACGGGCGACGATCCGCCCCGCTTCGACGCGTACGGCGGTCTCCGTGACGTCACTGACGGCGGCTACGCCGGCCGCTGCGGCCAGCGCGCCCGTCTCGTCGTGGACGACCCGCAGCCGGGGCCGGGCCGACGGCGGGAACGCCTGCCACAGACAGGTACGGAAGTCGGCGACGACCAGCCGGGCCAATGGCGCCAACTCGTCCGGAGTGCTGGTGACGACCACGGCGGTGACGTCCAACCCGGCGGGCGTGGCCCGCACCGCCTCCTCGATGGCCGACAGCCGGTGCAGCCCGAGGACCGCGACCACACCGTCACCGGCCAACTGCACCGGCTCGCCCCGGATCACGTCCATCGCCGACGGCGGCGACCACGGTTGGTCGACCGGCCGCGCCGGCGAGATGTGCGCGACGTGCACCGGCTGCCACACGTCACCCAGATCCAGGCCTGCCAACTGGCGGCAGACGCTGATCACGTTGAACGGCTCGCCGAAGCCGGGCGCAGCGGCAGCCAGTTGGCTGGCACCGTGCAGGGTGGTGAGCGCCGCCTCGGCCACGCCGACGAGACGTGGAGCGGTCCCGGACTGCGGACGCATCCGCTCCAACGCGAGACCGAGCAGGATCGCGGTCAGCCTTGTCAACTCCGCGAACGGGATGCGGGTACGTTCGTCGGCGATGACCTCTGGCAACAGGTCCGCGCCGAGGCGCGCCGGGCCACGCTGAGCGTCGGTGGCCAGCGGTAGCCGGGCCAGCCAGGCGCGGGCGAACTCGGCGAGGGCCGTACCGGCGCTGTCCCCGGGCTCCGGTGACTCGGGGTACGCCAACTCGGCTGCCCGCTCGGCGTCCTCGGCCAGGACCGAGAAGTAGAGGGCCCGTTTGCCGGGAAAGTTGGAGTAGACCGCGCCCCGGGTGAGTTCGGCCCGCTCGGCGATGCTGTCGATCTTGGCGTCCCGGAAGCCACGCTCGGTGAACTCGTCCCGGGCGGCGGCCAGCACCCTGGCACGGTTGCGCTCCTGCATCTCCGCCCTGGTCAGCCGACCCATGGTCCTCCCCGTCTCCGCGTCGCCGCCTGCGCCCGTCCAAGATACCGGCTCGTGTATATGATGAGACCATCTGGAATCATCATCTGAAAATTGGAGTGCGCATGACGGACCCGGCACGGCAGCACACCATCGACATCCCCGAGATCCACCTGACCGACCCCGAGGTACTGCGTGACCCGTTCACCGCCTACGGCAGGGCCCGGGAACAATCGCCGGTAGCGCGGATCGTGGCACCCGGCTTCGGCCCGATGTGGACGATCACCCGACACGAGGCCGCCCGCGCGATGCTGAGCGACCCGAGGTTCGCCCTCACCGCCAACACCTACCAGCAAATCGACGTACCCGAACACTGCCGGCCCTACCTGCGGACCATGCAGGAGATGGAAGGCCCGGAACACACCCGGCTACGCCGGCTGGTCTCCCCCGCGTTCACCGCCCGCCGCGCCGCCGAGTTCCGCCCCCGGATCGAGCCGATCGTCGAGCGCCTCCTCGACGACCTGCCGAATCACGCGGAGAACGGCACCGTCGAGCTGCTGCGACACTTCGCACAACCGCTGCCGATCGACGTGATCAGCGAACTGGTCGGCATCCCCGAAGCCGACCGCCCGCGGTGGCGCAGGTACGGCGCCGCCGTCGCGGCCGGGCAGGGCAGACAGCTGGCCGAGGCGATACCGGGCATCATTGCCGACGCCAAGGCGGCGGTCGCCCACCGACGGGCCGAACCCGGCGGCACCGACGTGATCTCCGACCTCATCCGTACCCAGGCCGAGGACGGCGACCGGCTCAGCGACACCGAACTGGTCGCCTTCGTCTGGCAACTGGTCCTCGGTGGACAGACCCCGGCCAACCTCATCGCCAACGCCGTGGACACCCTGCTCACCCACCCCGCCCAGCTCGCCGCGCTGCGCACCGACCCCGACCTGATGCCCGGCGCGGTGGAGGAACTGACCCGCTGGTGCGGGCCGCAACTGCTGACCTTTCCCCGCTACGCCCAGGAGGACGTCGACCTCCACGGCGCACCGATCCGCAAGGGCGAGCCCGTCACCGCCGCCATCGCCGCCGTGAACCGCGACCCGCGCGCCTTCGCGGATCCGGACCGGCTCGACGTCACCCGCCCTGCCGGTCCGGCGGCACACCTCGGCTATGCCCACGGCCCACACTTCTGCCTCGGGGCCGCGCTGGCCAGGGTGCAGACCGAGGTCGCACTCACGGCACTGCTACGCCGCTTCCCCAACCTGACGCTGGCCGCAGCGCCCGACGACGTACGACGTGACCTCGACCCGGGCACCTGGCGGCTGACCTCCCTACCCGTGACCTACTGACCGCCACCTGACCCGGCCTCCCACCCCGGTCCGATCGTCGGGCGCAAGCCGGGTTGATCGTCGGGCGCAAGCCGGGTTGATCGTCGTCGCATCCGCACGTCGTCGAGGAGAAGCATCCAGATGGTACGAATCGGCGCCGGTGGCAACCTGCTGCTGTGCTCGTTCTGCGGCAAGAGCCAGCAGCAGGTCAGACGGCTCATCGCCGGCCCGGCGGGCGTCTACATCTGCGACGAGTGCGTCGGGATCTGCACCGAACTCATCGAGGAGGAGGATCCGGGCGCCATCGGGGATGCGCTGCCGGAGTTGCCGAAACCACGGGAGATCTACGACTTCCTGGAGCAGTACGTCGTCGGCCAGGAGCAGGCCAGGATGGCGCTGTCCGTGGCGGTCTACAACCACTACAAGCGCATCCGGGCGGGCGGAAACTGCCAGCACGCCGGGCCGACGCAGCCGGTCGAACTGGGGAAGTCGAACGTCCTCCTGATCGGTCCGACCGGCTGCGGCAAGACCCATCTGGCCCGGACACTGGCCCGCCTGCTCGACGTACCGTTCGCGATCGCTGACGCGACCGCGCTCACCGAGGCCGGCTACGTCGGGGAGGACGTCGAGAACGTCCTGCTCAAGCTGATCCAGGCCGCCGACTACGACGTCCGGCGGGCCGAGACCGGCATCGTCTACATCGACGAGATCGACAAACTCGCCCGGAAGGGAAACAACCCGTCGATCACCCGGGACGTCTCCGGCGAGGGCGTCCAGCAGGCCCTGTTGAAGATCGTCGAGGGTACGACCGCCAGCGTTCCGCCGCAGGGCGGACGCAAGCACCCGGAGCAGGAGTTCATCCAACTCGACACGACGAACGTACTGTTCATTGTCGGCGGGGCGTTCGACGGCCTGGAACGGATCATCGCGCAACGAACCGATCGCCGTACCGTCGGATTCGGTGCCACGGTCCGCTCCGGACATGTCCGTGAGCCGCAGAACACCCTGGCCGGGGTCGTGCCCGAGGACCTGGTGGCCTTCGGGCTGATCCCGGAGTTCGTCGGGCGGCTCCCGGTGGTGACGACCGTCGCGCCCCTGGACCGCAGGGCGTTGATGCGGATCCTCACCGAGCCAAGCAACGCGCTGATCAGGCAGTATCAGCGGCTCCTCCAACTCGACGGCGTGGAGTTGGAGTTCACCGAGGATGCCGTCGCGGCCATCGCCGAACAGGCGCTGCTGCGCCGTACCGGTGCCCGGGCGACCCGCGCCATCCTCGAGGAGATACTGCTCAACGTGATGTACGAGGTGCCCAGTCGGGACGACGTGGCCCGGGTCGTGGTCGACCGCGACACCGTGCTGGAGAACGTCAACCCGAGCCTGGTGCCACGCCACCAGTCCGGGCCCGGCCGCAGGCACCGCGAAAGATCCGCCTGACCTGCCTCTCTGCGCCTCGGCCCGCCGTGGTTCGTACGCCGATTCAGCCGGCCGGCCCGGTCAGGCCGCGCAGCAGGATGTCGAGTCCGGCGCTGAACTCCTCCTCGGGTCCGATCCGCCGGGCATGCTGCGCCGTCTCGGCCAGGAGCGGGAAGTCTGCTCGGGGCAGCTCCGACATGACGACGGTGCCCGCCCCGGTCAGCGGGCCGAGATGTTCGAGTTGGACCGCGCCGTTGACGTAGCTGAGCAGGGCACGCAGGGCGACGACCCGGCGCGGTCCGTCGATACCGGCTCCGGTCAGGATGCCGAGCACCGTCTCCGTCCACCGCAGGATGCTCACCGACCGGTGCCGGTGCAGGGGCGTGAGCGGTACGACCGCCGGGTGGGCCGCCACCGCCACGCGGATGCGCTCCACCATGATCCGGACCTGTTCCGGCCAGGGGAGGTCGGCGGCGGGCGCGGTGGTGTCGACGGCACCGAGCACCTGTTCCACGACCAGCCCGGTCAGCTCCTCCCGGTCTGCCACATAGCGGTAGAGCGCCATCGTGCTCATGCCAAGTTCCGCCGCGACGGTACGCATGGTCAGCGCGGCCAGGCCGTCCCGGTCGATGACGGCCAGGGCGGCTGCGCCGAGCTGAGCGGTGCTGAGTGAGCGTGGTCTGGGCATGACGGTTGACAGCGTACGACATACACCTACACTCGTAGGCGTACCTTGTACGCTTACGAGGAGTGGTGAACATGCGTGTACCCCGAAGATCGCTCGACACCGGCTCCGTCATCCCCGCCCGTGACCTCACCCCCGTCGCCGGTCCGCCGGTTCCCGTACCGGATCCCGACCGACTGATCCACCTCCAGTTCCGCCGCTTCGCCGGCTGCCCGGTCTGCAACCTGCACCTACGGTCCGTGGTACGGCGACACGACGAGATCGAGGCGGCCGGGATCCGCGAGGTCGTCGTGTTCCACTCCCCCGCCGACGAACTACGTGAACACACCCCCGACCTGCCGTTCGCTGTCATCGCCGACCCGGACAAGCGGCTGTACCGGGAGTTCGGTGTGGAGTCCGCGCCCCGGGCGCTGCTCAGCCCCCGGGCATGGCTGCCCGTCGTGCGGGCGATCCTGCGCAGCACCTGGGCGGTCGTCCGCCGACGGGAGCGCCTGCCGGCCGGCACCCAGCCCGGTGGACGGCTCGGTCTGCCCGCCGACTTCCTGATCGCCACCGACGGTCGCATCGTCGCCCACCGGTACGGCGATCACGTCTACGACCAGTGGTCAGTCGACGAACTCCTGGAGTTGGCCGCCCGCGCACCGCGACCGACACCGACACCGACACCGACACCGACACCGACGAAACGATGAGAAAGGCAGAGATGGGTCTTCCCCTGCTCGACCGCGCCGAGGACGCCGACCGCTACGAGGTGGTCAGCGGCGGATTCGACGAACAACTGTTCACCGCTGCGGCGATCGGCGAACACGACCGGGTACTCGACATCGGCTGTGGCTACGGCCGTACGACGCTGCTGGCCGCCCGCCGGGCCGGACGCGGCCGGGTCGTCGGCAACGACGTGGTCGAGCCGATGCTGGCCCAGGCACGCGCGTTCACCGCAGCCGAGCACGTCGACAACGTGACGTTCGAGACGGGCGACGCCCAGCACCACCCGTTCCCGACCAACGCCTTCGACGTGGCGATCAGTCGCTTCGGGGTCATGTTCTTCGCCGATCCGGTCGCGGCGTTCACCAACATCGGTCGCGCCCTGCGCCCGGGTGGCCGACTGGTCTTCGTGACCGTCGGACCGCCGCAACGAAACGACCTGCCCACGGTCCTCGCGGCGGCGATGAGTCAACCACCCGCAGCAACCGGTGTGCTCTCCCTCGCGGATCCCCGGCGCATCGACGACGTACTCAGCCGGGCCGGCTACCGGGACATCAGGGTGACCGACGCCGAAACGACGATCACCCTGGGACCGGACGCCGAAGCGGCGGCGGCGTTCGCCCTCCGGTGGGGTGCCTTCCGGGACTACTTCGACCGGGCGGACGCTGCCGTGGTCGAATCGGCCCGCGCGGCGCTCACCGCCGCCGCCCGCCCGTTCCAGACCGACGACGGCGTCCGGTTACGCAGCACCGCCTGGCTGGTCCACGCAACCCACCCCTGAATCGTCCACTCACCGTTGCTGTCAGCCCCCGTCCGCCCAGGTTCTGTCTCACGGATCTTGGCGGTCGGGGACGACACGTAGCCAGTCGAGAGCCTCGACCAGGTCGAGGTGTGTCCGCGGGACAGAACCCAGTCGGCGCGGCACGCGCCACCGGCCCGAAACAGCAACAAACGTCCACGAACCCCGGCCATCAGGACCGCCAGCCAGCTCGACCTGACCATTCTTGGGACGTAGCCCGCAGATCACGAGGTCAGGAACTCGTGAGGATGACGAGTTGCTGGGTCGCCCGGGTCATCGCCACATAGCGGTCGACGCCTCCTTCGATGCCTGCGCCGAAGTTCTCCGGGTCGACGAGGACGACCAGGTCGAACTCGAGGCCCTTCGACAGCTCCGGGGTGAGCGACTGGACCCGGGACGTCGCCCGGAACGCGGGATCGCCGATGACACACGCGATCCCCTCGGTGTGCGCGGCCAGCCAGGCGTCGAGGATCGAGTCCAGTTCCGACACCGCCCCGTGTACGACGGGGACACCGCTGCTGCGGATCGAGGTCGGCACGTTGGCGTCTGGCAGCACGGCCCGGATGACCGGCTCGGCCTCCGCCATGACCTCGGCCGGCGTCCGGTAGTTGATGCTCAGCGAGGCCAGGTTGATCCGGTCGAACCCGATCCGCGTCAACCGTTCCTGCCACGACTCCGTGAACCCGTGCCTGGCCTGGGCGCGGTCCCCGACGATGGTAAAGCTCCGGGACGGGCAGCGGAGCAACAACATCTGCCACTCGGCGTCGGTCAGTTCCTGGGCCTCGTCCACGACGATGTGCGCGAACGGGCCGGCCAGCAGGTCCGGGGCGGCGACCGGCAGGGCGGACTCGTCGATGAGGGCGTCCCGCAGGTCCTGGCCGTGCAGCATGATCATCGCGCCTTCGTTGTCGTACTCGGCGGCCAGCAGGTCCTCGACGACCCTGGTCATCTGCTCGCGTTGGGCGGCGACGGAGGCATCCTGCCGCAGCTTCCGCCGGAACGCCTCCGGGTCGCCGATCCGCTGCCGTGCCGCGTCCAGGAGCGGCAGGTCGGAGACCGTCCAGGCCTGGGCATCCTCGCGCTGTAGCCGGCGGACCTCGTCAAGGCTGAGCCAGGGTGCACACTTACGCAGGTAGGCGGGGACCGACCAGAGGTCTCCGACGAGGTCGGCCGGTTCCAGCAGCGGCCAGGCGCGGTTGAAGGCGGCACGCAGCTCGGCGCTGCGCAGCAGCGACCGGCGAACCAGGTCCTCAGGTTCGTCGCCGTCATACTTGTCCAACAGGATGGTGAGCAGTTCCGCCCAGATCTCGGCCCGCGCCTCGTTGTGCGGGGTACCGGGATCCGGCGCCCCGAACGCCTCGGCCCAGTCGTCGGCGCTCAGCCAGACGTCGAGATCGTCGATCGGGACCGTCATCCCCGTGGTGGGCGGCTCCTCATAGAACCTGACAGCCGCCTCGATCGCCTTCACCAGGTCCGCGGACGACTTCAGGCGGGCGACATCCGGGTCGGTCTCGACGGTTGCGGCGGCCCCCTCGGGTACGAGGTCCCGCAGGGTGCAGGTCTGCACGTCCTCCTCACCGAGGCTGGGCAGGACGTCGGCGACGTAGGACAGGTAGGGCTGGTGCGGGCCGACGAACAGCACGCCGCCCCGGCGGTGACCGAGGCGAGGGTCGGAGTAGAGCAGGTACGCGGTGCGGTGCAACGCGACGACGGTCTTGCCCGTACCCGGCCCGCCGTCGACGACCAGAGCACCCCGGGATCCCGCTCGGATGATGGCATCCTGGTCGGCCTGGATGGTGGCCAGCACGTCCCGCATCCGGGTCGACCGGCTGCTGCCCAGGCTGGCGATGAAGGCGGACTGGTCGTCGAGCGCGGCGTGCCCGTCTAGCCCGTCCGGGGTGAACACCTCGTCCCAGTAGTCGCTGATCCGGCCACGGGTCCAGCGATATCGGCGGCGGCTGGCCAGCCCCATCGGGTTGGCGTGGGTCGCGCCGAAGAACGGCGCAGCCGCCGGGGAACGCCAGTCGAGCAACAGCCGACGACCTGAGCTGTCCGTGAGGCCGCGTCGTCCGACGTACACGGGCTCACGGTCTTCCGCACCGACCATGCGTCCCAGGCACAGGTCCACATCGAAGCGACGCAGGGTGCGCAACCGGGCGGTGAGCCGGCGGATCTCGTCGTCCCGGTCCATCGCCTGCTGGCCGACACCGCCGGGTGCCCTGCGCGCGGCGGCGAGACGGTCAGCCAGGTCTGCGCGCACCTGTTCGAGATTCTCCGCGATGGCCGCGAAGTGCTGCTCGTCCCGAGCGATCAGCGCCGGGTCGGCCTTACGGGCAAGCTGTTCGGGAAGGTCGAACGCACCGGTAGTCAGCGGGTTCACGTAATCAGCTCCAATCTGAGGCCGGTTGCGACCATTGCTCGCGGCAGGGCGTCCGAACCGGCGTGCGACGACCGGGCCGGGTCGCGACGTGGCGTCGGACACGCCGGGCCGCAGTGGTCGTCCCTGGGGCCAGGACGGGCAACACCCGCCGGATACGACCCCGCAGCCGTTGTCGTTCAGTCGCCAGGGTTTGTGGGTTCTCGTGTTCTGGGTTCCGGCTCGACGATCCGCGCTGGTTCACGTGGACGCTGGCGGCCTTTCCCGGCAGACGGCGTCGAGCAGCAGCTTCGCGGCCACCGCCGCCCCGTCGGTGTGGACCGCACCGGCCACGTCGGCCGCCCGTGCCCGGGTCCCGGGCGTCAGGGCCGTCCTAAGCGCGGCCGACAGGGACTCGAAGGTCGGGGCCGGGCCGTCGTG
>NZ_JBHTMP010000037.1:0-74363 GCF_042679305.1 Micromonospora sonneratiae | reverse complement strand
CCGCCCGTCGCGCCGCCCGGGCCAGGGGCGCGGCGATCGCCCGCGCCGTCGAGTTCGGTGCCCGGGAGGCGTTGACCCGTTTGGCGGTCTCGCTCACCGCCGCCGAACGGACCCGCGACGAGGTGGCGCAGGCCAGGTCCGCCCGCGAGGCCGAGTTGCAGGAGGTACGCGGAGCGGCCAAGCGGCTCGGCGCGGACCTGGAGCGACTGACCAGCGCGGTGCACCGCGACGAGGTGGCCCGTGCCGAGCAGCGGATGCGGATCGAGCAGTTGGAGGTCAAGGCCGCCGAGGACTTCGCCCTAGACGTGGAGACGCTGCTTTCCGAGTACGGCCCGCAGCAGCTCGTCCCACCGACCCAGGCGGACGTGGCCGCTGCGGAGCGGGACGGCGTACCGGTGCCCGAGCCGGTGCCGTTCGAGCGACCGATGCAGGAGAAGCGGGCCGCCAAGGCCGAACGCGAGCTGGCCCTGCTGGGCAAGGTGAACCCGTTGGCGCTGGAGGAGTTCGCCGCCCTGGAGGAACGCTACAAGTTCCTCTCCGAGCAGCTCGAAGACCTCAAGGCCACCCGGCGTGACCTGCTGACCGTGGTCAAGGACGTGGACGACCGGATCCTGGAGGTCTTCGCCAGCGCCTTCGCCGACACCGCCCGTGAGTTCGAGCAGGTCTTCAAGGTGCTCTTTCCCGGTGGTGAGGGGCGGCTGGTGCTCACCGACCCGGACGACCTGCTCACCACCGGCGTCGAGGTCGAGGCCCGGCCGCCCGGCAAGAAGATCAAGCGGCTGTCGCTGCTCTCCGGTGGCGAGCGGTCGTTGACCGCCGTGGCGATGCTGGTGGCGATCTTCCGGGCCCGGCCCAGCCCGTTCTACATCATGGACGAGGTGGAGGCGGCGCTCGACGACGTCAACCTCGGTCGGTTGATCACGCTGCTGGCCCAGTTGCGGGAGAAGAGCCAGCTCATCATCATCACGCACCAGAAACGCACGATGGAGGTGGCTGACGCGTTGTACGGCGTGACGATGCGAAACGGCGTGACCGAGGTGATCAGCCAACGGCTGTCCCGCGAGGAGGAGGACTGATGGCCCGGCAACGCCCGACGGCGCTGCTCATCGACCTGGACGGCGTACTGCGGCGGTGGGACCCCGAGGTCGGCGCGGCGGTCGACCGGAAGTACGACCTGCCGGCCGGCACACTGCTCGACACCGCCATGCGGTGGCCCCTGCTGCAACCGGCCATCACCGGTCAGCGCAGCCACGCCGACTGGCTGGCCGACGTGGCCGGTGCCCTGGCCGAGACGGTCGGTGGCCGGGAGCGGGCCCAGGCTGCGGTTGACGAGTGGGCGGCCCACCGTGGGACCGTCGACCCCGAGGCGCTGGCCTTCGTCCGGGCGGTACGCGCCAATGGGGTCCGGGTGGGGCTGGCCACCAACAGCACGGACGCCCTCGATGCCGACCTGGCCACCCTCGACCTGGTCGACGAGGTCGACGTGGTGGTCAACTCGTCGGTGCTCGGCGTGCACAAGCCGACCAAGGACTACTTCCAGCAGGCGTGCCTGGCCGTGGAGACCCCGCCGCAGCGGGTGCTCTTCGTCGACGACGACGATCGGGCAGTACGGGGTGCCCGGGTCGCCGGGCTGTCCGCGTACCGGTGGAGCGGCCCGGAGGGCCTGCCGTACCTGCGAGCCGCGCTGGCGCGCTAGCTGTTGCCGGGGCGGTCCCCCGGGGCGCTCCGGGGATGCTGGTCGGGAAGGGCCCCTTTCGATGCAGAGAACGAGAGGAGGTCCCCGAGCACCCGGGCCAACTGCCAGGCATGGGCGTCGAACCCGGCCCCGGCAGCCTGCGCAACGATGGCCAGCAGCACCGGGTGTTCGACCGTGAACCATGCCCGGGCCTGCTCGGGGTCGGTGAGGTGCTCGGGTACCGCGCCCGGAACCGCTGGGGTCAGCTTGATCGGCGTTCGGTGCGGGTGGACCAGCATCGCCGCACGGTCGGCGGTGTGCAGATAGTGGTCGAGTACCCGCAGCGTGGCGTCACGCCGGTCGGTGCCGGAGTC
Source organism: Micromonospora sonneratiae (assembly GCF_042679305.1). Classification (NCBI taxonomy): domain Bacteria; kingdom Bacillati; phylum Actinomycetota; class Actinomycetes; order Micromonosporales; family Micromonosporaceae; genus Micromonospora; species Micromonospora sonneratiae. The sequence continues at coordinate 72,314 of NZ_JBHTMP010000037.1, read as the reverse complement.
GATGCGGTCCGCCAGTTCGGCCGCGTAGGCGCGCAGCAGGTCGTGGAACGAGTAGCGGCCGGGGGTGTGCTCGGTCACGAGGTGCGCACGGCTCAACTCCGCCAGGGACCTCGACACCCGGGCGAGCGGCACACCGGCCAGGACGGCTGCGGCCGGGGCGCTGATGTCCGGTCCCGGATGCGTACCCAGTAGGCGGAACAGCGTGGCCGCTGGTTCGCTCAGGCTGAGGTAGGAGCAGGAGAAGAGGGCACGGACGTCGGTGGCGCAGTCCTCAACCGCGAATGCGTCCAGCTCGCGACACGTACCGCGCAGGTGGATGGCGAGCGCGGCCAGCGGGACCGTCGGGTGTGTGCTGGCCCGGGCAGCCACGATGGCCAGTGCCAGGGGCAGTCGGGCGCACGAGTTGACGAGCTGGTCCACCGTCGCCGGCTCGGCGGCCACCCGCGCTGTTCCGAGGCGGGCGGCCAGGAGTTGGCGGGCCTCGGCGAAAGGTGGCAGGGCGAGCATCAGCGACCGGGCACCATCGGTGATCGTCAGACCGGGCAACTGGTTCCGGCTGGTCACCAGGACGAGGCAGCCAGGGGCTCCGGGCAGCAGCGGCCGGACCTGTTCTGCGTCGCGCGCGTTGTCCAGCAGCACCAGTACCTGTCGCTCGGCCAGCAGGCTGCGGTAGAGCCCGACCAGGGCGGGAAGGCTCACCGGCATGCGCGGTGCCGGTATGCCAAGGGCGTGGAGGAAGTCCCGGAGCACTTCGGCCGGGTCGAGCTGCGCGCCTGCGGGATGGAACCCCCGCAGGTCGGCGTAGAGCTGGCCGTCCGGGAACCGGCTGGCCATCCGATGTGCCCAGTGCACCGCGAGCGCGGTCTTGCCGACCCCGGCGGTGCCGGACAGCACCGAGCACCGTATGCCCGGAACCCGGCCGCCGGCCTCCAGGTGGGTGTCGAGTTCGGCCAGTTGCGCCATCCGACCGACGAAGTGCGGTACGTCGGCGGGCAACTGACGCGGTGCCGGCCAGCCGGCGGGAACGGGCTCGCCGTCCGGCGCCCGGCGGCGTCGGTGTTCGGCCACCCGGTCCCGGGCCGTGGCCAGCGCGCCCTGCTCTGTGGGAGTGGCGTCGAGGGTGGCGACCAGGATGTCGAACCGGTCGGTGGGCGGCAGGATACGACCGCCGAAGTAGCCGGCGATGATGCCGATCGACCATCCGGTGCGGCGGGCCAGTTCACGGTAGGTCAGCTCGGAACTCCCGCGTCGCCGAGCCTGTCGGCGTCTCAACTGGCGCAGCAGCCGGGCCAGGTCCTGGATGCTCACGATCGTTGCCACACCGGTCGGGGTCAGGGGCGACAGGTCGTTCACGGTCACCCCAGGTCACGCCCCTTTCCTGTGGCAAGCCATGGCGACAGCAATGGTGCCGGGTCGGTTGAGGTGATTTCTGCCATCCGCATTAGTCGACGCGCGTGAATCCTATCCATTGAGTGTCGTCGGGCGTTGTCCTATTCGACTGGTCCGCATGGTTCCCAGATGAACTGCCCGTTCTGGCCGAGCCGGGAAGATCGGGCAATGGTGATGTTCAACGTCGTTCAACATTCACCACAGAACCGGGTCCGGGCGTCGCAACATGTGCGGCATCACGGGCGGCCTTCTGGTTCAGCGCCCGTTTCCGTAAACCGTGAGGAGGGGCAATGGCCTTGTCGTACGGCGGCTCCCGTCGCCGGGGCAGCAGCAGTGCGTGGCGGCGATGGGTGGCGACCGCGCTCGTCGGCGCGCTCGCATCCACCGCGCCGACCGGTCCGGTCCCGGCCGGCGCGGCCGCCAAGCCGGTCGGTGCGGACTCGGTGTCCGTCAGCGCCCTGCGTAAGGGGATGACCTGGACGGTGCTCGGCCAGCAGGGCGACTACGTGCACGTCGGTCGGGACGGCCAGACCGACGCGTACGCCGGGGACACCACTGTCGACCAGTACCTTTCGGCGCTCTGCCTGCTGGTCGACGCACGTCCGGCCCCCGCCATCCCGTTCGACCACGACAACGGTTGGGCGCGGGGTGCGGTGAAGGTGACCGCCCCGATCCGGGGTGACGCGCTGACCTCCCGGGCACAGGGGGACTCGATCTGCGCCAGCACCTTCGGCGCGGGCTGGCGGCTGGCGGAGTTCCACGATGGTCGGTGGGGGACGGACTTCGTCTTCTCCGGCGGATGGTCCTTCTGGGCGGCCGGAGTGCTCACCCCGGGCACCCGGTTCTGGACCGCGATCTCGGACCAGCCGGCCAACCCGTGGAACTCCGTCGGGGACCTGCCGCCCCCGATCGTCACCCCCGACGACGACCTGGTGCTCAAAACGCGGCTCCAGGAGAACATGCAGCCGCTACTCCGCTTCGCCCAGGTCAGCGAATTCCACAGCCTGGTGAACAATGCCGTAGCCCGGCGCTTCGACGGTGACGACAATGTCCTGTTGAGCAGCCTGATCTCCGAGGCGGAAGCCACCGGGATCGTCAATCCCACCGCTGCGGACTGGGTCGCTTTCAAAAACAGCGTGGCCAGTTTTGCGAACATCAACGGAACGGCGTACCACCCGCAGATCTACATTCCGAACTTTCAGGACGGCGCGGTTCCCGGCAGCAGTGTGACGATGGTCGTCTTCGAGTCGGACCTGGCCCGGACGGCGCTGCCCGCGTACGACCTCGACGCCAATGGTCGGTTGCGGCTCAAGAGCACGCTGGTCGACGAGGCGTACACCGAGTCGAACGAGGTGTGGGTGCTCTCGATCAACGAGCGGGTCGACCTGGGGGCGGAGGAGTTGGCCGCCATCCGGGAGATGGACGAGAGCGGGGCGACCGCCAACACCGCGTCGGGACCGATCGGTACCGCCGTGGCCTGCAACCCGACGGGTCTGCGGAACAACAAGGGCATGGAGTACCTCAAGTGGTTCAGGGTTCCGAACCCGTCCTCGGTCGAGCACTGGGTGTCCGGGAAGTTGGAGCCGCGGCTGGTCATCGTCGGCAAGGGCGGCCTGGAACTGAAGAACGCGGTCTTCGGCAAGATCAAGCGTAGGCACGCGCGGAACGGGACCACGCGGGATCTCTACATCACCACCTGGGACCGGGCCGAGTTCGGCGACTACTGGGCCTACAAGTGGGTCGAGATCGACGGTGGGCCGAAGATCGAGATCTCGCTCAAGCTCAGCGCCGCAATCAAGATCAAGATCGAGGTCGAGACGTCGGTGGAGATCAAGGCGACCTTCGAGAAGAAGTACGACGACATGGGCAGCGGACTTGTCGGCTTCTCCGAGTCCACCCACATCACGTACGGCACCGGGGTGGTGGAGTGGACCGTGTGCAGCGTCGGCGGCGAGGGCCCGCCCGGTGACGACAACCTGGCGCGATCCGCGACCGTGGGTGCCTCGTCCACCTACTCCGGCTACTCGCCGGCCCGGGTGAACGACGGCTCCCGGGACACCAGCCTCGGCGGCGCGCACAGTTGGGCGAACAACAGCGGCACCTACCCGCCGCTCACACCCGAGTGGGTGCAGCTCGACTTCGGCACCAACCGGACCGTCAAGCGGGCCGTGATCTACACCACCTCGGGGTACCCGATCCGGGACTTCGACGTGCAGGTGTGGAACGGCTTCGGCTGGATGGTTCCGTCAGGCGGACAGATCCGGAACAACACCGCGACGAGCGTGACGGTGAACTTCGATACCACGTACAGCACCCGTCTGGTCCGGATCCTGGCCCACCACGGTCCGACCCACCAGCCGGGTTACGTCCGGGTCAACGAGTTCGAGGTCTACGCGTCGTAACCGTCGACGTGTCGCCGTACGACAGCCGGGCCACCCCACGTCAGGGGTGGCCCGGCTCCTGACGTGGGGTGACAGCCGGGTCGCCGGCCAGGCCCACCACGGCCCGACCCACCAGCCGGGACCGGTCCGGTCAGTCGCCGATGACGCCGTCGATGCGTTCTCGGATCAGGTCGGCGTGGCCGTTGTGTCGGGCGTACTCCTCGATCATGTGGAGGTAGACCCAGCGCAGGCTCATCTCGTCGCTGGTGCCGTCGCGGCGGGGCCGCAGGAACGTCTCGTCCAGGTCGTGTCCGGCCGCCGCCGCCCGGCAGGCGTCGAGTTCGGCGTGGAACGTGGCGAAGTCCGCCTCCGCATCGGCATCGGCCACGTCGTCGAAGTCGCCGTTCGGGTTGGCGTCGTTCCAGTAGAGGGTGTCGAGTTGTTGACCAGCGAAGCGCTGGCGGAACCACCACCGTTCGACCCCGGCCAGGTGCCGGACCAGGCCGAGCAGGGTCAGCCCGGACGGTTCGACACTGGCGGTCCTGAGTTGTTCGGCGGTGAGACCGGCGCACTTGAGCAGCAGGGTCTGCCGGTGGTATTCGAGCCAGCCCTCCAGCATGGCGCGTTCGTCACCGACGTAGGGCTCGCGGGGGCGGGTTACTTCAGGGGCGGTCCAAGTCATCGGGACATGGTGTCAGCCGCACCCGGGCCGGGGGGAACGGTTTATCCGCGCCGCCCCCCGATGCCGGCCGGCTTGTCCGACCCGTCGACCGGAGCCGTTGCCCCACTGGCCGCGACCGTGCCGGCCTGCTCCATCTCGGCCACCATCTGGCTGCCGCTGCGCTGGCCCAGGGGCACCTCCTTGAGGAAGACGATCGCCAGCACGGCGATGAGGGCGAACGGGATGGCGACCAGGAACAGGTCGCCGACCGCGTCGCCGTACGCGTGTTCCACGATCAGGCGGATCGGCGGGGAGAGCTCCCGTACGTCCGGCATCGAGCCGTCGCCCATGCCGGAGGCTGCGGAGGCTGCCGCCGGGCCGAGCTTCGCGAACCCCTCGGTGATGTACGTCTTGACCTGGTTGGCCAGTACCGCGCCGAGCGCGGACACCCCGATGGCCCCACCCAGGCTGCGGAAGAAGGCGACCACCGAGCTGGCGGCACCGAGTTCCCGTGGGTCGACCACGTTCTGCACGGCGAGGACCAGGTTCTGCATGGTCATTCCGATGCCGACCCCGATCAGGGCCATGTAGGCGCTCAGCAACACCAGGCTGGTGTTCGCGTCGATGGTGCCCATCAGCCCGAAGGCGACGGTCATGATGATCGAGCCGGCCACCAGGTAACGCTTCCAGAATCCGGTACGGGTGATTACCCGGCCGATGATCGTCGAGGAGAAGAGCAGACCGGCGACCATGGGCAGGGTCATCAGGCCGGCCTTCGTCGGGCTCTGTCCCCGGCTGATCTGGAAGTACAGGCTGAGGAAGAGGGTCGCGCCGAACATGGCCAGACCGACGGCGATGCTGGCGACGGTGGCGAGAGTGACGGTGCGGGACCGGAACAGCTTGAGCGGGATGATCGGCTCGGCGGCTCGCGACTCGATCAGGATGGCCAGCGCGGAGAGTACGACCGTGCCGCCCAGCATGACGGCGGTCTGCCAGGAGGCCCAGGCATACCGGTCACCGGCGAGGGAGACCCAGATCAGCAGCAGGGAGACGGCCGCGGTGATGACCGTGGCGCCCAGGTAGTCGATCTTCACCTTGCGGGTGACCACCGGCAGCCGGAGGGTCTTCTGTAGCACCACGATCGCCAGCAGCGCGAACGGGACGCCGATGTAGAAGCACCAGCGCCAGCCGAGCCAGGAGGTGTCGACGATGACGCCGCCGATCAGCGGGCCGCCGATGGTGCCGATGGCCATGACCGCACCGAGGTAACCCATGTAGCGGCCACGTTCGCGGGGCGAGATGATCGCGGCCATGATCACCTGACCGAGGGCGGTGAGGCCGCCGGCCCCGATGCCCTGTACGACGCGGCAGGCGATCAGCTGTCCGGTCGACTGGGAGAGCCCGGCCAGCACCGATCCGACCAGGAAGACGGACAGGGCGATCTGGATGAGCAGTTTCTTGCTGGTCAGGTCGGCGAGCTTGCCCCAGATCGGGGTCGTCGCGGTGGTGGCCAGCAGGGTTGCGGTGACCACCCAGGTGTAGGCGGACTGGGTGCCGTTCAGTTCGGTGATGATCCGGGGCAGCGCGTTGGAGACCACCGTGCCGGACAGGATCGACATGAACATGCCGAGCAGCAGCCCGGAGAGTGCTTCGAGTACCTGTCGGTGGGTCATTTCGCCGCTGGTTGGCGCGGTGGGTTTGCTGACTGCCTGGGTCATCGGATGGTCCTCCGGGCGGAATAGATCACACCGGCGGAGCCCGCCATCTTCCCCCGGTTGTTGCCTCGGGCAACTATATGGCCGGGTCGTTTGCCAGGCAAACGAGTTCTGCGGAGTGTGAGCAAGCTTTCGGGGCTGCCCCGCTCCGCTCCGCTCCGGGGATCAGGACAGCGGGTGGGCTTCCGGGCAAACCCTCAGGACCAGGCCGATTCCTCGTTGAACCGGTGCAGCAGCCGGGCGAACTCGTCCCGGTCGGCGGGTGACCAGTTGGCCAGGACCTGGCGCAGTTGCTCGATCCGGGCGGACCGGGCCGCGGTGAACCGGCGATGCCCCTCGTCGGTCACCTCCAGCAGAAAGGCCCGCCCGTCCACCGGATCCGGTTGCCGCTGGAGCAGCCCCATCGACTCCAGCGCGTGGATCTGCCGGCTGAGCGTGCCCTTGCTGGTGCCCACCCGGCCAGCCAGGTCGGTGAGTCGCGTCGGACCGCAACGGCGCAGCCAGACCAGCAGGCCGTAGGCGGTCGGCTCCAGCTCCGGGTGCACCTCCCGGGCCACCTCCCCGGAAACCGCACGGGCCCGGCGGAGCAGCATGGTCAGCTCGCGCTCCACCGCACTGATGCCGTCATCTGTCACCAACCGTCTCCTTAACGGTCAGGCAACCGCGGTCACCGGCTGCCTTCGGTGGACCGGTCAGCCAGCGCCGGGCGACGGTCCGCAGAGCACCACCCCGGTCGGTGCCCTCGATGAGCACTTCGGCGGCCCGCTCCTGGAGCATCAGTGTCCCTACCGCGTTGCCGAAGTACGGTCCGGCGAGTTTGCGCCAGCGTACGGGCTCCCGCCCCACACCTATCGACCGGGCCAGCGACCGGGCGATTCCGGCCGGCCCGCGCCACCAACCGAGTCGCATGAGCGGGCGCATCACGGCCGGCACCTGGTTGTGGATCGGGGAACAGGTCAACTGGTGCACCGGGGTTGTCACCGGCTCGTCGAAGAGCACCCGTGCCACGTAGGAGTGATGTACGTCGCCAGAGAGGACGCTGATCGATGCCGGGGCAGGGTACGCCGGTCCGGCGCCGACCCGTACCGGGGCTTCGCCGCCGTCCGCTGCCGCGGGCCGTGGTCCCCGGTCCAGGTCGCCCGTCCCGACGGACCCGAGGCGGGCGAAGAGTGCGGCCAGCGCCTTGAACGATTGGTGGAAGGCGGCCCAGTGTTCCAGGTCAAGTGCCCGCCGGATCCGTTCCGCCAGCCAGGCCACCGCACGGCGGGGCGAGGCAGCCAGCCGTTCGTTCCAGACCTCCAGGTGGTGGATGGCCGGGGGCAGCAGCCAGGGCAGCGACGAACCGACCACCAGATGGTCGTACCGGCCGTGCGCCCGGTCGGTGAACCAGTCCCACTCACCCGGGGGCAGCATCGCGCGGCGGGCCGGTTCGAGTACCCGGCTGCACCGGTTGTCCAACACCACCAGCCGGGTCCGGCCGAGGTCCAGGGCGTAGCTCCACTGGTACTGGGCGGCCCGCCACCGCTGCGTGTCGTGCGCCACGTCGGACTCGGTGTCGACGCGTCGACCGAACTCGGTCAGCACCTCGGTGGCATCCGCCACGGCGGTGACCCTCCGGTAGACCGGATCGCTGGCGATCTCGTCCGGGTTCAGGTTGCCCAGGTGCTGGTAGACCCAGTACGACGCGAGACCGGCCGTGATCCGTTCCCGCCACCAGGGATGTTCCCGGGCGTCCGCCCGCCAGGCGGCCGAGGTGTTCCAGTCGTCGATGATCTCGTGGTCGTCGAAGATCATCACCGTCGGCAGGGTGGACAACAGCCACCTGATCTCCGGGTCCCGCCACGACTCCAGGTACAGCTTGGTGTACTCGTCGTAGCTGACCACCTGATCGACGGGGGCGTGCGCGGGACGGTTCCGGCGGCGCTTGAGCAGGTGCCGCACGGTCGGTGAGGTCACGTCGGCGTACACCTGGTCACCGAGGAGCACCAGCAGGTCGGGTAGGTCACGGTCGAGGTCGTCGGCGGCCAGCAACCGTCGGGCGTACGCGTCGAGCGCGTCCGGGGGCAACCGTCGGGCGGTCGCCCGTTGGGTGGTCTCCCGACAGGAGCCGAACAGCAGTCGTACCGGCTGGTCGGTGTCGTCCACCGCCCGGGTGCAGATCACGCTCGGTGGGAACCCGGTCTCGGGCTGTGGCCAGACCGGCTCGTCGTCGAGGAACACCTGGTACGACGTCGTACTGTCCGGTTCCAGACCGTCGACCACGACCAGGGCGTAGTGATGGCCGTACGCGGTGAAGGTGCCGGCCCGGCCCTCGGCGCCGTCGCCGGTGGTCACCCGGACCACGGCCGGAGCATCGGTCTCCACCCAGATGGTGGCCCGTGTGCCGAACACCCGACGCAGTAGCGGGCCGATGAGTAACCGAGCGGTGGGCATGTCGGAACCTCCGCGGAACGCAGGATCCCTCATTCCTACCCCGTCGCCGCCCGCATCACCCGGTTACGGCGGGAGCGTACCCGGGTGGTTCGGGCGACAGCAGGTGCGCCGGCTGGGACGCGCGCCCCGGTATCTGTCAGGATTTGCCGCATGGATTACCTCGTCCTCGCGCTGATCCTGCTGGGCGTGCTGGTGCTGGGCACCGCCGGTCTGGTGGTGCCCCGGTTGCGTCGTCGTCCCGCTCCGCCGGAGCAGGTACGGGCGCCGGAGCAGCCCCAGCCGCCGACCACGGCGGTCGAGGAGCGACCCACCGAGGTCGTGGTGCCGCCGGTCGACGTCGCCCCGACGGCTGAGCCGACCGCCCCGCCGGCAGAGCAGGCTGCCCCACCGGTCGAGCAGGCTGCGCCGCCGGTCGAGGTGGTGGTACCGACCGAGGTGGAGGTGCCGCAACGCCCGGTACTGGAGAAGCCCGAGCCGACCGCGGGCCGACTGGTCCGGCTGCGGGCCCGGCTGTCCCGTTCGCAGAACGTCTTCGGCAAGGGCCTGCTCGGCCTGCTCTCCCGGGACCGGCTCGACGAGGACGTCTGGGAGGAGATCGAGGACAGCCTGATCACGGCGGACGTCGGGATCGACGCGACCCGGGAGATCGTCGACCGGCTACGGGACCGGACCCGGGTACTCGGCACCCGTACCGCCGCCGAGCTGCGTACGTTGCTGGCCACCGAGCTGGTCACCGCCCTGGACCCGGAGTTGGACCGTTCGCTGCGTACCGCCCCGAAGGACGGTGCTCCCGCGGTGGCGCTGGTGGTCGGGGTCAACGGTGCCGGCAAGACGACCACCTGCGGCAAGATCGCCCGGGTGCTGGTGGCGGACGGGCGCAGCGTCGTGCTCGGCGCGGCCGACACGTTCCGGGCCGCCGCCGCCGACCAACTCGCCACCTGGGCGGGACGGGTAGGCGCTGAGGTGGTCCGGGGCCCGGAGGCGGCCGATCCGGCGAGTGTGGCATTCGACGCGGTCCGGCGGGGTATCGACCTGGGTGTGGACACGGTACTCATCGACACGGCCGGCCGGTTGCAGAACAAGATCGGCCTGATGGACGAGTTGGGCAAGGTCAAGCGGGTGGTGGAGAAGCACGGCCCGGTGGACGAGACGCTGCTCGTGCTCGATGCCACCACCGGGCAGAACGGCCTGGAGCAGGCCCGGGTCTTCACCGAGGTGGTGGACGTCACCGGTGTCGTGTTGACCAAGCTGGATGGCACCGCCAAGGGCGGCATCGTGATCGCCGTACAGCGCAAGCTGGGCATCCCGGTCAAGCTCGTCGGGTTGGGCGAGGGGCCGGACGACCTGGCCCCCTTCGACCCGGCTCAGTTCGTTGACGCGTTGCTCGGAACCGAACCACTTGGTTCGGACGCGTAGCCTGAAGTGATCACCATGAGCCGGCCTTGCCTTTCGGGAGACCGTACGTGACTGCACAGGAGATCCCGCTGCACGGCGGGAACGTCAGCACCGTGGTGCGCGTCGGCAACACCGTCCGGCGTAACGCCGGCCCGTGGACGCCGTCCGTGCATGCCCTGCTGCGTCACCTGGAGTACGTCGGTTTCACCGGCTCACCCCGGGCGCTCGGCATGGACGAGCGCAACCGTGAGGTCCTGTCCTACCTCGAAGGGGAGTGCGGGGAGTATCCGCTGGCCCCGCACTGGGTCACCGACGAGGCGCTGGTGACCGTGGCGACCATGCTGCGGATGTTCCACGACGCCCAGTACGGCTTCACCCCGGCACCCAACGCGGTGTGGCGGTCCTTCGGACCACCGCCGCCGGACACCGAGGTGATCTGCCATCACGACGCGGCCCCGCACAACGTGATCTGGCGGCCGGACGGCACCCTGGGGCTGATCGACTTCGACCTGGCCTCACCCGGGGCGCGGATCTACGACGTGGCCTACGCGGCCTGGACCTGGGTGCCGCTCTTCTCCGACCGGGACTCCTACACACTGGGCTGGAAACGGCCCAACCGGCCGCGCCGGCTGCGCATGTTCGCCGACGCGTACGGGCTGATTCCCCGGGACCGGCACCGACTGGTGCGTACGATCCGAAAGCGGATCGTGGACCATGTCGAGGGGATCCGCCGGATGGCGGCGGCCGGTGACCCGGCGTTCGTACGGATCGTGCACAAGGGGCACCTACGTCGTCCGATGCGGGACCTGCGCCTGCTCGACTACGAGCGGCACACCCTGGAGTACGCGCTGCGCTGAGCGCTCGTCGATCCTCGACCAGTTCGGTGCGGGCGAGTTCCGTACTCGATCGGCCTGCTGTCCGCGATGGGCCAGTGCCCGTTCTATCGGCGGTGAGCATTTCTTCACACGTACGAAACAACCCGTGACCAGCCGGAAACCCGTCGCTACCTCGTGCGAAACAGCAGCGCAGGAGGCTTCGGCGCAACCGGCGTACGGGCAGCGCTGCCCTGGTGGGCCGGGAGGGAGGGAACCCGAGCTTAGGAGGCCAGCGTGCCTGAAGCACCGACGATTGATACAGGCAACACCGCCTGGCTGCTGATATCGAGCGCCCTGGTGTTGCTCATGACGCCGGGTCTGGCGCTGTTCTACGGCGGTCTGAACCGCTCCAAGGGCGTCCTTAACATGATCATGATGAGCTTCTCCTCGATGGGGCTCATCTCGATCCTCTGGCTCTTCTACGGTTTCTCCATCGCCTTTGGCGAGGACCGTGGCGGTGTCTTCGGCGACCCGTTGCAGTATCTCGGCACCAAGACGTTCATGGCGGAGACCGATCTGTGGGGCGAGACCGGCATCCCGCTCTACGTGTTCATGGCGTTCCAGATGATGTTCGCGATCATCACGGTCGCGCTGATCAGCGGATCCATCTCCGACCGGGCGAAGTTCTCCGGTTGGTTGTTGTTCTCCCTCGGCTGGGCGACCCTGGTCTACTTCCCGGTCGCGCACATGGTCTGGGGCGGTGGCTTCATCGGTGCGGGCATCGGCGCGCTCGACTTCGCCGGTGGCACCGCGGTGCACATCAACGCCGGTGCGGCAGCGCTGGCGCTGGCCCTGGTGCTCGGCAAGCGGGTCGGCTGGCCCCGCGAGGGCATGAAGCCGCACAACGTACCGATGGTGGCGCTCGGGGCCGGGCTGCTCTGGTTCGGCTGGTTCGGGTTCAACGCCGGATCGGAACTGACCGTCGACGCGATCACCGGTATCGCGTTCCTCAACACGCAGGTCGCCACCGCTGCCGCCGTACTGGGCTGGATCGTCGTGGAGTGGCTGCGCAACGGTAGGCCGACCCTCGTCGGTGCCTCCTCCGGAGCGATCGCCGGTCTGGTCGCGATCACCCCGGCCTGTGCCTTCATCGCCCCCTGGGCGGCGGCCCTGCTCGGTCTGGTCGCCGGTGCGGTCTGCGCCGTCGCCATCGGGCTGAAGTACCGGCTCGGCTACGACGACTCGCTCGACGTGGTCGGCGTGCACTTCGTCGGTGGCTGGATCGGCTGCCTGTGGATCGGCCTCTTCGGCACCAGCCAGATCAGCTCGCTGGTGGAGAACGAGGGGCTGTTCTACGGCGGCGGGGTCACCCAACTCGGTGCGCAGGCGCTCAGCGCCCTGATCGTCTCGGTCATCTCCTTCGTGATCGCCTTCGCCCTGGGCTTCGTGATCGAGAAGACCATCGGCTTCCGGGTCAAGGAGGAGGCCGAGATCGACGGCATCGACATCGCCGAGCACGCCGAGGCCGGTTACGACCTGTCCCCGGCCGGTGGCGGCGGTGGCGGTGGGGCCTTCGCCTTGGCCGGAATCGGCACCCCGGTCACCGCGTCGCCGGTCACCGCGTCGCCGGCCCCCGCGTCGCCGGCCCCCGCGTCGTCGGTCAGCGCGTCTTCGGTCAGTGCGTCGACCGGGTCGGCCAGCGGCAAGCCGGCCGCCGCCCCGAAGGCGGCCGGGCCTGCCGAGGCTGCCGAACCAGCCGAAACGGTCAGCGAGAAGGTCGCCGGTTAACGTCAATCTATGGAGGGTTTGGACATGAAACTGGTGACCGCGGTCATCAAGCCGCACCAGCTCGACGGGGTGAAGGAGGCGCTGCACGCCCTCGGCGTGGCCGGCCTGACCGTCAGTGAGGTCCAGGGGTACGGACGGCAGAAGGGACACACCGAGGTGTACCGGGGTGCCGAGTACACGGTGGAGTTCCTGCCCAAGATCCGGGTCGAGGTGGTCACCGACGAGATCGACGTCGACAAGGTGGTCGACGCGATCGTCACGGCGGCGCGTACCGGAAAGATCGGTGACGGCAAGGTGTGGGTGACCCCCGTCGAGGACGTGGTCCGGGTTCGTACCGGCGAGCACGGGCTCGACGCCCTCTGACCCCCGTGTCCGCCCCGTTGATCAAGAGAGCGGCGTCAGCCGGTACCGGTCCGGACGACGCGAACCTCTCGATCAACGGGGCGGGTAGGGCCACCCGGGCCGCGACGCTCGACGCCTGGCTGGCCGGGCTGCTGCCCGCCGACCGGAGCGGCGTGGCACTGGTCGCGGTCGGCGGGCTCGGGCGACGGGAGTGCGCCCCGTACGGCGACGTCGACCTGGTGCTGTTGCATGCCGGCGTGCCCGGCATCGACGAACTGGCGGCCGGGCTCTGGTACCCGATCTGGGACGCCCGGGTCGCCCTGGACCATTCGGTCCGTACCCCCGACGAGGCGCTGACGGTGGCCGCCGACGACGTGAAGGTCGCCCTCGGGCTGCTCGACGCCCGGCACCTGGCCGGCGATCCGGACCTCTCCGCCCGGCTGATCGCCGCCGCCGGTGAGCAGTGGCGGCGTACCGCCGTGAAACGGTTGCCCGCCCTGCGCGAGGTGACCACCGCCCGCTGGCAGGCCCACGGGGAGCTGGCCTTCCTGCTCGAGGGCGACCTCAAGGAGGCCGCCGGCGGGTTGCGCGACGTCGGGCTGCTGCGGGCCATCGCGTACGCCGGGATCAGTGACACCCTGCGCCCGGCCGTACGGGCGGCGCACCGGCGACTGCTCGACACCCGGGACGCCCTGCACATCGCAACCGGTCGACGGGTGGACCGGCTGATCGCCCAGGAGCGGGCTACCGTGGCCGACCTGCTCGGGCTGGACGATCCGGACACGCTGCTGCGCCGGGTGGCCGGCGACGCCCGTACGGTCAGCCACGCCCTGACCGACGCGTGGCGGGCCGCCGACCGGCTGCGCTCCGGGCGACCTCGGGGAGCCGACGGCCGGCCGCTACGCCGACCGGTCGCCCGGGACGTGGTCGAACACGACGGGGAACTGGTGCTGGCCCGTACCGCCATCGGTGCCCGTCCCGATCCGAGCCTGTCGCTGCGGGTCGCCGCCGCAGCCGCCAGCACCCGGCTGCCGATCGCCCGGGCCACCTGCGAATGGCTGGCCGCCTACTGCCCGCCGCTGCCGACCCCCTGGCCGCCGGCCGCCCGCGCCGCGCTGGTCACCCTGCTCGGTGCCGGCCCCGGCCTGGTGCCGACCTGGGAGACCTGTGACCGGTACGGACTGGTCGACAGCTGGCTGCCGGAGTGGCCCCGGATGCGCAGCCTGCCCCAGCACAACCCGGCCCACCGGTTCACCCTGGACCGGCACCTGGTGCAGACCGCCGCCGAAGCCGGCGGGCACACCCGGGACGTGGACCGACCCGACCTGCTGCTGATCACCGCGCTCCTGCACGACGTCGGGAAGGGCCTCGACGGCGACCACAGTGTCGTTGGCGCGCCCATCGCCGCCGATATCGCGGGCCGGATGGGCCTACCGCCGGCCGATACCGGGATGGTCGAGAAACTCGTCCGACTGCACCTGCTCCTGCCCGAGGTGGCCACCCGACGGGACCTCGGTGACCCGGTGACGATCTCCGCTGTGGCCGAGGCGGTCGGAGACGTCGGGACACTGGAGCTGCTGCACGCGCTCGGGCAGGCCGACGCCCGGGCGACCGGCCCGATCGCCTGGTCGGACTGGAAGGCCCGGCTGGTCGCCGAGCTGGTCCGCCGGGTACGCACCACCCTCGACACCGGCTCGCCACCCGCCCCACCACGACCCGATCCGGCGTTGGTGGCCGGGCCGCTGCCCGCCGTACACCTCTCCGACGGCCGGGTGGCGGTGGCCGCGACCGACCGACGCGGCCTGCTGGCCACGGTCGCCGGTTGCCTGGCCCTGCACCGGCTCGACGTGCTGGCCGCCGACGCCGCCACGGTGGACGGACGGGCGTTGGTCGAGTGCCGGGTCCAGCCGCGTCATGGCAGCCCACCCGACCCCGTGACACTCACCGCCGACCTGCGTCGGGCGGTCACCGGTGACCCGTCGGTACTGGCCCGGCTGCGCCGCCGTACGTCGGTCGGTGGGCCGGTCGGTGCCGGGCCGAAGGTGGTCTGGCACCGGGACGCGGCCACCGACGCGGTGCTGCTGGAGTTGCGGGCCGCCGACGCCCCCGGGCTGCTGCACCGCGTGTGTGCCGCGCTGGACGAGGCGGGTGCCCTGGTCCGGGCGGCCCGGATCGCCACGCTCGGCGGTGACGTGGTCGACGTCTTCTACCTCGTCGGCGGTTGGCCGTCCGACGACGAGCGGGCCCGCCTGGAAGCCGCCGTACTCGCCGTGGTCTGAGCAGCCACCCCGGTGGCCACGTCGGGCGACTACGTCCGATGACGTACGCGCAGTGCCGCCCGTCGTCGGACGAGCCGGGGCCGCACCGACGGCACAGTGACGGGCATGAACCTTCCTGTGCAGACACACGGGCTGACCAAGCGGTACGGCGACCTGACGGCCGTGGACGCGCTCAGCCTCAGCGTGCGCCCCGGCGAGGTGTACGGCTTTCTCGGCCCCAACGGCGCGGGCAAGACGACCACCCTGCGGATGCTGCTCGGCCTGGTCCGGCCGACCGCCGGTACGGCGACCCTGTTCGGCCGACCGGTCGGCGCGGCCGGGCACCTGGCCCGGGTGGGCGCGATGATCGAGGGGCCCAGCTTCTATCCGTACCTCTCCGGGCGGGACAACCTGCGGGTGCTGGCGCGTTCGGCGGGGGTACGAGCGGACCGGGTACCGGCCGTGCTGGCGCAGGTCGACCTGGCCGACCGGGCAGGTGACCGGTACACCACCTATTCGCTGGGCATGAAGCAGCGGCTCGGGGTGGCCGCCGCCCTGCTCAAGGATCCCCGGCTGCTGATCCTCGACGAGCCGACCAACGGGCTGGACCCGGCCGGCATGGCCGACATGCGTGACCTGATCCGCCGGCTCGGCGCGACCGGATGCACCGTACTGCTCTCCAGCCATCTGCTCGGCGAGGTACAGCAGATCTGCGACCGGGTCGGCGTGGTCGCCCGGGGACGGCTGGTGGCCGAGAGCAGCGTCGCCGAGTTGCGCGGGGCCACCGGGTTGCGGGTGGTCGCCGAGCCGTTGGATCTCGCCGCCGACCGGATCCGGACCCTGGTCGGCCCGGACCGCGTACGGCTGGTCGACGGGGCACTCGACGTCGGGATCGGGCCGGAGCGGGCCGCCTGGCTCAACGCCGAACTCGTGGGTGCCGGCCTGGCGGTCAGCGAACTACGGGGCCAGGAACGGGACCTCGAGCAGGTCTTCTTCGAACTCACCAAGGGAGGGCTGGCCCATGCTGGCTAGTTGCGGCACTGAACTGTTCAAGCTGGCCAAGCGACCGGCAAGCTGGCTGCTGCTGGCCGTGGCACTGGTGCTCAGCCTGGTCTTCACCTACCTGGCCCCGTACGCCGCCTATCTCGACGGTTCCGGCGGGGTGCTCAGCGACCGGGCGTTCGACCAGTTGCGGACCAGCGAACTCGTCGGCAACTCGATCGGTGCGCTGCCCGTCTTCCTCGGGGCGATCGCGCTCATCCTCGCCGTCCTGGTGGTCGGAGGGGAGTACGGCTGGGGAACCTGGAAGACCCTGCTCATGCAGGGACCGACCCGGCTGGCGGTGTACGGGGGCAAGCTGCTGGCCCTGGCCGTCGCGACCCTGGTGCTGGTGCTCGCCCTGTTCACGGTCGGTGCCGTGACGAGCCTGCTGATCGCCGGAGCCGAGGCCCAGCCGGTGGACTGGCCGTCCTTGGGTGAGCTGGTCGTCGGTGTCGGTGCCGGATGGCTGATCGCCAGCATGTGGGCGATGCTCGGCGTGCTGCTGGCGGTGGCCTACCGTGGTGTGGCGTTGCCCATCGGCCTCGGCCTGGTCTGGCTGCTGGCGGTGCAGAACCTGCTGGCGGCGGTCGTCGCTCCGTTGCTGCCCTGGGTCGCGGACATGCAGAAGGCGCTGCCCGGTCCGAACGCCGGTTCGCTGGCCGCCGCACTCGGCTCGTCCCCGGACACGCCAGGGGTCGCGGAGTTGACCGGCGGTGGGCAGGCGACCGTGGTGGTGGCGGCGTACCTGGTCGGCTTCGTCGTCGTCGCCGGTGCGCTGCTGCGCCGTCGGGACGTGGTGTGAGAGCGTGCCGTGATGCGTACCCGCAACTGGGTCGTCGACGCCTCGCTGGCGCTGGCGTTGATCCTGATCAGCGTGATCGGCACCGGGCCGGCGGGCGCGAACCAGCCCGGCACGGCCCGGGTCGACGGGATCGCCCTGGGACTGGCCGCCGCCGTTGCCGCCATGCTGGTCGTACGTCGGCGCTGGCCGGTGACCACGCTGGCCGGCACGGCCCTGGTCACCGGGGTCTACCTGCTGCTCAACCTGCCGTACGGGCCGATCCTGGTCTCGCTGGCGGTGGCCGGCTACACGGTGGCGGTGTCGGTGCCGATGCGCCGGGCGTTGGCCGCCGGTGGCCTGGCGTTGCCGGTCGTGCTGCTGCACACCGTGACGGGACGAGTCGAACTGGCGGAGGTCCTTCCGGTGGCGGCCTGGATCGTGGTGCCGTTCGCGGTCGGAGCCACCGTACGGGTCGGTCGGGAGACGGCCGCGCGGGACCGTGAGGAACGGCTCCGGCAGCGGGCGTACGACGAGCGGCTGCGGATCGCCCAGGAGGTGCACGACGTGGTCGGCCACGGGTTGGCGGCGATAAACATGCAGGCCGAGATCGCCCTGCACCTGTTGGCGAAACGACCGGGGCAGGCCGAGGAGGCGCTGGCCGCGATCAGCCGGACGAGCCGGGAGGCGCTCGACGAGTTGCGGGTCACGCTGTCGGTCGTCCGTGCCCCGGGCACCGGCCGGTCCACGGACGACGACCGTACCGTGCCCGGCCCGCCCGGCCAGTGGGGCGCCGATCCCGGCCATGGTCCCGGCCACGATCCGGTTGCCCGGTCGAGCGGTGATCCGGTCAGCCCGTCGGACCTGGTCGGCTCGCCGGACGCGGTCAGCCCGTCGGACCTGGTCGGCTCGCCGGACCTGGTCAGCCGGGAATCCCGGGCACCGGTACCCGGGCTGGACCAACTCGACGTCCTGCGGGACCGGTTGGCCACGGCCGGACTGTCGGTTCGGGTGGTGGTCACCGGTCAGCGGCCGGATCTACCGGCGGCCGTCGACCTGGCGGCGTACCGGATCGTCCAGGAGTCGCTGACCAACGTCGTACGGCATGCCGGCGCGGCGACCGCGCTGGTCCGGGTGCACCGGGGCGAGGACGAGGTGACCGTCGAGGTCACCGACACCGGGAGTGCCGTACCACGACGGCAGCCCGGGCAGCAGCGCCGGTCCGGGTCACCGGACCCGGTCGTCGGACATGGTCTCGTCGGGATGCGGGAGCGGGCCGTCGCGCTCGGCGGGACGTTCGTCGTCGGGCCCATGGCCGGTGGCGGTTTCCGGGTGTACGCCACACTGCCCGTGTGGGAGCGCCCGTGACCAGTGTGCTGATCGCCGACGACCAGGATCTCATCCGGATCGGGCTACGCAGCCTGGTGGAGAGCGAGGACGATCTGACCGTGGCCGGGGAGGCGGCCGATGGCCTACGGGCGGTGGAACTGGCCCGCAGTGTGCGCCCGGACGTGGTGCTGATGGACGTACGGATGCCGGGCATCGACGGGATCGAGGCCACCCGGCGGATCGCCAGGGACCCGGCGACGTCGGCTACCCGGGTGATCGTCCTTACCACCTTCGAGTTGGACGAGTACGTCTTCGACGCCCTGCGGTACGGGGCCAGCGGTTTCCTGATCAAGGACACCAGGCCGGTCGAGTTGTTGCGGGCGATCCGCGTGGTGGCCGCCGGGGAGGCGCTGCTCTCCCCGTCGGTGACCCGTCGGGTGGTACGGGAGTTCGCCACCCGTCCGTCGCGGGTGCCCCGACCGCATCCCCGGTTGGGCACCCTCACCGACCGGGAACGCGAGATCGTCGGACTGGTCGGCGAGGGGTTGAGTAACGAGGAGATCGCCCTTCGGCTGGTGGTCAGCCCGGCGACCGCCCGTACCCACGTGAGTCGGGCGATGGGCAAGCTCGGGGCCCGGGACCGGGCGCAACTGGTCGTGTTCGCGTACCAGTCCGGGCTGGTCGACCGGTGATCCGATCGGCAGCGGTGACTCGTCGGTGCTGCCGGGTGTGATCCTGGACGTGGTCGGTCGTACGTGGGCAGGGGAGGGCGGATGGCAGCGGCTGGTGTGGTGGGCCGCTACCCTTGCGATGGCCGGTCGGGTACGTACGCCGGCCACGTTCTGTCCACGGGAATTTTGACAAACGGGATGTTACGTCGTGTTTGACACCTTGAGCGACCGCCTTTCCGGGATCTTCACCAAGCTTCGCGGCAAGGGGCGGCTCACCGACGCCGACATCGACGCCACCGCCCGGGAGATCCGGCTGGCGCTGCTGGAGGCGGACGTAGCCCTGCCGGTTGTCAAGGGGTTCATCGCCCGGATCAAGGAGCGGGCACGTGGTGCCGAGGTCTCCCAGGCGCTCAACCCCGCCCAACAGGTCATCAAGATCGTGCACGAGGAGCTGGTCGGCGTCCTCGGCGGCGAGAACCGCCGGTTGCAGTTCGCCAAGCAGCCGCCGACCGTGATCATGCTGGCCGGTCTGCAGGGTTCGGGTAAGACGACCCTGGCCGGCAAGCTGGCCCGCTGGCTCAAGTCCCAGGGCCACCAGCCGCTGCTGGTCGCCGCCGACCTGCAACGCCCCAACGCGGTCGGGCAGCTCCAGGTGCTCGGTGGCCGGGCCGGGGTCGAGGTGTACGCCCCGGAGCCGGGCAACGGGGTGGGTGACCCGGTGCAGGTGGCCAAGGCGTCGATCGAGCACGCCAAGCGGGCGGCCCGCGACATCGTCATCGTCGACACCGCCGGTCGGCTGGGTATCGACGCGGAGATGATGGCCCAGGCCGCCGCCATCCGTGCCGCGGTCAACCCCGACGAGGTCATCTTCGTCATCGACGCGATGGTCGGTCAGGACGCGGTCCGCACCGCCGAGGCGTTCCGCGACGGCGTCGGCATCACCGGTGTCGTGCTCTCCAAGCTCGACGGCGACGCCCGGGGCGGTGCGGCGCTGTCCGTACGGGAGGTCACCGGCCAGCCGATCCTGTTCGCCTCCACCGGTGAGAAGCTGGAGGACTTCGACGTCTTCCACCCGGACCGGATGGCCAGCCGGATTCTGGGCATGGGTGACGTGCTGACTCTGATCGAGCAGGCCGAGCAGGCCTTCGACGCCGATCAGAAGGAGAAGATGACCGCCAAGCTCATGGGCGGCGAGCAGTTCACCCTGGAGGACTTCCTCGACCAGCTCATCGCCGTCCGGCGGATGGGCCCGATCGCGAACGTGCTGGCGATGATGCCCGGCATGGGCCAGATGAAGGACCAGTTGGCCGAGGTCGACGACAAGCACTTCGACAAGGTCACCGCGATCATCCGTTCGATGACCCCGGGCGAGCGGACCAACCCGAAGATCATCAACGGTTCCCGCCGGGCCCGGATCGCCAACGGTTCCGGCGTGACCGTCATGGACGTCAACCAGCTGCTCAACCGCTTCGCTGACGCGCAGAAGATGATGAAGCAGATGGGCGGGATGATGGGCCTGCCCGGCGGCCGGCGCAAGGCGACGAAGTCGCCGAAGAACAAGCGCAAGGGTACGAAGGGTGGCGGCCGGCAGCGCGCGGCCGGGCCGGTCGGCGGTGGATTCCCGGGTGGGATGCCGCAACTGCCGCCGGGCCTGGACCCGAACGCGTTGGCCGGTGGCCAGGGCCTGCCGCCCGGGTTCAAGCTGCCCAAGCTCGACTTCGGCAAGCTGACCAAGCGGGACAAGGAAGACTGATCGCTGATCGGCACTGATCCCTGGTCGGCCGTCCGGTTCTCTGGTCGGCCGTCCGGCCAGCCGGTGCGAGCGTGGCGAGGCGTGATCAGGTAGGACTGTGCACATGGCTTTGCATGTGCGCGGTGTGGTCCTGCCCGACGACGAGGTACGCGACCTGTGGCTGGTCGGCGACCGGGTGACGTACGACCCGGTCCCCGGGGCACGGACCGTCAGCGACGGCGGCTTCGTCCTGCCCGGACTGGTCGACGCGCACTGCCACATCGGCATCGCTCCGGGGGGCGCCCCGATCAGCTCACTGGACCAGGCCCGGGAGCTGGCTGTACTCGACCGGGACGCGGGTGTGCTGGCCATCCGGGACGCCGGCTCGCCGTACCCGTACCCCGAGTTGGCGGACGACCCCGACCTGCCGCGACTGGCCCGCGCCGGCCGGCACGTCGCGCCGCCCAGGCGCTACCTGCGTGACATCGGCGTGGAGGTGCCGGCGGCCGAGGTCGCCGCCACCGTGGCCGAGCAGGCCCGGGCGGGCAGCGGCTGGGTCAAACTGGTCGGCGACTGGATCGAACGCGACGCCGGTGACCTCGCGCCGGCCTGGGATGCGGAGACGATGGCCGCCGCCGTCCGGGCCGCGCACGCGGCCGGTGCGCGGATGGCGGTGCACACCTTCTCCGAGTCGGCCGTCGCGACCATGGTGCGGGCCGGGGTGGACTCGGTCGAGCACGGTACCGGGCTGAGCCTGGACCTGATCGACGAGATGGCCAGACGGGGAACCGCGCTGGTGCCGACAATGATCAACATTCAGACCTTCGGCTCCATCGCCGAGCGGGCCCGGGAGAAGTTCCCCGCGTACGCCGACCACATGCTGGCCCTGCGCGACGGCTTCCCCGGGGTGGTGCGCTCGGCGTACGAGGCCGGGGTGCCGATCTACCTGGGCACCGACGCGGGCGGGGGGATCGCCCACGGGCTGGCGGCTACCGAGATGTTGCTGCTGCACGAGAAGGCCGGCATGTCCGCCGTCGACGTCCTGCGGGCGGCCTCCTGGGGAGCCCGGGACTGGCTCGGCTTCCCCGGTCTGGTCGAGGGGGGCCTCGCCGACCTGGTGGTCTACGACAGCGATCCGCGCCTCGACCTGCGGGTGGTACGCGATCCCCGCCGGATCGTCCTGCGCGGCCGGGTGATCCGCTGACGCCCGCCCCTTCTCGGTCGACCCGTACGGGGTGGGGGCGCTGGGGCAGGCACGGACGGTCTCCGGACCGCGGTGGGACGGCCCACGCGGGCTGACATGGCGTAGGAGGCCACCAGGTCACCGGAGGGGACATGGCGGCGAATAGGATGTGCGGTCATGGCACGTGTGCTCACTCCCCGGGCGGAGGACTTTCCCCGCTGGTACCAGGACCTGATCGCCAAGGCTCAGCTCGCCGACAACGGGCCGGTGCGGGGGACCATGGTCATCCGACCGGCCGGCTACGCCATCTGGGAGCGGATGCAGGCCGAGATGGACGCCCGGATCAAGGCAGCCGGCGCGGAGAACGCGTACTTCCCGCTGTTCATCCCGGAGAGCTACCTGAAGCGGGAGGCCGAGCACGTCGAGGGCTTCTCGCCGGAGTTGGCCGTGGTGACCCACGGTGGCGGCAAGCAGCTTGCCGAGCCGGTGGTGGTCCGGCCCACCAGCGAGACGGTCATCGGCGAGTTCATGGCCAAGTGGATCGGCTCCTACCGGGACCTGCCGCTGCTGCTGAACCAGTGGGCGAACGTGGTGCGTTGGGAAATGCGGCCCCGGATCTTCCTGCGGACCAGCGAGTTCCTCTGGCAGGAGGGGCACACCGCGCACGTCGACGAGGCCGACGCCCGTGCCTACGCCCGCCGGATCCTGCACGAGGTCTACGAGGACTTCATGGTGCGGGAACTGGGCATCCCGGTGCTGGTCGGGCTGAAGACCGCCCGGGAGCGGTTCGCCGGTGCCACCGCCACCTACACCTGTGAAGGCATGATGGGTGACGGCAAGGCGCTGCAACTGGGCACCAGCCACGAGTTGGGGCAGAACTTCGCCAAGGCCTTCGACATGACCTTCACCTCGGCGGCCGGCAGCGTCGAGCACGCCTGGACCACCTCCTGGGGCACCTCCACCCGGATGCTCGGTGGTCTGATCATGGTGCACGGGGACGACAACGGGCTGCGGGTGCCGCCCCGGCTGGCTCCGGTGCAGGCGCACATCATGGTGGTCAAGGCCGGTGACGGGGTGGCCGAGGCGGCGGCGAAGCTGCGCGACGCGCTGCGCGACGCCGGGGTCCGGGTCGGGCTCGACGACCGTACCGACACCCCGTTCGGCCGCCGGGCCGTCGATGCCGAGCTCAAGGGCTATCCGGTACGCGTCGAGGTCGGTCCCCGCGATCTCGCTGCCGGTAACGCGGTGCTGGTACGGCGTACCAACGGGTCGAAGACCCCGGTGCCGGTGACCGACGTGGTGGCCGCGGTGCTGGCCGCCCTGGAGGCCGACCAGCAGTCCCTGCACGACGAGGCGCTGGCGCTGCGCGAGTCGCGGACGGTGACGGTGCAGACCCTGGCCGAGGCGATCGAGGCGGCGGCGACCGGGTGGGCCCGGGTGCCGTGGTCGGAGGTCGGGCCGGCCGGTGAGACGGAGGCCAACGGCAAGGGCGTGACCGTACGCTGCCTGGTCCGGGCGGACGGCTCGGTTCCGGACTCGGAGGACGAGCCGGACCTGGTCGCGATCCTGGCCCGCGCCTACTGACGCTCTGGTGCCTGGCAGGGCCCCTTCCGGTGCAAGGAGCGACAGGAAGGGGCCCTTTCCGACAGCGCGGCGGCGGGCTGCGGCGGTGGGGATAGGGTCTGGGCATGGGATTTCAGCCCGGTGAGTTGGTGCTGCACCGCAACGTCCGCCGTGGGCGGATCGGTTGGGTCCGGCCGGCGCGGGTGGTCAGCGACGACGAGCGTGGCCTGCTGCTGTGGATCGGCCGGGGCACCCCGGTTGCCAACGAGGTCGCCGACGACGGCCGTGGCATGCGGATGATGCCGTTCGCGGAGTGGATCACCCGGTCCTACCGGCTGCGCGTGGGGGTGTGGAACGGCCCGCCGCTGTTGAAGTTCCTGCCGGCCGAGGGGGCCCATTCGGTCTGGTGGTTCCGGCACGAGAACGGACAGTTCGCCCGCTGGTACGTCAATCTCGAAGAGCCGGGTGTGCGGTGGGACGACGGCGACGTGGCCGGGATCGACGTGGTGGACCAGGACCTCGACGTGGTGGTCGAGGCCGACCGGACCTGGTGCTGGAAGGACGAGGGGGAGTTCGTCGAGCGGCTGGCCTTCCCCGAGCACTACTGGGTGGCCGACGAGGCGGCGGTACGCGCCGAGGGCGAGCGGGTGATCAAGGTGGCCGAGGCGGGTCAGTTCCCGTTCGACGGCACCTGGTGCGACTTCTCGCCCGACCCACGGTGGAAGGTGCCGACCGCCCTGCCCACCGGCTGGGACCGGCCGCCGGCTCGGCCGTAGGGGCGGAATGCCCGGCGGGCCGGTGACCGGCGGCTCCGCCTACCTTCTGTGAGCCGGGCGGCGGCTGTCAGCCCCGGGTTCCCTCCCGTTCCGCGGCGGCCAGCACGCTGTCCAGCAGGCCGGGGAAGCGGGCTTCGAGGTCGTCGCGGCGCAGCGCGTTCAGCTTCGAGGTGCCTCGATACACCTGGCTGATCACACCTGCCTCCCGCAACACCCGGTAGTGGTGGGTGGTGGTGGATTTGCTGACCGCGAGGTCGATGACCGAGCAGGCCGCCTCGCCGAGTCGGGCGAGGGTGTGGGCGATGTGCAGCCGGGTCGGGTCGGAGAGCGCATGTAGCACCGCTGCCAGCCGGATCTCGTCCCGGTCCGGGTGGGGGAGCGCGCGCCCGACGCCGAGGGCGGGTGCCGGGTCGGCATGGGCTGGGGCTTGCTGTGGCACAACACACCTCTTTTCTGGCTACCCGATAATACGACAGATCTCGTAGTTTCATTCTCATCGTATTACGATGTCCGTCGTACCAAGCGGGGGTTGTCGTGGCCGTCAGCAGCAAGGAGTACGCCGTGAGCGAGTCGACCGAGGGGCGGCGCAGCGCCCTGTTCCAGCCCATGACCCTGCGCTCGGTCACCGTGCCCAACCGGGTCTGGATGGCGCCGATGTGCCAGTACTCCGCTGCGGTCGACGGGCCCGACGTCGGGGTGCCGACCGACTGGCACCTCACCCACCTGGCCAGCCGGGCCGTCGGCGGTGCCGGACTGATCCTGGTCGAGGCCACCGCGGTCGCGCCCGAGGGCCGGATCAGCCCGGCCGACCTCGGGTTGTGGAACGAACGTCAGCAGGCGGCGTTCGTACGGATCACCGACTTCCTGAAGCGCAGCGGCACGGTACCCGGGATCCAACTCGCGCACGCCGGACGCAAGGCCGGCACCGACGCCCCCTGGCGAGGTGGTGCCCCGCTCGCCCCTGGACAGGGCGGCTGGCAGCCGGTCGGCCCCAGCCCGGTCGCCTACGACGAGCGGCACCAGGTCCCGCACGAGTTGAGCGTCGAGGAGATCAAGCAGGTGGTGGCGGACTTCGCCGCCGCCACCCGACGGGCGCTGGCCGCCGGGTTCCAGGTGGTGGAGGTGCACGGCGCGCACGGCTACCTGATCGGCGAGTTCCTCTCCCCGCACAGCAACCACCGCACCGACAGCTACGGCGGCTCCTTCGAGAACCGGATCCGGTTCGCCCTCGAGGTGGTCGACGCGGTCCGGGCGGCCTGGCCGGCCGACCTGCCGGTGCTGTTCCGGATCTCGGCGACCGACTGGCTTTCGGACGGGCAGGGCTGGACCGGTGACGACACCGTACGGTTCGCCAAGGAACTGCTGGCCCACGGGGTTGACCTGCTGGACGTCTCCACCGGCGGCAACGCTGCCAGGGTGCGGGTGCCCGTCGGACCCGGCTACCAGGTCCCGTTCGCCGAGGCGGTGGCCCGGAACACGGATCTGCCGGTGGCCGCTGTCGGCCTGATCACCGACCCGGAGCAGGCCGAGGCGATCGTGGCGTCGGGGCAGGCCGACGCGGTGCTGCTGGGGCGGGAGTTGCTGCGTAACCCGTACTGGCCCCGGCAGGCCGCGCACCGACTCGGGGCGGCTGCCGGCTGGCCCGACCAGTACCAGCGGGCGGTCTGAGCGATTTCCGGGCGGCGCGTCCGGCCGTCAGCCAGGGGGCGAAACGGTCGCCGCGCACATCTGGCAGAATGGTTGGCTGGTATCCGGCACGCGTGCGGCGCCCTCTAACCCGGGCGCGTTGCCAGTCCACCGAGCAGTCTCCGGCCCAAACCCCACTGAGCCGGCCGGCTCTCACCCGCGCACCGCCCGACTGGGCTGGTGAGAATCGCAACAGGAGCGAACACACGTGGCCGTAAAGATCCGGCTCCTGCGGATGGGCAAGATCCGCAACCCGCAGTACCGCATCGTCGTCGCCGACTCGCGCACCAAGCGTGACGGTCGGGCGATCGAGTTCGTCGGGATCTACCAGCCGAAGGAGCACCCTTCGGTGATCGAGGTCAAGTCGGACCGGGTCCAGTACTGGCTGTCCGTCGGCGCCCAGCCGAGCGAGGCGGTGCAGCGCCTGCTGGAGAAGACCGGCGACTGGCAGAAGTTCAAGGGTCTGCCGGCCCCGGCACCGCTGCTGGTGGCGGCCGAGCGGGCCGACCGCAAGGCGGCCTACGAGGCAGAGGCCAAGGCTGCGGCCGGCCTCACCGAGACGGCGAAGCCGGCGAAGAAGACCGCCAAGGCGGCCGAGGCTCCGGCCAAGACCGAGGAGTCGGCCGAGGCAGGCACCGGTGAGCAGGGCTGAGGTGGCCCTCCGGCCAGCGCTGGAGCACCTGGTCAAGGGCATCGTCGACCATCCTGACGACGTACGTGTCCGGATGGTCGACTCCCGTCGCGGCAAGCGGCTTGAGGTACGCGTACACCCCGAGGACCTGGGAACGGTCATCGGGCGGTCCGGTCGTACCGCCAAGGCGCTCCGCCAGGTGATCGGCTCGATCGGCGGGCGTGGCGTACGCGTCGACATCGTCGACTCGTACTGATGCAGCTGATCGTCGGCCGCATCGGTAAGCCGCACGGCATCCGCGGTGAGGTCACCGTGGAAGTGCGTACCGATGAGCCGGAAGCGCGCTTTGCCGCCGGTTCGGTGCTCCGCACCGAACCGGCGGCTTCCGCTGGTCGGCAGGATGCCGTGCCCGACCAGGGGGAACTGTTCAAGGTGCCGGACGAGCTGACCGTCGAGGCGGCCCGCTGGCACCAGGGGCGTCTGCTGGTCTGTTTCGACGGGATCTACGACCGCAACGTCGCCGAGGCGCTGCGTGGCACCCTGCTCTGCGTCGACAGCGCGGAGGTGGCCCCGCCCAGCGACCCGGACGAGTTCCACGATCACCAACTGGTCGGCCTCGCCGTGGTCGACCGGGCCGGGGAGCCGCTCGGCGAGGTGGCCCGGATCGACCACGCGCCCGCCTCGGACCTGCTGGTCCTGCGTCGCCCCGGCGGGCGTACCGCGTTGATCCCGTTCGTTCGGGCGATCGTCCCCGAGGTCGACCTGGCCAATCGCCGGGTCGTCGTCGACCCGCCGGGCGGGTTGCTCGACCTGTGAGCTGTCATGCGTGTTGACGTCGTCTCCATCTTCCCGGACTACTTCGCCCCGCTCGATCTTTCGCTGATCGGCAAGGCCCGGACCAGTGGCGTGCTGGATCTGGCCGTACACGATCTGCGGAGCTGGACCCACGACGTGCATCGCACGGTCGACGACACCCCCTACGGCGGCGGTCCGGGCATGGTGATGCGGCCCGAGCCGTGGGGGGCGGCGCTCGACGCGATCGCGCCCGAATCGGCGGACGGGCCGCCGCCGCACCTGCTGGTGCCCAGCCCGGTCGGGCGGCGCTTCACCCAGGAGTTCGCCTACGAGTTGGCGGCCCAGCCCCACCTGGTCTTCGCCTGTGGCCGGTACGAGGGCATCGACCAGCGGGTCCTGGACCACGCCGCCACCCGGATGCCGGTGACCGAGATCTCGTTGGGCGACTATGTGCTCTTCGGCGGCGAGGTCGCGGTCATCGTGATCCTGGAGGCGGTGACCCGGCTCCTGCCCGGTGTGCTCGGCAACGCCTCGTCGCTGGACGAGGAGTCCCACGCGCACGGGCTGCTCGAGGCACCGGTCTACACCAAGCCACCCACGTGGCGGGGGCATGCCGTACCGGAGATCCTGCGCTCCGGCGACCACGGTCGGATCGCCCGGTGGCGACGGGACGAGTCACTGCTACGGACCGCGTCCCGGCGTCCCGACATGTTGGCGGCGCTACCGGCGGGGGTGCTGGACAAGCGGGACGTCGCGACGCTGACCGGGGCCGGATTTCAGGTGCCGGACGGGGATGTGGCAAAGTAAGAGATTGCCGCAGTTTTCTGCGGATGCCGCAGCTGTCTCGCGCCGCGAGGGGCTGCGAGGATCCCCGCCGGGGTTGGTCACAGGACGACCCATCGGGGATCAGAACCACCCATCCGCGTGCCGATGACCGGTACGCCGTGAGCCTACGAGGATGCAGCGATGAACACCCTGGACGCCCTTGACGCCCAGTCGCGGCGGACCGACCTCCCCGACTTCCGCGCCGGTGACACCGTCAAGGTGCACGCGCGAGTTGTCGAGGGCAACCGTTCCCGGGTCCAGATCTTCCAGGGCACCGTCATCCGGCGCCAGGGCTCCGGTCTGCGGGAGACCTTCTCCGTACGCAAGATGAGCTTCAGCGTCGGTGTCGAGCGGACCTACCCGCTCAACAGCCCGTCGATCGACCGGATCGAGGTCGTCACCCGTGGTGACGTGCGTCGCGCCAAGCTCTACTACCTCCGTGAGCTGCGCGGCAAGAAGGCGAAGATCAAGGAGAAGCGCGAGAAGCAGCCGAGCTGACCTCGCCCACTGCGCTGTCGCCGTGGCCTGGTCGCGGCGACGGGACACATCCGTGCTACCGCCCGGGGAGCCTGGAAACAGGCACCCCGGGCGGTAGCGTTGTATCCCGAGCCCGGGGAGATGTGTAGTGCATAACGTGGACGAAGAGGACGATGTCGAGCCAAGGAGCCGCCGCGTTCGCCGCCCCCGTAGGCAGATGCCGCTGTGGCAGGAGTTGCCACTGCTGCTCATCGTGGCCTTCGGCATCGCCGTACTGATCCGCACCTTTCTGTTGCAGCCGTTCTTCATCCCCTCCGGGTCCATGGAGGACACGCTGCTCATCGGCGACCGGGTGCTGGTGAACAAGATCGTCTACGACGTACGGGACCCGAAACGCGGTGAGGTGGTCGTCTTCCGGGGCACGGACCGGTGGGTGCCGGAGCGGGCCGGGCAGCCGGAGGCGGGGTTCTTCACCCGGTTGTGGCGTACCCTCGGCGACCTGGTCGGGGTCAGCCAGCCGGGGGAGAAGGACTTCATCAAACGTGTCATCGGGCTGCCCGGTGACCGGGTGGCCTGCTGCGACGAGCAGGGGCGGGTGACCGTGAACGGGGTTCCCCTGGACGAGACCTACGTGCCCCGGAACTCTCCGTTGGACCTTCCGCCGAACAGCCAGGAATGCCGGTCCCGCCGCTTCGAGGAGGTGGTGGTGCCGCCAGGTGAGATCTTCGTGATGGGCGATCACCGACTCGTCTCGCAGGATGCCCGCTGTCAGGGGCCGGTTCCGATCGAGAACGTGATCGGCCGGGCGATCGCCGTCGTGTGGCCGTACGACCGTTGGGCCTCGCTCTCCGTACCGTCGACCTTCGACAACCTGCCGGAGCCGGCCACAGCGGCACCGGCCGGTACGGCCCCGCCCCTGGTCGATGGATCGGGTTCGTCGGTCGGCGGGGATGCGGGCACCAGGGCCGCCGAGGTGGACCCCGACGTGTCCCCGGTCGCACCGAGCTCCGGGGGAGGCATCGCCATCGTCATGCCAATTCTGGGATCGTTGGTCATCACCGCGCGTTCCCTACGGCGGCATACAGCTCGACCCCGTAGGCTCCACCCGTGATTGACGAGCAGACCGACAAGCCCAAGCCGCGTAACTCGTTCTGGCGAGAACTACCCATCCTGCTGGGTGTGGCGATCCTCGTCGCGGTCCTGGTGCGGGCGTTCGTCGTACAGACCTTCTACATCCCGTCACCGTCGATGGAGCACACCCTCGACATCAACGACCGGGTCCTCGTCAACAAGTTGGTCTACGACTTCCGCTCCCCCCACCGCGGCGAGATCATCGTGTTCCGTGCGCCGAACGAGTGGAGTGGCAACCCGGACGGTGAGGACTTCATCAAGCGGGTGATCGGTGTCGCCGGCGACCGGGTGGTCTGCTGCGACGCCCAGCAGCGGCTGATGATCAACGGCCATTCGCTCGATGAGCCGTACCTGTACACCGACGAGGAAGGCGTACGGAACCCCGCCGCCTCCGAGGAGTTCGACATCACGGTGCCGGCCGGTCGGATCTGGGTCATGGGGGATCACCGGCTGGTCTCCGGTGACTCGCTGGAGCACTGGCGGCGTAGCCAGAACATCGAGATGGCGACGATTCCGGAGAGTTCCGTGGTGGGGCGGGCGTTCACGATCTTCTGGCCGTTCAGTCGGGCCACGATCCTGTCGGTCCCCGATTCGTTCAACGGGATACCGGACGCGAAGGGCTGACCGGCCGGTAGCGGCTCGTCGCGGGTCTCCTAGGCTGGACCGGTGACCACGTTCACCCCTCGTCGCGCGGCCCGCGTGCTCCTGATCGACAGTGCCGACCGGGTGCTGCTGTTCCAGGGGACCGATCCGGCCCGGCCCGAGCATCGATACTGGTTCACCCCCGGGGGTGGCCTCGACAGCGGCGAATCGTCGGCCGCCGGGGCCGCCCGGGAGCTGGCTGAGGAGACCGGGCTGCGGCTGGCCGCCGACGAACTCGGGGAACCGGTCTGGCAGCAGGTCGTCGAGTTTCCCTTCGACGGCCGCTGGTACCGCCAGGAGCAGGAGTTCTTCCTGGTCCGGGTGCCGTCCTGGGAGGTGGACACGACGGGCTTCGACGAGGTCGAACGGGCCAGCGTGCACGGTCACCGGTGGTGGACGGTCGAGGAGCTGGACCGGACTTCCGAGCGTTACTACCCGGACGAGTTGCCCACCGTACTGCGCCGGGTGCTGGTGGGGGAGGGACGATGCTGACCCCGCCACGGACCGTGGTCCGTCGCGACGGTGGTCTGTACGCGTTGGAGCGGGCGTTGCAGCGGCGGGGTTTCCAACATGTCGCTGGTGCGGACGAGGCGGGCCGGGGTGCCTGTGCCGGCCCGCTGGTCGCCGCTGCCGCCGTGCTGCCCGCCGGTCGGCGGGGTGAGGTCGAGGGGCTGGCCGACTCCAAGCTGCTGACCCCGGCGGCCCGAGAGCGGGTCTACGACGCGATCCTGGAGCGGGCCCTGGCGTATGCCGTGGTGATCATCCCTGCGGACGAGGTGGATGCGCGAGGGCTGCACGTCTGCAACCTCGCCGCGATGCGCCGCGCCCTGGCCTCGTTGACCACCCGGCCGGACTACGTGCTGACCGACGGATTCGGCGTCGACGGGCTGGGCGTGCCGGGGCTCGCCGTCTGGAAGGGCGACCAGGTGGCCGCCTGCGTCGCCGCCGCCAGCGTGCTGGCTAAGGTAACCCGTGACCGGATCATGGTTGATCTGGAGGCTCGATTTCCCGGGTACGGCTTCGGTGAGCACAAGGGGTACATCACGGCGGAGCACAGCGCTGCCCTGGAACGGCATGGTCCGTGTCTGGAGCATCGCTTCTCGTACGGGAACGTGGCGGCTGTCTCCGGTCGGGCCGGACAGCCGCCCCGGGCCCGGCGCCCCTCTGGCAGCCGCAGCGGGTGCGTCGGAGCGACTGAGTCGATGGGGCGATCAGGCCCGGCAGGGAGTACCGTCGGCGTGGCGTTGGGCGAGCAGCCTCGGCCGTCAACGCCGGTGGGGGAAGATGTGGCCATGGAAGGCGGAGTGCGATGAGCGCGGAAGATCTCGAGAAGTACGAGACCGAGATGGAGCTACAGCTCTACCGGGAGTACCGCGACATCGTCCGTCAGTTCTCCTACGTGGTGGAGACCGAGCGCCGGTTCTACCTGGCCAACCAGGTCGACCTGCACGTTCGTAACTCCGACGGCGAGGTCTACTTCGAGGTGGAGATGCACGACGCCTGGGTGTGGGACATGTACCGCCCTGCGCGCTTCGTGAAGAATGTCCGAGTCATGACGTTCAAGGATGTGAACGTGGAGGAGTTGGAGAAGCCGGAGATCTCCCTCCCGGCGGACTCCGGCTTCGGCAGCTGACCCGCGAGCTTCGGTAGCTGCCCCACGAGCGGTGGTCGACCCACGAACCACCCGTAGGAAAGCTCAGCGGATATCCACAGCCGGGCCGGTTGTCCACAGATCGGAGCGAGGCCGTTGTCGGCCCCGCCGGTCGACGGCCACGCTGCACTGTCATGCAGACCTTTCGCATACCGCGCCTGGCGGTGCCGGCACCGTTGGCCCTCCTGCTGTCCGCGATGACAGCGTTGCCGTTGCCGTTGCCGCCGGGGAGCCCGGTGGCAACGGCAGCTCCGGCCTCGGCCTTCGCCCTGGTCCCGGCTTCCGTTCCGGCTCCGGGCTCCGTTCCGGCAACGGCTTCCGTTCCGGCTCCGGCAAGATCAGTGGTGTCGACGAATCCGGTGATGTCACCCGGGACGGGGCCGGACGCTCCAGCCGCCCGGTTCGGATGGCCGGTCGACGGGGTTCCCCGACCGGTACGTCGGTTCGACCCGCCGCCCCAGCCCTGGGCAGCCGGCCACCGTGGGGTGGACCTGGCCGGCGAGCCGGGCGCAGCGGTACGGACGGCGGGTCCGGGAACCGTTCTGTTCGCCGGACTGGTCGCCGGCCGTCCGGTGGTCAGCGTGGCGCATTCCACCGGGCTGCGCACGACGTACGAGCCGGTGCGCCCGCTCGTCAGCGTCGGGCAGCGGCTGGACCGCGGTGAGCAGGTCGGTGTGCTCCTGCCGGGGCATCCCGGCTGCCCCGAGGCGGCCTGCCTGCACTGGGGGCTACGCCGGGGAGAGGTGTATCTGGACCCGCTGGCGCTGCTGGGGCTCGGCCGGGTTCGCCTACTACCCGTCGTCGGCCATCAGGCGGCCGGGTGAGCGGATCAGGCCAGTTCGGTGAGCAGGGCCGGCAGGCGTCGGGCCAGACGGTCGTACTCGTCGGCGCGGTTGTAGACCTGTCCGGACAGTCGCAGCCAGCCCCGGCCACCCCAGGCGTTGATCGCGACCTCGGTGGCCAGCTTCTCGGCGACACGTAGTCGCAGTGCGGTGGCGTCGGCCAGCGTGGTGGCCAGGCCGGCCGGCAGCGGGACGAGGCGCATGGCGACCGCCGGTCCGCCGGGGTCGGGCAGGTCGGCCGGTTGCAGGCCGAGCGCCTCGCCCACCACCCGCTGCCCGTACGCGGCCAGTGCGGCGTTGTGCGCCCGGACCCGGTCCACCCCGAGGGTACGCAGTGTGTAGAGCCCGACCGGGGCGGCCAGCCACGCGGTGTAGTCCAGCGTCGCCTGCCACTCCACCCGTAACGGGAAACCCGACTCCTGCTCCCAGGAGACGACCAGTGGCTCGATCCGTTGCCGCCAGGCGGGCGTGACCGCCAGTACGGCGGTGCCGCGTGGGGCGTACGCCCACTTGTGCAGGTTGCCGACCCAGAAGTCGGCGCCGATGGCGTCGATGTCGACCGGCAGCATCCCGGGGGCGTGTGCCGCGTCGATCAGCACGGGCACCTCGTGCACCCGGGCGGCGGTGGTGATCTCCCGTACCGGCAGCAGTCGGGCGGTGGGCGAGGTGATTTGGTCGACGATGAGCAGCCTGGTCCGTCCCGGCCGCAGCCCGGTACGGACGATCTCGACGATCTCGTCATCGGTGGCGCGCAGCGGCACCGGCAGGACGCGCAGGACCGCACCGGTACGGCGGCACTCCCGTTCGACCGCGAGTCGTACCGCGCCGTACCCGTGATCGGTGCAGACGATCTCGTCGCCGGGTCGTAGCCGCAGCGACTGGAGCACGATCGCCGCCCCGGTCGTGGCGTTGCCGATCAACGCGGTGCCGTCGGGATCAGCGCCCAGGAAGGTGGCCAGGTGCCGACGGGTGTGGACGATCCGGTCGACCAGTCCCTGGGTGAAGAAGCGCATCGGATTCGCCTCGGTCTCGTCGCGCAGCCGCTGCTGGGCACGCTGTACACCGATCGGCACGGAACCGAACGATCCGTGGTTGAGATGCGCGACGGCCGGGTCGAGGGAGAACAGGAGTCGGGCACCGGGAATCGGTTCGGGCGGTTGCGGATCTCCGGCGCTCACGCGCTGATCCTAAACGGCGGATACACCGACTGGCAGGTCCCGAGCCGTCGAATGTGCTCAGGCGCGTGGGTGGGCCTGCCGGTAGACCGCACGTAGTCGTTCCACGGAGACGTGGGTGTAGATCTGGGTGCTCGACAGGGAGGCGTGGCCGAGGAGTTCCTGCACCGCCCGCAGGTCGGCTCCGCCCTCCAACAGATGCGTGGCGGCCGAGTGTCGCAGCCCGTGCGGGCTGGTCCGGGGTAGACCGGCAGCCCGGGCGTAGTCGCTGACGATCCGACGGGCCATCGTCGGCTGTAGCCGGCCACCCCGGGCCCCGACCAGCAGCGCGTCCGTACGGCCCGGGCCGGCCAGTGCCGGGCGGCCGAGGCGTAGCCAGTCGTCGAGTGCCCGCTGGGCGGGCAGCCCGTACGGGACGGACCGCTCCTTGCCGCCCTTGCCGAGCACCCGTACGACCCGACGGGCGTGGTCGACATCGCCGAGGTCCAGCCCGCACAGCTCGCTGACCCGTACCCCGGTGGCATAGAGCAGTTCGAGCAGTGCCCGGTCCCGCAGTTGTACCGGGGAGACTCCGTCATCCGGAGCGACGACCAACTGGGCCGCCTGATCGGCACGCAGCACGCTGGGCAGCTCCCGGTGCGCCCTGGGGCTCGCCAACGGCGCTCCCACGTCGCTGGCCAACAGCCCGGTACGGTGCGCCCAGGCGCTGAAGGTACGGGCCGACGCCGCCCTGCGGGCCAGCGAGGTGCGGGCGGCTCCCAGGGTGCGCAGTTTGGCCAGCCAACTCCGCAACACGGCGAGGTCCAGGTCGCCAGGTGTCGAGTGGCCCATCCGGACGGCGTGGTCGAGCAGCGAGACGATGTCGGCGACGTACGCCCGGACGGTGTGCTCGGACCGGTTGTCCACCCGGGACAGATGCTGGGCGAAGTTGTCCACCGCCTCCCGCATCGGTGCCGGCAGGGTCTCGTGGATCGCCCGGGTGCTCCGCCTGTTGCGACTCATCGTCCTGACCGTGGATCGTGGCCCGGGCCCCTGTCAAGTTGTGGGGTGAGTCGCTGCCTGGATCACCGGCTGGGCGACGGGCGGCGGCAGGGCGGATTCGGACGGCGGCAGCGCGGATTCGGACGGCGGCAGCGCGGATTCGGACGGCGGCAGGGCGGATTCGGGCGGCGGCAGCGCGTAGCCGCCGTCCCGACGGACGAGCAGGCCGAGGTTCTCCAGCAGGGACAGCTTCCGCAACGTGGTGCGTACGTCGACACCGGCCCGGGCGGCGATGGTGTCCGGACCGAGCACACCGCGCCGGGGCACCGATTCGAGGATCGACGCCGACTCGTCGTCGAGGAGGTCGCGGGGTCGTCGCGGGCCCTGGACGGGGGGAGCGAGGTCCGCGCCGATCCGACCGACCTCCTCCAGGATGTGTGCCACACCGGTGACCAGCCGGGCGTTGGGACACTCGCGGAGTACCTCGTGTGCGCCGACCGACATCGCGGAGGTGACCGGCCCGGGAACCACCATCGCCGGGCGTCGGATGGCCAGGGCCCGGTGGGTGGTCTGGGTGGCGCCGCTGCGTGCGGCGGCCTCCACCAGGACGGTGCCCGATGTCGCCGCCGCGATGACCCGGTTGCGGATCAGGAACCGGGGCCGTAGCGGCTCCGCCCCGGGCATCCATTCGCTGATCAGCAGGCCGGTGTCGGCGATCCGGTCGAAGAGCGCGGTGTTGCCGACCGGATATGGACGGTCGACGCCGCAGGCCAGCACCGCCACGGTCAGCCCGCCCGCGCTCAGGGCACCACGATGTGCAGCCGCGTCGATTCCGTACGCTCCGCCGGAGACCACCGTCCATCCCCGGTCAGCCAGTCCATAGCCGATCTCGGTGGCGATGTGGTTGCCGTACGGGGTGGCGGCCCGGGAACCGACCACTGCCACCGACCGATCGAGTGCCTCCGCCAACGGCCAGGAGCCGCGTACCCAGATGCACAGCGGGGGTGCCGTTTCCTGGTCGACCTTGCGGGTGGCGCTGGTCAACGTCATGCCGACCAGGTCCCTGACCCGCAGTGGCCATTCGTCGTCCTCGGGGGTCACCACCCGTGCGCCGAGCCGCTCGGTGTGCTCCAGCGCGCGTTCGGCGATCTCGCGTGGGTTACCGGCGGTCATCCGGGCCCGTACCGCCGCGCGCAGCTTCGGATCGGCCACGTCACCGAGGATCAGCCGGTGCAGCGCCTCGATGGGGCCGACCCGGCTGACCAGCCGGTAGACCGACCGGGTGCCGGGCTCGGTGAGCCAGGTCAACGCGACCCGGGCCAGCCGGACCTCGTCCGGTCCGAGCACGGTGCCGGCTGCCACCAGCAGGGAGCCGGGCGGGTGCAATTCCTGCTCGGTCATCAGGCCTCCCCGGTACGCAGTTGACAGGCCTCGTCCACGTCACTCGGATCGGGACGGTCACGACCGTCCAGGTCCGCGATCGTCCAGGCCAGCCGGAGGATCCGGTCGAAGCCGCGAGCAGAGAGGGAACCGCTGTCCAGTCGTTGGCGCAGGGCACTGGTGGCGGCGGCCGGCAGCCGCCACGGTGGACGCCGTAGCCGTGGCCCGGGTACGTCGGCGTTGACCTTCCAGCCGTTGCCGGTCCACCGGGCGGCGGCTGCCGCCCGTGCCCGGTCGACCCGTTCGGCGACGACGGCGGAGGTCTCGGGTTCGGTTTCGGTCGCCATCAGGTCGGCGGCCCGTAGCGGATCCAGGGTCACCCGTACGTCGATGCGGTCCATCAGCGGTCCGGAGAGCCGCCCGAGATAGCGCCGCCGGGCCAGTGGCGTGCACTCGCAGTAGGTGTCGCCGGCGGGTTTCGCGCAGGGGCAGGGGTTGGCGGCGAGCACCAGTTGCACCCGGGCCGGATATTCCGTGCCGCCCCGGCTCCGGTTCAGCACCACCCGGCCGTTCTCCAGCGGTTGGCGCAGGGCCTCCAGTGCGCCCTTGCCGAATTCGGGCGCCTCGTCCAGGAACAACACGCCCCGGTGGGCTAGCGAGAGTGATCCGGGGCGGGCCAGCCCGGATCCGCCGCCGACCAGTGATGCGACCGTGGCCGAATGGTGGGGTGCCTGGAACGGTGGGCGGCGGAGTAGCTGCCCGCCCGGTGGTAGCTGGCCGGCGATCGAGTGCAGTGCGGTCACCTCCAGGGCGGCTTCGTCGTCGAGGGTGGGCAGGATGGAGGGCAGACGTTCGGCCAGCATGGTCTTGCCCGCGCCGGGTGGGCCGAGCAGCGCCAGGTGGTGACCGCCGGCGGCGGCGACTTCGAGTGCCCGCCGGCCCAGCCCCTGACCGGCCACCTCGGAGAGGTCCGGCCCGGCTGCCGGCCCTTCGGGCGTCGGAGCCGGCGGGTCGAGCAGCGCCGTGCCGTCGCGGACGAAGGCGACGAGCCGGTGCAGGGTGTCCACGGCCTTGACCCGTACGCCGGGCACGATGACGGCCTCGGCGGCGTTGGCCAGCGGCACGATGACCCGGGTGATTCCGGCCTGGGCCGCCGCCGCGACCATCGGCAGCACGCCGCGGACCGGCCGGACCGTCCCGTCCAACCCCAACTCACCGAGGAGGACCACCTGTTCCAGCGGGAACAGGGGCAGTTCGCCGGAGCCGCCGAGCAGAGCCGTCGCGATGGCCACGTCGAACGCCGAGCCGTGCTTCGGCAGGGGGGCCGGGAGCAGGTTGACGGTGATCCGGCGATTGGGCCAGTGCTGACCGGAGTTGACGATGGCGGCGCGTACGCGGTCGCGGGACTCGTTGAGGGTGGTGTCCGGTAGTCCGGACAGTACGACGGCGGGCAGCCCCGGGGCCAGGTCGGCCTCGACCTCGACGAGGTGCCCGGTCACCCCGATCAGGCCCACGGAGAGCACCTTGGCGTAGCTCATCGGGCCGCCGTTTCGGCGTACCGGTCCGACTGCGGGTGAGGGTGGGCCGGGAGAGTCTCCACCGGTTGTGGTGGCCGGCCCTGGTGGTACGTGTCGCTTGTCTGTCCTGGCGTCATCATGGGCAGACGGTGACCGATGCCAGGGACGAGCGACAGTCCGATCCGGTCGCTCTGTGGACAACCGGATGCCCTGTGGACAGCCGGACAATCAAGCCTGCGATGTGCTACGGGCCGTCGGTCAGTCGATGGTGTCGCCGAGTGACTCCAGCAGTTCCCGGAGCGTGCCGGCGAGGGCGTCCCGCTCGGCTCTGCCGAGCGGGGCGAGCAGTCGTTCCTCGGTGGCGACATGGTCGGGCAGGGCCCGGTCGATGAGGGTCCGACCCTCGTCGGTGAGGGCGACGTGTACGCCTCGGCCGTCGGATTCGCTGGGCGTACGGGTCACCAGGCCGCGCGCCTCGAGGCGGTCGAGCCGCTGGGTGATGGCTCCCGAGGTGACCATGGACGACCGCATCAGGTCGGTGGGGGTCAGCCGGTGCGGTGGCGCGCTGCGGCGAAGGGTGGCGAGCACGTCGAACGACGCGGAGTCGAGCCCGTGCGAGCTGAACGTGTGGTTCAGTTCGGTGTTGACCAGTCGGGAGAGCCGCGCCAGCCGGCCGAACACCGCCATTGGGGAGACGTCCAGGTCAGGTCGCTGGTCACCCCACTGCTCCAGCACCCGATCAACGTGGTCTGCCACCACTACAGCCTAGGTGATGTCTTAGCGGTGAGATAGATCGCTTCGGCTCCCAGATAGCTTAGCGGTGAGATAAATTGCCTTAGTGCTAAACAATCGGATCGGGATCGTGCTGGTGACCGCGTTGGCACCCGGCATCTGGGGAACGACCTACCTCGTCACCACCGAGCTGCTGCCGCCGGACCGCCCGCTGCTGGCGGCGGTGGTACGGGCCCTGCCCGCCGGCCTGGCGCTGGTCGCTCTCACCCGACGCCTACCGCAGGGGGTGTGGTGGTGGCGGGCGCTGGTGCTCGGCGTCCTCAACATCGGGGCGTTCTTCGCGCTACTGTTCGTCGCCGCCTACCGGCTACCGGGCGGGGTCGCCGCCACCATCGGTGCGATACAGCCGCTGCTGGCCGCTGGGCTGGCGGTCGGCCTGCTCGGTGAGCGGCTGTCCCTGCGTACCGTGATCGCCGGTGTCGCGGGGGTGGCCGGGGTCAGCCTGCTCGTCCTGCGGGCCGGTGCGCGTCTCGACGGCGTCGGTGTCGCCGCCGCGGTCGGCGGTGCGGTCGTCATGGCGGTCGGGGTCGTCCTCAGCAAACGCTGGGTCTCCCCGGCACCCCTGCTGGCGACCACCGGTTGGCAGCTCACCGCTGGCGGCCTGCTGCTTCTCCCGGTCGCGCTACTCGTCGAGGGACCACCTCCCACGACGCTGACCGCCACGAACCTGGCCGGCTACGGCTACCTCGCGGTCATCGGCTCCGCACTCGCCTATGCCCTCTGGTTCCGGGGAATCCGTGCCCTGTCTCCCGCCAGCGTCACCTTTCTCGGCCTGCTCAGCCCGCTGGTCGCCACCATCCTCGGCTGGCTCGTCCTGGACCAGCAGCTCACCGGAGCGCAGTTGCTGGGCGGGATCATCGTCCTGGCCGCCCTGGTAGCGGCACAGAAACAGCAGCATCCGCAACGTGCCGCGCGGCGGCCGGTCACCGAACGGGTGGCCGAACCGGCGACGACCGGCCCCGGCAGCTGAGAAGAACGGTCGACCGGACGGCCCGTACCGCGTGCCAACGGCAGTGGAGCG
The DNA here is from genome assembly GCF_042679305.1 of Micromonospora sonneratiae. Lineage (NCBI taxonomy): Bacteria > Bacillati > Actinomycetota > Actinomycetes > Micromonosporales > Micromonosporaceae > Micromonospora > Micromonospora sonneratiae. The sequence continues at coordinate 32,518 of NZ_JBHTMP010000037.1, read as the reverse complement.
CTGGTCAGAACGCACCCCTGAGGTGGTCGACCCGGGCCGCCCCGCGGGCCGGTACGAGTACCTCGATCACGTCGAACCGCACCTCACGGGGTTGAGCCGAGTGCTCGTCCAGCCACTGCGCGGCAAGTCGCCGCAACCGTCGCACCTTGGCCGGTACCACCGCCTCGGCCGGGGTGCCGAAGGTGTTGCCACGCCGCGTCTTCACCTCGCAGAAGGCCAGCACTTCGCCGTCCCAGGCGACGATGTCGATCTCGCCCTGCTCACTACGCCAGTTGCGGGCCACCACCCGCATGCCGGCCGCCACCAGATGGCGTACGGCGCACCGCTCGCCGTACGCGCCAACCGCCTGTCTGACCATCGTCACGGCGGTGAGGATGACCTGGTGACCGGCCACCGGAAACCCCTTGGGCGGGGACTGTGGACAACCGGGTGGCCTGTGGATCGGCGGACGATCACGTCGACGATGTGCTAGGGCGTCATGGCGATCTCTGGCTGGTCAGGCGACCGCTCGGTCAGGACGGTCCCGGTCGTCTCCGTACCGAGGGCGTGGATGGTGCCGGTCGCGATGGTGGACATGATCGCAGTGCCGAGCTTGATGCCGACCTGCTGGCTCATGGTGGTCAGTCCGGTGGCGAGACCCTGCTCACCGTCAAGCAGACCGGAGGTGGCGGTGACGAGAGTGCCGGGAGCAGCGATCCCCCACCTTCCTCGTCCTCGGCGATCGCCGGGAGCGGTGGTTCCCCACCGCCCTGGGAGACCGCCGGGAGCGGCGGCCGGGCCGGTGGGGGTTTCCGGCTCGGCCGCCGCTCTGGCCGGATCGCTCAGCCGCCGAGGCTCGCAGCGGCCGAGGCGATCGCCGTGGCGAACGTGCTGACCTGGGTGTAGACACCCGGGTAGTTGGGCCGGGCACAGCCGTTGCCCCAGCTGGTGATGCCGACCTGGATCCAGGCGTTGCTGGCGTCACGGCGGAACATCGGGCCGCCCGAGTCGCCCTGGCAGGTGTCCGTACCGCCTGAGGCGTAGCCGGCACAGATCTCCTCGTTGACGATCACGTCACCGCCGTACGACGCGTCGCAGCTGGCGTCGTCGACGAACGGGACGGTCGCCTTGAGCAGGTAGCGCTGCTGTGCGCCACCCTCCCGGGCGGCTCCCCAACCGGCAATGGTGAAGGTGCCGCTGTCGTACGCGGTGGTGGTGGCGATCGGCAGCGTGGCCAGCCCGGTGACCGGGGTGGCCAACCGGATCAGTGCCCAGTCCTTGCCGTTGCCGTTGTAGCCGGGAGCCCGGTAGACGTAGTTGGACCGGACCTGGATCCGGCTGGACGACTGGAGGTCGACCACGCCGAGCGTCGCCGTGATGCTGGTGTTGGTGCCGGTCGAGCCGACACAGTGTGCGGCGGTCAGCACCAGGCGGGGGCTGTAGAGGGAGCCACCACAGCCCATCGACAGCCGGACCATGAACGGAAACTCGCCCTGGGCGGCGCGGGTGCCGCCGACGACGAGCGGGGTCACCGCGCCCTCCGGTGCGGCGGATGCCGGTGCGGCGAGGGTGAAGCTGCCGACGGTCACCGCGGTCAACGCGGCGGCTGCCAGGCCGATGAGTCTGCGCCAGCGAACCATTGGTCCTCCCAGTCTCGATGGCGTGAGCCTGGACGGCGTGTTGAGCGGGTCCGCCCAGTTCGCGATGCGGGCAGCCTAGAGACGTTCATAGATGTAACGCAATGCGTCTCCGTCATCCCGGATGTGTCATATCGGCTGCGTGTTCCGGTGGTGGAACCGGGTCGCCAGGGGCGGGGCGGGTGCGAGGATGGTGGCCACGTCGACCGAGCGACGTCACCCGCCCGGAAAACCGATGTGCGGTACGCAACCTCGCGAACCGGGCATCGCGGGCTGAACCCGCCATCGGGGGTTTGTGTGCCGGTGGGTGGGGTGGGGCGTACACTGGTCGACTGGCGACCGCCTCGCGCGGTCGACCTCGCGTGCCCTCTCCGCGGATCTCCGCGGGGCGCCGACCCCCTGGTCCCGATCTTGATCGGGCCCACCATGGCCGGCGACCAGGCGCCAGGACGTCCGGCCGCCGGCTGGACGTGACAACCAGGGACCTCTGAAGGAGCACCCCACCATGGCCGTAGTGACCATGCGTCAGCTGCTGGAAAGCGGCGTCCACTTCGGGCACCAGACCCGGCGCTGGAACCCGAAGATGAAGCGCTTCATCTTCACCGAGCGCAACGGTATCTACATCATCGACCTGCGCCAGACCCTCGACTACATCGAGAAGGCGTACGAGTTCGTGCGCGGCACCGTCGCCGAGGGTGGCAGCATCCTCTTCGTCGGCACCAAGAAGCAGGCCCAGGAGGCCATCGCCGAGCAGGCGACCCGGGTTGGTCAGCCCTACGTCAACCACCGCTGGCTGGGCGGCATGCTGACCAACTTCCAGACGGTCTACAAGCGGCTGCAGCGGATGAAGGAGCTGGAGGCGCTGGGCGACCTGTCCGGCACCGCGCAGGGCTACACCAAGAAGGAGACCCTGCAGCTGTCCCGGGAGAAGGACAAGCTCAGCCGCACGCTGGGCGGTCTGCGGGACATGCAGAAGCTGCCGGCCGCGGTGTGGGTGGTCGACACCAAGAAGGAGCACATCGCCGTCGACGAGGCCCGCAAGCTGGGCATCCCGGTCATCGCGGTGCTGGACACCAACTGCGACCCCGACGAGGTCGACTTCCCGATCCCGGGTAACGACGACGCGATCCGCTCCGCCGAGCTCCTGACCAAGGTCATCGCCGCCGCCGTGGGCGACGGCCTGATCGCCCGTTCCGGCAAGCGCCGCGGGGCCGACGAGAAGCCCGAGCCGGGTGTCGTCGCCGCCGACGAGCCGCTGGCCGAGTGGGAGCGCGAGCTGATCGAGGACACCGAGAAGAAGGCCGAGGAGCCCGCGGCTGCCGCCGCCGAGTGACCTCGCCATCGGGCCCGCCGGCCACGCGAGTGGCCGGCGGACCCGACCCGGGTACGAGCCTGCGACCCGACCCGGACAAGTTTCGGTCTGCGTCAGCGGGCAACCCCTAGACCACCCAACCAGCCGCGACACACACTGAAGAGAGAGTCATGGCCAACTTCACCGCCGCGGACGTCAAGAAGCTCCGGGAGCTCACCGGCGCCGGCATGATGGACTGCAAGAAGGCGCTCACCGAGGCCGAGGGCGACCTTGACAAGGCCGTCGAGATCCTGCGCATCAAGGGTGCCAAGGACGTCGGCAAGCGGGCCGGCCGTACCACCGCGAACGGCCTGGTCGCCCACTCCGGCAAGGCACTGCTCGAACTCAACTGCGAGACCGACTTCGTCGCCAAGAACGCCGACTTCATCGCCCTGGCCCAGCAGTTGGTCGAGCACGGCGAGCAGGTTGGCGCCGCCGACGCCGAGGCGCTGCTGGCTTCGACCCTGGCTGACGGTCGTACCGTCGCCGACGTGGTCCAGGAGCAGTCCGCCAAGATCGGCGAGAAGCTGGTGGTCAACCGCTTCAGCGTGCTGGAGGGCACCGTCGCGGTCTACCTGCACCGCAAGAGCCAGGACCTGCCGCCGCAGGTCGGCGTGCTGGTGGCGTACACCGGCAAGTCGGACGAGGCCGCCGACGCCGACGCGCGTGGCGTGGCCATGCAGATCGCCGCGATGCGCCCGAAGTTCGTGACCCGCGACGAGGTGCCGGCCGAGACGGTCGAGTCGGAGCGGCGGATCGCCGAGCAGACCGCCCGTGAGGAGGGCAAGCCGGAGGCTGCCCTGCCGAAGATCGTCGATGGTCGGGTGAACGCCTTCTTCAAGGACTTCGTCCTGCTCGAGCAGGCGTCCGTCGCCGACAACAAGAAGTCGGTCAAGCAGGTGCTGGCCGAGGCCGGCATCGACGTGACCAGCTTCCTGCGGTTCGAGGTCGGTCAGGCCTGAGTAGCACCCGGTAGTCCGGGCGCGGACCCGCGCCCGGTAGGGGACGACGTCGACGAGGAGGCCGCTGGTGTACGCGACAGGCACCGCGGCCTCCTCGTCACATAGGGTCAGCAACGTCAGGTTGGGTGACAGTGCGCAGCGGGCATGCCCGCGGAGGAGAGGCGGGTCGGATGACGCAGGTTGTTGATGGCCGGACCCGGGCAGCGGAGGACGATCCCACCGCGCCACCGCCCGGCCGGGCCCGTCGGGTGGTCCTCAAGCTGTCGGGTGAGGTCTTCGGCGGCGGGGCGATCGGGGTCGATCCCGACGTGGTACAGGCCATCGCCCGACAGATCGCAACGGTCGTACGCCGCGGCGTACAGGTCTCCGTGGTGGTCGGCGGCGGCAACTTCTTCCGCGGCGCCGAACTGCAGAAACGTGGTATGGACCGGGCGCGGGCCGACTACATGGGCATGCTGGGCACGGTGATGAACTGCCTGGCCCTGCAGGACTTCCTCGAGAAGGAAGGCGTCGAGACGCGGGTCCAGACCGCGATCACGATGGCCCAGGTGGCCGAGCCGTACATTCCGCTCCGGGCCATCCGGCACCTGGAGAAGGGCCGTGTGGTGATCTTCGGTGCGGGTGCCGGTATGCCGTACTTCTCCACCGACACGGTCGCCGCGCAGCGGGCACTGGAGATCCGTGCCGACGTCGTGCTGATGAGCAAGAACGGGGTGGACGCGGTCTACACGGCCGATCCGCGCACCGATCCGACCGCCAGCAAGCTCGACTCGATCACCTTCGCCGAGGCGCTACGCCGCGGCCTGCGGGTCGCCGACGCCGCCGCCTTCAGCTTGTGCATGGAGAACGGTCTGCCGATGCTCGTCTTCGGTGCCGAGGGGGAGGACACCATCATTCGCGCAGTTGGTGGCGACCGCATCGGAACGTTGATCACGGCGTGAACTGAAGACTTTTTCGACAACGACGCACAAAGAAGGAGGCGACGGAACAGGTGATCGACGACACGCTCCTCGAGGCCGAGGAGAAGATGGACCGGGCGATCGAGCACGCCAAGGAAGAGTTCGGGGCGATCCGTACCGGCCGTGCCCACCCCGCGATGTTCTCCAAGATCGTCATTGACTACTACGGCACTCCCACTCCGCTGACCCAGATGGCGTCGATCGGCGTGCCGGAGCCGAGAATGGCGCTCATCAAGCCGTACGACGCCTCACAGCTGGCGGCCATGGAGAAGGCGATCCGTGATTCCGACCTCGGTGTCAATCCGAACAACGAGGGTAACCAGCTCCGTATCCTGCTGCCGCAGATGACCGAGGAGCGGCGCCGGGACATGATCAAGATTGCTCGCCACAAGGGCGAGGAAGCCAAGGTCGCGATCCGCAACATCCGGCGCAAGGCCAAGGAAGAACTCGACCGCATCGTCAAGGACGGCGAGGCCGGCGAGGACGACGGGCGCCGCGCCGAGAAGGAACTCGACGACCTCACCCACCGGTACGTAACCAACGTGGACGATCTGGTGAAGCACAAGGAAACTGAGCTGCTTGAGGTCTGATGTCATATCGCGACCCCCACGGCAGCGCCGAGCCTCGCGGCTGGCCGCCGCCAGACGATCCACCTGCCTGGCAGTGGCACGACAGCAGCGATGAGACTCGGCTTCGGGCGCGGCACGCCGGTGCCGCGCCCGAAGCCTATGCCGACAATCCGCACCACGATTCCGGCGAACGTTACCGGGACGACGTCCCGGCTGGCCGGGACAACGGCTACGCCGACCCGGGCAGCCACTCCTTCTGGCCAGAACAGGACGAGTCGTCCCGCCGACATGCGGACGACGGGACGTCCACGTATCCCCGGAACGAGGATGGGCGTGACGACACCGGCCTGACCGAGGTGATCGAGCCGGTCGACGCGCCGCTGCTCGAACCGGTCGCCCCGGGCACGGGGCCGGAGTTCGCCCCGGCGGACGAGGGCACGCCACCCCGGTCCCACAGCGGGCGACGCCGGGCCAGCCGGACGCGACCCGCGACGACGCCACCGCGTACCGGGCGGGCCGGCCGGAACCTGCCGGCAGCCATCGGGGTGGGGCTCGGCCTCGGCGTACTCATCGTGGTGCCGCTGTTCCTGTACCGGCCGGCGTTCCTCGCCGTGATCGCCATCGCGATCAGCGTGGGCACCTGGGAGATGATCCGGGCGATCCGGCGCAGCGGTGCGAACCCGCCGATGGTGCCGTTGCTGGCCGGCGGCGTTCTGATGATCGGACTGGCCTGGTGGGCCGGTCCGGACGCGCTCAGCCTCGGACTGCTGGTCACCGTGCTGTCGGCGATGGTGTGGCGACTCAGTGACGGCCCGGCGGGCTTCCAGCGGGACCTCACCGCGAGCGCGCTGATCGCGGTCTACGTGCCGTTCCTGGGTGGGTTCGCCGCGATGTTGGCGGCACCTTCCGACGGTGCCCTGCGGATCATGGTTACGCTCGTGGCGGTGGTGCTCTCCGACACCGGCGGTTACGTCGCCGGGGTGTTCCTCGGTAGGCACCCGATGGCCCCGTCGATCAGCCCGAAGAAGTCCTGGGAGGGCTTCGGTGGTTCGGTGGGCGCGGCTGCGCTCGGCAGTGCCCTGCTGCTGTGGCTCCTGCTCGACGTCGCCCCCTGGTGGGGGGCCGTGTTCGGGCTGGCGGTGTCCGGCGCAGCGGTACTCGGTGACCTCGCCGAGTCGATGATCAAGAGGGATCTGGGCATCAAGGACATGAGCAACCTGTTGCCCGGGCACGGCGGACTCATGGACCGGTTGGACTCGATCCTGTTCGCGGTGCCGACCGCGTATCTGTTGCTGGCGATCTTCGCTCCGACGGGATGATCTAACAGGATGTTCGTGTGGAGCCGCGCTTTCCGGACATTGACCCGAGGGGCCAAGCCGGGTCGGTCCCCATGGCCAGGTACGCAGATGCGGGGACGTGGGAGACTGGACAGGCCATGACAAGCCTGCCCGTGATCCCGATCAGTCCGGACGTCGTTGCCGGAGCCGCCGCCTCGCCACGTGCGTCGATGCCACCTCGCCACCTCGCCGACCTCGACCTGTCGGGTCGGCGGGAGCTGGTCACCGAGTTGGGCGAGCCCGCATTTCGTGCCAAGCAGGTGTCCACCCACTATTTCGGTCGCCTGGTGCGTGATCCGGCCCAGATGACCGACCTGCCGGCCGCGGTCCGTGAGCGGTTGGCCGAGGCGCTCCTGCCGACCCTGCTCCGACCCGTCCGGGAAATGGTCTGCGACGACGGTGCCACCCGTAAGGCCCTCTGGCGGCTGCACGACAACTCGCTGGTCGAGAGCGTGTTGATGGGCTACCCCGATCGGGTCACCGTCTGTATCTCCAGCCAGGCCGGCTGCGGCATGGCCTGTCCGTTCTGCGCGACCGGACAGGCCGGCCTGACCCGGAACCTCTCCACGGCGGAGATCATCGACCAGGCGGTCTACCTGGCCGGCGTGGCCGCCTCCGGGGCGGTCGCGGGCTCGCCGTCGCGCCTGTCACACGTCGTCTTCATGGGCATGGGCGAGCCGTTGGCCAACTACGCACGTGTGATCGCGGCGATCCGACGGCTCTGCGCACCCGCGCCCGAGGGACTCGGCCTGTCTCAGCGCCACATCACCGTGTCCACGGTGGGCCTGGTTCCGGCCATGCGTCGGTTGGCCGGTGAGGGACTCTCGGTGACACTCGCGCTGTCCCTGCACGCCCCCGACGATGACCTGCGCGACGAACTCGTACCCGTCAACCAGCGCTGGAAGGTGGCCGAGGTGCTGGACGCGGCGTGGGACTACGCCGCCCGCACGGGGCGTCGGGTGTCGATCGAGTACGCAATGATCAAAGATGTGAACGACCAGCCGTGGCGGGCCGACCTGCTTGGTCGATTGCTGGCCGGTCGGTTGGCCCATGTGAATCTCATCCCGTTGAACCCGACGCCCGGCAGCCGCTGGGATGCCAGCCCGAAGCCGGTTGAGCGGGAGTTCGTGCGGCGCTTGCGCGAGGCCGGGGTCTCGACCACGGTCCGGGACACCCGGGGCCGGGAGATCGACGGCGCGTGTGGTCAGCTGGCCGCAGCGGAGGAGGCACCGTGAACGGGCCTCGTGGACGGCGTGACGACCGAACCAACCAGGAGACATAGTGGCGAGTCAGGGTCAGCGTTTCCGGCGTAAGGCGCTCCGCCGGGGCTACAAGGTCGATGAGGTGGACGACTTCCTGGACCGGGTCGAGGCCACCCTCGCCGGGGAACCGGTCGACGCGCCCGTCGCCTCCCAGGAGGTTCACGACGTAGTTTTCCGGGTCCGCTTCAACGGATACGACGAGTGGCAGGTCGACCTGCATCTGGACCGGGTCGAGCGGCAACTCGCCGAGTTGGAGGAGCGGGGTGGGGGCGCCGCCGCCCGTGGCGGGGAGCCGCGCTCGGCTGAGCGTACGGTGCCGGCGGACCGCACGGGCGCTCAAGATCGCATGGGGCCGCCGGACCGCCTGGGTCCAGCGGACCGCATGGGTCCGCCCGACCGGATGGGTCCGCCGGACCGCATGGGCGGACACCCGGACCGGATGGGTCCGCCGGAGCGGATGGGGCCACCCGGTCGGCCCGCCGGTCCGCCGGACCGGATGGGTCCGCCGGACCGCATGGGTGGACATCCGGATCACCCGGGCGGACACCCGGACCGGATGGGTCCGCCGGACCGCATGGGCGGACACCCGGACCGGATGGGTCCGCCGGAGCGGATGGGGCCGCCCGGTCGGCCCGCTGGCCCACCGGACCGCATCGGTCCGCCGATGCGGGACGACGATTACGGCAGGCCACCGGTCGCGCCGCCGATGCCGCCCCGCCAGATGCCGGCCCAGGCCGGTCCGCCCGAGGCCCGTTACGGCGGATTCGACCAGCCCACGACCCCGTTCGGCCCCGGGCCCGACCGGCCCCGTGGCGACTTCGACGGCCCGCGTGGGGCCGGGCACGCTCGTGGCCCGGGTGGCTTCGGCGGCGACTACGAACCGGACGACCACTTCGATCGGCGCGAGCCCGGTCGACACGGCAAGCCGGAGATGACCACCGAGATTCGACTGCCGGATCGTGAACCGCGTGCTCCGGGCCGGGATCCTGGGCACGGCGTGCCGCCGCCGGCCGGACCGCCGCCCATGGCTGGACCGCCGCCCATGGCCGGACCGTCATTCGGTGGCGTACCGGCGGGTGCCCCGGCTCCGGTCGGTGGGCTGCCTCCGGTTGGTGGCCCGCCCCTGTCGGGGGCCGGCGGCGACGTCGAGCGGGTCGACCACATTCGCCGTACCTTCCAGGTCCGCCGGTTCGGCAGCGGCTATGACCCGCACCAGGTCGACCGGTTGTTCGAGGACATCCTTGCCAGCATGACCGGCCGGGGACCCATGCCGGTCAGCCCGGGCGAGCTCGACACGATCGACTTTGAGCTCGTACCCGGCGGTTACTTCGAGGCCGAGGTCGACGCGGCGCTCAAGGAAGTGAAGGACATCATTCAGCGTCGGCGCTGAACGCAAGATCCTTGGACATGGACAGGCCCGCCCCGGAATCGAGGTTCCGGAGCGGGCCTGTCTACGTTTCGGTGCCTGACCCTCAGGAGCGCAGCCCGTTGCGGCGTAGGACGATGTCGCCGAGCACGATGCCCAGCAGCCCCACGGCGAGCCCGATCAGCCAGATATTCTCGACGTTGCCCTCGTGGTTGCCGATCATCATGAGCAGCAGCAGCGCCGCGGTGACGACTGCGCCGATCTGGCCCGCCTTGCGGTTTCCCGGCTTGCGCTGGTCTGGCGACGTTACCGGCTCGCTTCCTGCCACGTTCTGGTCCTTCCCTCGCGATCGGATCTCCGGCTAAGTCTGGCACGCCTCGTCGCGAGGGGTACGCAGGGTCCACCGACCGGTAGTCCCGCTTACTACCGGCGTCGCGGGTCGGGCGGCCCACCCCCTCCGGTAGCGTTTTGGCGTACACCCGAATTTCTGTTTAGGGGGACTGTGCGGTGCGACTGACCGGTACGGGACACGCGAGCATGCGGATCGACACAGCCGCGGGCAGCATTCTCTGTGACCCGTGGGTTAACCCGGCTTATTTTGCTTCATGGTTCCCATTCCCGGACAATTCACAGCTGGACTGGGAGACGCTCGGCCAGGCCGACTACCTGTACGTCTCCCACCTGCACCGGGACCACTTCGATGCGGCGCACCTCAAGCAGTTCGTCTCGAAGAAGGCGACCGTGCTGCTGCCGGAGTACCCGACTTCCGAGCTGGAGGACGAACTGCGGGAGTTGGGCTTCACCAGCTTCCTGCGGACCAAGACCAACGAGGTCGTCGAACTCGACGGCGGCCTGAAGGTGATGATCCAGGCGCTGACCAGCCCGACCGACGGGCCGATCGGCGACTCGTCACTGTGGGTCGAGCACGACGGTATCCGCCTGCTCAACCAGAACGACGCCCGTCCCACCGACCTGAGTGTCTTCACCGAGCTCGGGCACGTGCACGCGCACATGCTCCAGTTCTCCGGTGCGATCTGGTACCCGATGGTCTACGAACTGCCCACGGCGGCGAAGACGGCGTTCGGCAAGCAGAAGCGGGACCGGCAGTTCGACCGGACCTGGCGCTACATCAACGACCTGAAGGCCTCGCACGTCTTCCCGATCGCCGGACCGCCCTGCTTCCTCGACGACGAGCTGTGGCAGTTCAACGACATCCACGGTGACGAGGGCAACATCTTCCCCGACCAGCAGGTCTTCCTCGACGAGTACGCCAAGGTCGGCGGCACCAACGGTGTGGTCCTGCTGCCCGGCAGTGTCTCCGAGATCACAGCCGACGGCTGTGAAACCACGCACCCGATGCCGGTGGCCGAGTTCTTCGCCAACAAGGTCGCCCACCTGGAGGAGATGCGGGAGCGGAAGAAGCCGATCATCGAGGCGGAGAAGGCGTCCTGGCGGCACCCGGAGATCGACGTCCTCAAGGAGATGAAGCGGCGGATCGAGCCGTTGCTCGAGGAGTCCGTCTACCTGGCGAAGGGCGTCGGCGGTCCGGTCCGGTTCGACCTGGTCGGCTACGACGGTGAGTCGGTCGAGTCGATCGTGGTGGACTTCCCGGAGAAGCAGGTCCGGCCGTACGCCGACGAGAAGGTCCGCTACCGGTTCCGTACCGAGCGGGCGCTCGTCGAGCACCTGCTGCACGTCGAGGAGGTCGACTGGGTCAACTCGCTCTTCCTCTCCTGCCGGTTCTCGGCGGCCCGGATCGGCCAGTACAACGAGTTCGTCTACGCGTTCTTCAAGTGCCTGTCCCAGGAGCGCTTGCAGTACGCCGAGGGCTGGTACGCCGAACAGAAGCCGGACGCCGAGGACATCAAGCTCGGTGACTGGATCGTCCAGCGGCGCTGCCCGCACCTGAAGGCCGACCTGACCCGGTTCGGTGTTATCGACGGTGACCAGCTCACCTGCCAGCTGCACGGCTGGCGGTTCGACCTGCCCAGCGGGCGGTGCCTGACCAGCGTCGGTCACGAGCTGCGCTCCCGTCGGGCGGACGAGCCCGCCCCCAGCGAGGTAGCTGACGCGTAGGACACACCGTGACCCGGACAGCGGCGACCGGCTACGACGGGATGTCGTCCCGTCATGTTCCCGAGGCCGAGCTACGGGCGTTCCTGCGGGACTGCTTCGAGCTCGGTGACGAGGAACTGTTCGTCGGCCACGCTGACCGGGTCACGGAAGCCCTCGCGACCGCCCCGGCGGACGCGAGGTTCGCCGCGTTCTGCACCTATGGCGAGGTCAGTGGTCATTTCGCGATGCACTTCAGCGTCGGGATCGAGGGCCATCTGGTCGACCGGGTCGGCCGCCGGGAATTCGCCGTCCGGCTCGCCGCTCGGTTCGCGGCGTACGTGCTGTTCGGGGAGACGGAACCGCCAGGGCTCTGGACCCTGATCCTGCCCGATGGCAGCCACCTGTTGGCCACAATGGACGCCGACGACGACCGGTACCTGCTCGAAACGGTCACCGCGCCGGTGCCCGGGCTGCCCCGGGTACGCGTCGACGACAGCCTCTGGCAGGTCCGGGACCGGCACTGAGTATCCGTACGGTGGATCGTCGCGCTCGGATCGGTGCGTGACCTGCAACCACCGCCCCCGCCACCGCAGTCCGCCCCCGGTTACTGCGTGGAGCACAGACGGCGGCGACACGCGTTGCCCCGGCGGCTGACCGGCCGAACGGGCACACCGCGGGCGTCGGTCAGCGGCCGAGGTCGGCCAGGATCCGGCGGGCGGCGTTGTGTCCGGCGGCTCCGATGACGCTGCCGGCCGGGTGGCAGCCGGCGCTGCCGGCGTACACCCCGTCGATTCCGGTGGCGTACGGCATCCGGTCGGTGAACGAGACCGTGTTGTCGACGTGGTGGATGTGTCCGCCGGTGATGCCGAAGTGCTCCTCGATCCCGGGCGGGGCCAGTGGCACCGCGTCGGCGACCAGGTCGGCGGTGCCCGGGGCGTACCGCTCGCAGATGGCCAGCAGCCGGTCGACGTAGGACGGCAGCGCCGCCGCCCAGGTCGTACCACTCAGCGCGTAGGGCACGGACTGCACGAACAGGGCGGACGAGTGGTGCCCGGCGGGGTCCCGCAGCGACGGGTCGACGGTGGTGTGCAGGTACCACTCGATGGTCGGCTCGTCAGGCAGTCGGCCGGCCTGCACGTCGGCCCACATCCCACGCAGCGCCGACATCGGCGAGTCGCCGCCGCCCGCGCCGACCAGGGAGGCCGAGCCGGGCAGCAGGTGGATGGTCGAGCCGAACGGACTCGGGGCGTCCGGGGGCAGGCAGGAGAAGCGGGGCAGGTCGGTCAGTGCCAGGTTGAGCTTGAGCGTGGTGCCGGGGCGGCGGGCCGCCGCCATCTGCGTGGTCAGCGCGGCCGGCGCCGCACCGTCGGGCAACAGGTCCAGCAGCCGGTACGGGTCACACGCGCCGAGCACCACCTCGGCCGTGACCTCCCGTCCGTCGGCCAGTACGACTCCGCTGGCCGCGCCACCGGCCAGGGTGACCGCGCTGACCGGCGTACCGGTGAGGATTCTGGCCCCGGCGGCGCGGGCGGCGTCGGCGAAGGTCCGGGAGACGGTGCCCATCCCGCCGGCGGCGATCATCCAGGTGCCGTCGGCACCGGGGAGCCGGCACATGTTGTGCACCAGGAAGTTGTGTCCGGTGCCGGGGTCGTCCGGTCCGGCGTTGAGGCCGGAGAGGCCGTCGGTGACGGCGTACATGGAGATCAGCAGTTCGGAGTGGAAGTCGAAGCGGGCCAGGTAGTCGACGACCGACCCGCGGACCAGGTCGACGAAGGTCTGTCGCAGGTCGGGCCGAAGGTAGCGCTCGGCGGTCTCCTCGACCGGCAGCGGCTCGGCCAGCCAGGCCGGGGCCAGGTCCTCGCGCAGCTGGGCCAGTTCGGCCTGCATGGCGTCGTCGGCGGCCACGTCGGCGGGGGAGAAGAAGGCCGTCAGCTGGGCGCGGGTCGCCGCCCGGTCGGAACCCATCAGCAGGTACGGCGAGCCGGCATCGCCGGGGGTGGGCAGGAAGTAGTGCGGGTCGCGGCGCAGCACCGGGATCTCCACGCCGAGGGTGCGGATCAGTTCCGGTGGCATGAGACCGAGCAGGTAGGAACCGGTGGAGTGGCTCAGTTGCGGCACCTTCGGGAACGGCTGCTCGGTGCGGGTGGCCCCGCCGATCACGTCCGCCGCCTCCAGTACGAGCACGTCGAGCCCGGCGCGGGCCAGCAGGATCGCGGACACCAGACCGTTGTGCCCGGACCCGACGATCACCACGTCGGCCCGGGTCGGCAGTTCGTCACCCATGCCGGGGGAGCCTAGTGCCCCGGGTGCCGTCGGTCAGCCCCTTCTGTCGATGGTTCCCGGGTCCCGGCCCGGTGGTGGCGGGGGCGATGGCCGGCACCAACGACGATCGCCTTCCGTCACGGGGACGGATCCACGCCGGTCGGCCCGTCGGGCAGCCTCGTCGGCCGGTCGGCCAGCAGTTGCGCGGTGAACATCTCCAGTTCCAGCTCGAACAGCGCCTCAGCCTCGGTGACCGCCCAGTCGAACTGGCGGAAGACCTCCATGGCGACGAGGCCGTAGAGCCGGGCCCAGGCGGACAGGAAGATGTAGGCGACCTCGATCGGCAGATCACCGTGGTTCTCCCGCAGCGGCTGGAGGAACCGGCCCAACCGCCGCTCGATCCGGTCGCGGGGCGGGGCGGGCAGGGGACCGCGTCGCCACAGTTCGACGATCGGCTGGATGAACTGCGCGCCGAGCTGGGCACTCGGCTGTTGCGGGTCGCCGCACTCCCGGACGGACGCCAACTCGGGCACCGGGGTACCGAAGATCAGTCCGAACTCGACCGGGTGTCCGATCGCCCAGTGGCGGAAGGCCCGGGCCATTGCGACCAACTGCCGGACGGGGTCGTCGTCCCCGGCGGACCGTCGGGCGGCCTCGACCGTGTTCCGCATCTCCTCGAACAGATCCCCCACGACCGCCGCGACGAGCGCGTCCAGACTGGGGAAGTAGCGGTAGATCGCGGGGGCGGTCATGCCCATGTCCCGAGCGATGGCCCGCAACGAGATCGCCTGTGGTCCACCGGTCGTGAGCAGCCGTCGAGCGTTCTCCTTGATCTCCGCAAGGGTGGCGGTACGCAGCCGTTCTCGGCGGGTGGGTACGGACATCTGCGCGCTCCCTTGACCAAGGAGAACACCGTTGAGATAGTTAACGGCGTTCACTCAGCTAATCATCGTTACAGCTTACGTCTAGATCGTGTCGTTTGAGGAGACCGATGTTCGCGTGGTGGGGAAGAGCCGTGGTCCGGCTCCGCTGGGTGGTCCTCGCGGCTGCCGTGTTACTGGCCCTGGTGGGCGTGACCTGGGGTACCGGGGTGTTCGGCTCGCTGACCGGTGGCGGCTTCGAGGATCCCGCGAGCGAGTCGAGCCGGGTGCAGAAGCGGATCACCGAGGCGCTGGGCAGCCACGGTGCCGACCTGCTGGTGCTCTACTCCAGCGATGCGACGACCGTGGACCAGCCGGCGTTCCGTGACCCGGTGACCGCGACCCTGGACCGGGTGCGCCAGCGGCCCGAGGTGGCCAGCCTGACCACCTGGTACGACACCCAGGAACCGAGCCTGGTGGCCAAGGACCGGCACGCCACGTACGCGATGATCGTGCTGCGGACCGATGACGAGGACCGCAAGCGGGACGCCTACGACGCGCTGCGCCCGGTGCTCGATGCGCCGGGGGTGACCACGGAGGTCGGCGGGCCGGTGGCCATCCAGGCGACGGCGACCGACCAGACCACCGAGGACATCACCAAGGCGGAGATCGTGTCCCTGCCGATCCTGCTGGTGCTGCTCATCCTGATCTTCGGCGGGCTGGTCGCCGCCTCGACCCCGCTGCTCATCGGCGGGTTGGCCATCGTCGGCGGATTCGTCCTCGTCCGGCTGCTGGCCATGGTCACCGACGTGTCGATCTTCGCGATCAACGTCATCACCCTCATCGGCCTCGGCATGGCGATCGACTACGCGTTGTTCGTGGTGAGCCGGTTCCGGGAGGAGCTCGCCGCCGGCCACGACACCGGTACGGCGATCGGCCGGACGATGGTCACCGCCGGTCGTACCGTCATGGTCTCCGGGCTCACCATCGTGCTGGCCCTGGCCAGTCTGCTGATCTTCCCGCAGGCGTTCCTGCGCTCGATGGGGCTGGGCGGGATGGCCGCGGTGCTGCTTGCCATGCTGGCCTCGCTGACCGTACTCCCGGCACTGCTGGCGATCCTCGGGCCCCGGATCAACGCGCTCCGTATCCCGCTGCCCTGGTCGCGTCGCAGGGCGAAGGCCGGCCCGGTCGGGGCCACCGCACCGGCCGGCGGCTGGGCCCGCCTGGCCCGCAGCGTGATGCGTCGCCCGGTGCTCTACGCCAGCGGCGTGATCGTGGTGCTGCTCGTCCTGGCGGCACCATTTCTGAAGATCAGTTTTGGCGGTTTCGACGAGCGGGTGCTACCGGCCGAGGCGCCCGCTCGGATGGTCAGCGAACGGATCCGGGCGGACTTCCCGGGCGGGAACACCGCCCCGATCGAGGTGCTGGTCTCCGGAGCCAGCGCCGAGCAGACCCAGCGGTTCGCCGACCAGGTGATGGGGGTGGCCGGGGTGACCGGCACCCGGGTGACCGGCAGTTGGGACGGCTCGACCCTGCTGTCGGTGGGCTACACCGGTGAGGTGGGCGGTGACGTCGCGAAGGACGCGGTACGGGCGATCCGCGACCTGGAAACGCCCGCCGGTGTGGAGGTGCTCGTCGGCGGTCGCCCGGCCATCGACCTGGACCTGCTGGACGGGCTGGTCTCCCGGCTGCCCTGGATGGCGCTGGTGATGGCCTCGGCAACGTTGGTGCTGCTCTTCCTTGCCTTCGGGTCGGTGCTGCTGCCGATCAAGGCGGTACTGATGAACCTCGTGTCGATCGGGGCGTCGTTCGGTGTCGTGGTCTGGGTCTTCCAGGACGGGCACCTCTCCGGCCTGCTCGACTTCACCCCGTCCGGCTTCATCGAGCCGAGCAGCCCGATCCTGATGCTGGCCGTGTTGTTCGGGCTCGCCACCGACTACGAGGTCTTCCTGCTCTCCCGGGTACGGGAGGAGTGGGACCGGACCGGGGACAACACCGCCTCGGTGGAGACCGGGTTGCAGCACACCGGCCGGATCATCACCGCTGCCGCCCTGCTGCTGATCGTGGTGGTCGCCGGGTTCGCCACCGGGGGCATCATGATGATCAAACTGATCGGGGTCGGCATGATCGTGGCGATCGTGGTCGACGCGACGCTGGTCCGGGCGCTGCTCGTACCGGCCACGATGCGGCTGCTCGGCCGCTGGAACTGGTGGGCGCCCGGGCCCCTGGCCCGCTTCTACCGTCGGTACGGCATCCACGAGTCGGCCGAGCCGCAGTCGGCCGTGACGACGGAACCGGAGTCCGAGCGGGAGAGTCGTCACCACGCGTTCACCAAATAGCGGGTTTCATCGATGTCCTGACGGCTCTATCGTCGTCAGGACATCGACCGTTGGGGAGGTAATCGTGGAGCGTCGTACGATCCTGCGCACCGCCGTCCTCGGTGCCGGTACCGCCGCCTTCGCCGGAGTGCTCTGGCAGCAGGCGTTCGCCCGCCAGCGGTGGCAGGAACAGTTCGCCGATCCGGCGCAACCCGGCCCCAGCCCGTACGGCGACCTGCTGGCCGCCGACGCCAACGGCATCCAGTTGCCCGCCGGCTTCACCAGTCGGGTGATCGCCCGATCCGGGCAGCGGGTCGCCGGCACCTCGTACACCTGGCACTGGGCCCCGGACGGAGGTGCCTGCTTCCCGGCCGGGGACGGCTGGATCTACGTCTCCAACTCCGAGATCCCGCTGACCGGTGGCGCCTCGGCGGTGCGCTTCCACGCGGACGGTTCGGTCGCCTCGGCGTACCGGATCCTCAGCGGCACCAACGTCAACTGCGCGGGTGGGGCGACCCCGTGGGGAACCTGGCTCTCCTGCGAGGAGGTGCCGCTCGGGCGGGTCTTCGAGACCTGGCCGGACGGCAGCCGCCCGGCCGAGGAACGGACCCGGATGGGTCGGTTCAAGCACGAGGCTGCCGCCTGCGACCCGGGCCGACGGGTGGTCTACCTGACCGAGGACGAGGGCGACGGTTGCTTCTACCGGTTCGTCCCGGACACCTGGGGCGACCTGCGTACCGGGAAGGTGCAGGTGCTCTGTGCCCCGGCCGACCAGACCGCCGGGCCGGTGACCTGGCAGGACGTACCCGACCGGGACGGGTTCCCGGTCGCCACGCGGGCCCAGGTGGCGGCGGCCAAGCACTTCGACGGCGGGGAGGGCTGCTGGTACGACCGGGACACCTGCTGGTTCACCACCAAGGGGGACAACCGGGTCTGGGCGTACGACGCGGTCGGCCAGCGGCTCGACCTGGCGTACGACGACTCGCTGGTCCCGGCCGGCGCGGCCCCGCTGACCGGGGTGGACAACATCACCGGTACGGCCGGCGGAGATCTCTATGTCGCCGAGGACGGCGGCAACATGGAGATCAACGTCATCACCCCGGCCGGTGTGGTGGCACCCTTCCTGCGCATCCTCGGCCAGTCCTCGTCGGAGATCACCGGCCCGGCGTTCTCCCCGGACGGCTCGCGCCTCTACTTCTCCTCCCAGCGGGGCACCTCGGGCGGCAGCGCCGGCAGCGGCGGCATCACCTACGAGGTGACCGGTCCGTTCCGTTCGCGGTGATCCAGAAGCCGTAGAGTCTCCGCGTGGCGATCTATGAAACCGAGCGGCTGGTGATCCGCGACTGGACCGAGGACCCGGCGGACCTGGACCGGGCGTACGACATCTACTCGCGGCCCGAGGTCGCCCGCTTCCTCGGCGCCCCGCACCTGCCGTTGACCGCCCCGGAGGGGGCGATCGAACTGGTGCAGAACTGGCACCGGCGCAACGCCACGTTCGGCAGCGGCTATGGCATCTGGGCGATCCAGCTCCGGGAAACCGGCCAGATCGTAGGTACGGTGCTGCTCAAGCCGCTGCCCGGCCGGGACGAGCGGACGCTGACCGACGACATTGAGGTGGGCTGGCACCTGCACCCCGACTGCTGGGGACACGGCTACGCCACCGAGGCGGCACGGGGCGCGGTCGAGCGGGGTTTCGCCAGGGGGCTGACCGAGATCTACGCGGTGGTGTCGCCCGGCAACGAGGCGTCGATGGCCGTCGCCCGGCGGTTGGGCATGGTCCCGATCGGCCGGCGCACCGACTGGTACGGCGGTGAGGAGCTGGAGACTTTCCTGCTGCGTCGCTAGGAAGGGCCTCCTATACAACAGAAAACGACAGGAAGGGGCCCTTCCTTACACTGACCGGATGAGTTCTCCCCGCGACATCGTCCTGCTCGGTTCCACCGGATCGATCGGCACACAGGCCATCGACATCGTCCGCCGAAACCCGGACCGCTTCCGGGTGGTCGGTATCGGTGCGGGGGGCGGGAACGTTGAGTTGCTGGCCGCCCAGGCGCTGGAACTCGGGGTCGAGGTGGTCGGGGTGGCCCGGTCGTCGGCGGTCCAGGATCTGCAACTGGCCTTCTACGCCCAGGCGCAGAAGAAGGGGTACGCGACCGGCGACTACCGGATTCCCAAGATCGTTGCCGGGCCGAACGCCATGACCGAGTTGGCCGAGTGGCCGTGTGACGTGGTGCTCAACGGGGTGGTCGGCTCACTCGGGCTGGCACCGACCCTGGCGGCGCTGCGCGCCGGTCGTACGCTCGCCCTGGCCAACAAGGAGTCACTGGTGGCCGGCGGCCCGCTGGTCCGCGCCGCGACCACCCGACCCGGACAGATCGTGCCGGTCGACTCGGAACACTCGGCGCTGGCCCAGTGCCTGCGCTCCGGTGACCGGGCCGAGGTACGGCGGTTGATCGTCACCGCCAGCGGTGGCCCGTTCCGGGGTCGCCGGCGGGACGAGTTGACCGAGGTGACCGTCGAGCAGGCCCTCGCCCACCCGACCTGGAACATGGGGCCGGTGGTCACGATCAACTCCGCCACGCTGGTCAACAAGGCGCTGGAGGTGATCGAGGCGCATGAGCTGTACGACGTGCCGTACGCCGACATCGAGGTCATGGTCCATCCGCAGTCGGTGATCCACTCGATGGTGGAGTTCGTCGACGGCTCGACCATCGCGCAGGCCAGCCCGCCGGACATGCGGCTGCCGATCGCGCTGGCGCTGGGCTGGCCGGACCGGGTGCCGGGTGCGGCGAACGGCGTCGACTGGACCGCCGCGCACACCTGGCGGTTCGACCCGCTGGACGATGAGGCGTTTCCCGCCGTACGACTCGCCAAGCAGGCCGGAGTCGAGGGGCGCTGCCGGCCGGCGATCTACAACGCCGCCAACGAGGAGTGCGTCGCCGCCTTCGTCGCGGGTCGGCTACCGTTTCTTGGCATCGTCGACACGTTGCAGCGGGTTCTGGAGGCGGCGCCCGATTTCGCGGAACCGGGTACGGTCGAAGATGTGCTGGCCGCGGAATCCTGGGCCCGCGGGCACGCCCAGGAGATCATCAAGATGACGGTGGAAGGAGCTTGATGGCGTACCTGCTCGGGGTGGTGCTCTTTGCCCTGGCGATCCTCATCTCGGTGAGTCTGCACGAGGCCGGGCACATGCTCACGGCCAAGCGTTTCGGGATGAAGGTCACCCGCTACTTCGTCGGCTTCGGCCCCACCATCTGGTCCTTCAAGCGGGGGGAGACCGAGTACGGTCTCAAGGCGATCCCGCTGGGCGGATTCTGCAAGATCGTCGGAATGACCCCGCAGGACGACGACGTCGATCCGGCCGACGAGCCCCGGGCGATGTGGCGGTTCCCGGTGTGGAAGCGCACGGTCGTGATGGCCGGCGGGGTGGTCGTCAACTTCGCGCTGGCCATCGTCACGCTCTGGCTCGCCGCGATGTTCATGGGCCTGCCCAACCCCGAGTTCCCGGCCACCGAGGCACAGGCCCGGCAGGAGCCGGCGGTGATCGCGATCGCCGACTGTGTGGTGGTGGAGAACGCCGCCCGCGCCTGCGCACCCGGTGACCCGGCCAGCCCGGCGGCACAGGCCCTGCGCGACGGCGACCGGATCACCGCGATCAACGGCAGGCCGGTGGCGAACTGGGGCGAGATGCTCCAGGTGGTCCGGGCGACCCCGCCCGGCCCGGCGACGGTGTCCTACGTCCGGGACGGGGCGGAGGGCAGCGCCCAGCTCAACCTGGCGTCGGTGCAGCGCGCGCCGCTGGACGACGACACCGGCGCGACCACCACGGTCTCCGCCCTCGGGGTCGGGCTGGATATCCAGAAGCCGACCATGGTCACGTACGGACCGGTCGACGCGGTCGGCGCGACCGCCGACTACACCGGCAACATGGCGGTGGCCACCGTCCAGGCGATGGCCCGCATCCCGGAGAAGATTCCGGCGCTCTGGGCCTCCATCACCGGGGCCGAGCGGGACATCGACACCCCGATCAGCGTGGTCGGCGCCAGCCGGCTGGGCGGCGAGGCGGTCGAGAACGACGCCTGGGAAATCTTCGTGATGCTCTTCATCTCCCTCAACTTCTTCCTCGGCGCGTTCAACCTGCTGCCGTTGCTGCCGATGGACGGCGGGCACATCGCCATCGCCTGGTTCGAGCGGGCCCGTTCCTGGGTCTTCGCCCGGCTGGGCAGGCCCGATCCGGGCCGCGTCGACTACTTCAAGCTCATGCCCTTCACGTACGCGGTGATCCTGATCGGTGGTGCCTTCACACTGCTGACCGTCACCGCGGACGTGATCAATCCGATCACGCTCTTCACAAGGTGAGTGCCCCAGTGACTGCTGTCAGTCTCGGCATGCCCGTCGTGCCACCCCCGCCGCTGGCTCCCCGGCGAGCCAGCCGCCAGATCATGGTCGGTTCGGTCCCGGTGGGTGGTGGCGCACCGGTCTCCGTGCAGTCGATGACCACCACACTGACCGCCGACGTCAACGCGACCCTCCAGCAGATCGCCGAGTTGACGGCGGCCGGCTGCCAGATCGTCCGGGTGGCCGTACCGTCCCAGGACGACGTGGAGGCGCTGCCGGCGATCGCGAAGAAGTCGCAGATCCCGGTGATCGCCGACATCCACTTCCAGCCCAGGTACGTCTTCGCCGCCATCGACGCGGGTTGTGCGGCGGTCCGGGTCAACCCGGGCAACATCCGACAGTTCGACGACAAGGTGAAGGAGATCGCCCGCGCGGCCTCCGACGCCGGGGTGCCGATCCGGATCGGCGTCAACGCCGGCTCGCTGGACAAGCGGCTGCTGACCAAGTACGGCAAGGCCACCGCCGAGGCGCTGGTCGAGTCGGCGCTGTGGGAGTGCTCGCTGTTCGAGGAGCACGGCTTCCGGGACATCAAGATCTCGGTGAAGCACAACGACCCGGTGGTGATGGTCCGGGCGTACCGGCAACTCGCGCAGCAGTGCGACTATCCGCTGCACCTCGGGGTGACCGAGGCGGGACCGGCGTTCCAGGGCACGATCAAGTCCGCGGTCGCCTTCGGTGCGCTGCTGGCCGAGGGGATCGGCGACACGATCCGGGTGTCGCTGTCCGCGCCGCCGGTCGAGGAGATCAAGGTCGGTGCGGCGATCCTGGAGTCGCTGGGGTTGCGTGAGCGGGGTCTGGAGATCGTTTCCTGTCCGTCCTGCGGCCGGGCCCAGGTCGACGTCTACAAGCTGGCCGAGGAGGTCACCGCCGGGCTGGAAGGCCTGCCGGTGCCGCTGCGGGTGGCGGTCATGGGCTGCGTGGTCAACGGGCCGGGGGAGGCCCGTGAGGCCGACCTCGGTGTGGCCTCCGGCAACGGCAAGGGGCAGATCTTCGTACGGGGCAAGGTCATCAAGACCGTGCCGGAGGCGCAGATCGTGGAGACCCTGATCGAGGAGGCGCTGCGACTGGCCGGGGAGATGGGCGCCGAACTCCCCGACGACCTGCGCGATCTGGTGCCGGGCGGCGCGACGGTGACGGTGCACTGAGACAGGTACCGCTGAACCACGCAACGGGTGGCTGGCCCCGGGTACGGGTCGGCCACCCGTTTCGTATGCCGGGACGCAAATAGCAAACCGTACGTCCGTCTTGTTAATGTCCCCGGGTGCGACGACTGCTCCCTGAACCGGGTCCGGCCCGGGTCCTCACCTTCGCCACCCTGGTCAGAACCGTTGGCCGGGGAATCTGGCTGGCCGCCAGCGCGCTCTTCCTGACCCGGTCGGTCGGCCTGTCGGTCGGGCAGGTCGGTCTCGGGCTCAGCGTCTTCGCGCTGGTCGGCCTCGTCGCCAGCACCCCGATGGGCTACCTCGCCGACCGGTACGGTCCGCGGCGGATCCAGCTCACCGCGCTGGTCGCCGGTGCCGTACTGACCAGCCTGCTCGTCACCGTCCGGTCGTTCCCGGCGTTCCTCGCGGTCGGCATCGGCACCGCCCTGGCCAGCGCCGCCTACCGGGGTGCCCAGGGCGCGGTGATCGCCGGCGCCGTCCCAGCCGACCAACGGGTCCGCACCCGCGCCTACCTGCGGGCCACCACCAACGTCGGGATCTCGGTCGGTGCCGCCGTCGCCGGAATCGGCATCGCCGCCGACACCCGTACCAGCTATGTGGCGCTGATCCTGGTCAACGCGGTCGCCGAGTTGACCGCAGCGGCGGTCCTCACCCGGTTGGCGCCGATCCCACCGGTCCCGGCACCGGAACACGGGCCCCGGCTGATCGCGTTACGGGACCGGCCGTTCCTCGCCTTCACCGTGCTCGACGGGCTGATGTCGATGCACTTCGGGCTGCTCAACATCGCCCTGCCGCTGTGGATCGCCCAGCACACCACCGCACCCCGCTGGCTCATCTCCGTACTGATGCTGGTGAACACCATCATGGTGGTGCTCTTCCAGGTCCGTGCCTCGCGGGGGACCGAACGGCTCACCGGGGCGGGTCGCGCCTCGCGCCGGGCCGGCCTGGCGATCGCCACCGCCTGCGTCCTGTTCGCCGCGAGTGGCTCGGTGTCGACGGCGGCAGCGGTCGGACTGCTGGTCGCCGGGGCACTCGCCCACGTGATCGGCGAACTGTGGCACTCCGCAGCCGGCTGGGGCATCTCGTTCGGGTTGGCTCCCGCCCACGCGCACGGGCAGTACCAGGGGGCGTACGCGATGGGCATGGAGTTGGGCGGGATGCTCGCCCCGGTGGTGGTGACCACGCTGGCCGTCGGTTGGGGAGCACCGGGCTGGTTGGTGCTCGGTGTCCTCTTCGTCGGGCTGGGTGCCCTGGTGCCGCCGGTGGTCGGTTGGGCGGCCCGGACCCGGCCCGCGCCGGCAGATGCGGAACCGGTCAGCGTGCCATGATGGAGAAAGCCCGTGAATGAGCCGCCTCGCCCAGCGTCAGGCCCGCCTGCCCGTCCGGCATCTGGCACCCTGAAGGGGTGCTGATGGTGCCGGTACGGCAATTGGGGGAAACCGAGCGCGGTGCGGTCGAAAAGCTCCTCGACCGTGATCCCATCGGGGCCGCCCAGGTCGCTGAACAGGTGGCCGCGCACGGGCTGTCCTGGTGGCGGGCCGAAGGCCGGGTCTTCGGCTACGGCGCGCGTCGTCGGGTCGAGGCGCTGTGCTGGTTCGGTGGCCACCTCACCCCGGTGCTGGCCGAGGCGCCGGCGATCGCGGCGTTCGCGGACCTGCTCAGCGACCAGGAACGGATCTGCTCGTCGATAGTCGGCCGGGCCGACGCGGTGCTCGGCCTCTGGGATCGCCTCTCGCCGCACTGGGGCCCGGCCCGGGACATCCGGCCCAATCAGCCGCTGCTGGCCACCGACACCGTGCCCCGGATGGCGGTCGACCCAGACGTACGTCTGGTCCAGCCGGCAGAGGTGGACCTGTTGTTCCCGGCGGCGGTGGCGATGTACACCGAGGAGGTCGGGATCTCGCCGTTCACCGAGGACGGCGGTCTCGGCTACCGGCGGCGGGTCACCGAACTGGTCCGGGCGCGGCGTGCGTACGCCCGGTTCGTCGACGGGCAGGTGGTCTTCAAGGCCGAGTTGGCCGTGGTCACCCGGCGTACCGCCCAGATCCAGGGGGTCTGGGTGGCACCGGAGTGGCGGGGCCGGGGGATTGCCGGTGCCGCGGTGGCGGCGGTGGTACGGGACGCCCTGGCCCGGGTGGCACCGACGGTGAGCCTCTACGTCAACGACTACAACGCCCCGGCCCGTCGGGTCTACCAGCGGTGCGGATTCCAGTCGGTGGGCACCTTCGCCACCGTGCTGTTCTGAGCTTCGGGGCAGGAAAGGGCCCTTCTCAAGGCAGAAAGCGATGAGAAGGGCCCTTCCCTACGATCAGGCCGGTACGGGGGCCGGCTCGTCACCCCGGGTGGGCTCGGTGACCGCCGGGCTCTCGTCCAGCCCACGCCGGCCGGCCGAGTCGTACGCCCTACGGTCCAGCAGCCCTTCCCGGGCGGCGACGACCGTCGGCACCAGCGCCTGCCCGGCCACGTTCGTCGCGGTACGGATCATGTCCAGGATCGGGTCGATCGCCAGGAGCAGACCGGCACCGGCCAGCGGCAGGCCCAGCGTGCTGAGCGTGAGGGTGAGCATCACGATCGCGCCGGTCAGACCGGCGGTGGCGGCGGAACCGACCACCGACACGAAGGCGATCAGCAGGTAGTCGACCGGGCGCAGGGCCACGTCGAAGACCTGGGCGACGAAGATGGCCGCCAGCGCCGGGTAGATGGCGGCGCAACCGTCCATCTTGGTGGTGGCACCGAAGGGCACCGCGAAGGACGCGTACTCGCGGGGGACGCCGAGCCGCTCCACGGCCCGCTGGGTCACCGGCATCGTGCCCACCGACGAGCGGGAGACGAAGGCCAGTTCGATGGCGGGCCACGCCCCGGCGAAGAAGCGCAGCGGGTTGAGCCGGCCGGCGACGATCAGCACCAGCGGGTAGACCACGAAGAGCACGATCGCGGAGCCGACGTAGACGGCGGTGGTGAAGGTGGCCAGCGGGGCCAGCAGGTCCCAGCCGTACGACTCGACGGCGTGCCCGATCAGGCCGAGCGTGCCCAGCGGGGCGAGCCGGATGACCCACCAGAGCGCCTTCTGGACGATCTCCAGCAGCGACCGGTTGAGGTCGACGAACGGTTCGGCGGCCTTGCCGACGAGCAGCGCCGCCGCGCCGACGACCAGGGCGAGGAAGACGATCTGGAGTACGTTGCCCTCGACGAACGCGCCGACCGGGTTGGTGGGCACGATGCCGGTGAGGAAGTCGGTCCAGGAACCGGTCTTCTTCGGGGCGGTCGCGCCGGCGATGTCCAGGGTGACGCCCTGGCCGGGGTTGGTGATCAGGCCGACGCCGATACCGACCCCGACCGAGACCAACGCGGTGATGGCGAACCAGAGCAGGGTCTTGCCGGCCAGCCGGGCGGCGTTGGCCACGCCCCGCAGGCTGACCACGCTCACCACGATGGCGGTGAAGACGAGCGGGGGTACGGCGAGTTTCAGCAGCTGGACGAAGAGGCTGCCGATGGTGTCGAGGGTGGTGCCGAGCCAGGAGACGTCACTGGCCCGGGCCAGGTAGCCGAGGCCGGCGCCGAGCACCAGGCCGAGCAGGATCTGTACGGAAAAGGGCACCTTGCGAAGTGCGGCGAGCATAGGGAGTCCAAGAGTCTGGTCCGGGTTTCCATCCCCGGAAGAGGTCGACGGTCAGCGGGGCGGCTGAGCGCGACAGATGCCGCTGGCCTGTAGTCGGAGGTCGACATACAGGCGGGCAGTGAGACACCAGACATTGATCATCGTCTGGCCACGATACGCGAGCGGGGCCGGTAGGGGAAGGAGTAGTTGGCGTGAGGCTCCTTACTGGCCCCGGGGGAACAAACGGACCGCCCGCCGATGTTGGATCACCACCACCACGGCGGCGGTGAGCACCCACAGCATCACGTTGGCCAGCAACAGTCGTTCCACGACGCCCACCACCCTTCCCCGGCCGAGCGTCAGGATCGCGATGCCGACCGTCGCCGACAGCGGCAGCGCGAAGGCGGCGGCCAGCACGGACAGCCGCCGCAACGACCGGGGAGCGCGGGGCGACACGACGATCACCAACATGGCGAAGACCGAGGCGGCGACGGCGGCGATGGCCGCCCCACCGTGCACCAGGTCAGCGGTGGTGGCCCGCTCGAACGGGGGCAGCGGACAACCGTCGGTGCAGGTCACCGCGCCGGAGAGCACGGTCGACAGCCCGCTGAGGGCCAGCAGGGCGGCGGCCGGTCGTAGCGTCGGGGGCAGTGCCGTGGCGAACAGGAACAGGGCGGCGGCCAGGCTGAACATGCCCAGCTGGAACGTTGACGCGTACGCGCTGGTGGCGATGCCGGCCTCACTGACGTACCCGGTCAGCCCGGGCCCGGGCCCGGCGACCACCGCGACGGTCACGGCGCCAGCGCCGACCACGGTGCAGATGGCGGCGGCGGTGGCAGCGAGAAACGCGATGGTCGACCGGTCAGCCACGTCCGTGCGGGGCGGTCCAACCGGACTCGTCGGGACCCAACGGCACGATTCCGGTGGGGTTGATCGCCGGATGCGTACGGTAGTAGTGCGCCTTGATCTGGCTGAAGTCGACCGTGTCCCCGAAACCCGGGGTCTGGAACAGGTCACGGGCGTACGCCCACAGCACCGGCATCTCGGTCAGCTTGTTGCGGTTGCACTTGAAGTGCCCGTGGTAGACGGCGTCGAACCGGACCAGCGTGGTGAAGAGCCGGATGTCCGCCTCGGTGATCGAGTCACCCATCAGGTAGCGGCGGTCGGCCAACCGGACCGAGAGCGCGTCGAGCCGCTCGAACAGCCGGACGAACGCCTCGTCGTACGCCCGCTGCGAGACGGCGAACCCGCACCGGTAGACCCCGTTGTTGACGTCCCGGTGGATGTCGGCCATCAACCCGTCCAGCTCCGGCCGCAACGCCACCGGGTACAGGTCCGGGGCACCGGGTCGGTGCAGGTCCCGCCACTGCGTGGAGAAGTCGAGCGTCAACTGCGGATAGTCGTTGGTGACCACCTGGCCGGTGACCGTGTCGACCAGCGCCGGAACGGTGACTCGGCCGGTGAACTCCGGGTCGGTGGCCAGGTAGACCTCGGAGAGGAACTTCACCCCGAGCACCGGATCACGACCATCCGCGTCGAGGGTGAACCGCCAACCGCGATCGTCCCGGATCGGGTCGACCGTGCCCAACGAGATCGCGTCGTCGAGGCCGAGCAGCCCCCGGACGATCCGGGCCCGGTGTGCCCACGGGCAGGCCCGACACCAGATGAGCCGGTAGCGTCCGGCCTCCAGCGGCCACCTGCCCTGCTCGTCCGGCCCGCCGCCGGGCGGGGACTGCGACTCGGCACTCACCCGACCGGTGAACCGGTTGGACTGTCGGACGAACTCGCCGGTGCTCGATGTCTCCCGGCCGAACTGGGGCTGAGCCATGCCGACCAATCTATCCCGGCGGGCGGACCGTCGGAACCGGACTCGGTGGCGTACGCCGCCCCCGCCGGCTCCGGGCCTGACGCTCGGGAAAGACCTGGATATCCTGCCTGACGTGACAGCGGCATTTCTCGTTTCCGGCGTACGCACCCCCATCGGCCGGTATGCTGGCGCGCTCGCCGGCGTACGACCGGACGACCTGGCGGCCCATGTGATCCGGGAACTGGTGGCCCGGCACCCCTCGGTGGACTGGGCGTCGGTCGACGACGTCGTGCTGGGCTGTGCCAACCAGGCGGGCGAGGACAACCGCAACGTGGCCCGGATGGCGGCCCTGCTGGGCGGTCTGCCCGAGGGGGTACCGGGCACCACTGTCAACCGGCTCTGCGGTTCCGGGCTGGACGCGCTGGCGTCCGCCGCCCGGGCCATCGTCGCCGGGGACGCCGATCTGGTCGTCGCCGGTGGTGTGGAGAGCATGAGTCGGGCCCCGTTCGTGCTGCCGAAGGCGACCAGCGGCTTCTCCCGTACCGCCGAGATCCACGACACCACCATCGGTTGGCGGTTCGTGAACCCGCTCATGCGGAAGGGGTGGGGGACCGACTCGATGCCGGAGACGGCCGAGAACGTGGCGGCCGAGTACGGCGTCGACCGGGCCACCCAGGACGCGTTCGCCCTGCGTTCCCAGCAGCGGGCCGCCAGGGCACAGGCCAACGGCCGGCTGGCCGAGGAGATCGTGCCGATCTCGGTGCCCGAGGGCCGACGCGACACCCGGCTGGTGAGCGTCGACGAGCACCCCCGGGAGACCTCCCTGGAGCGCCTCGCCGCGTTGCCCACGCCGTTCCGCGACGGGGGTACGGTGACCGCCGGCAACTCGTCGGGTGTGAACGACGGCGCGGTGGCGCTGCTGGTGGCCAGCGAGGCGGCGGTCAACCGGTACGGCCTCACCCCGCTGGCCCGGGTCACCGGTGCCGCCGCTGCCGGCGTGCCACCCCGGGTGATGGGCGTGGGCCCGGTCCCGGCGACCAACCGGCTGCTGGCCCGGCTGGGGCTGAGCCTGTCGCAGGTCGACGTGGTCGAGTTGAACGAGGCGTTCGCCGCTCAGGCGGTGGCGGTGCTGCGGGAACTCGGGCTGCCGGAGGACGCCGAACACGTCAACCCCAACGGTGGGGCGATCGCTCTCGGGCACCCACTGGGGGCCAGCGGAGCCCGGTTGGCGCTGACCGCCGCCCTGGAATTGCGTAATCGCGGAGCGCGTCGGGCGCTCTGCACTATGTGCGTCGGAGTCGGCCAGGGCATTTCCCTGCTGCTCGAATCGGCCTAACCCGTCTTTCCCTGTTGATCAAGAGATTTAGGTCAGAAAGAGTGGCTTCGCATGACGCAAACCTCTTGATCAACAGGGGAAGACGGGGGTGGGGCGGGGTGGTCAGGACGGTGGGCGGACGCGGGCGGTCCAGTAGGTCAGGTCGGAGCGGTGCTCGGTCAGCGTGATTTGCTCGCCACACGCTTTCTTGATGATGTCGGCCGCCTCGTCGAGGTCGAGGGCGTCCTGGGCCAGGTACTCGTCGCGGTAGACCCGCAGGCCCACGTCGTAGCGGTGGTGTCCCAGCGCCTCGGCCGCGTCCGGGGAGACCAGCACCACAGTGTAGCGACTGGCTTCCTGCTCCGCGTCGCTCGGCGATGACGGCCGTTCCCGATCGCGCCTGAAACGCTCCACCACCGACGGAATCGGCCCCGGCGAATTCGCCGGATCGTACGGCTGCGCCCATGGCGCCAGCACGCTCATCAGCAACCGTCCGTTCGTGGCCGCCCGATCGGTGCTCGTCTCAGGCCCGCCGGGCGTCAATTGATTCATTGGCAATTTGGGTCCCTCCAATTGCTGATCGCTACCCCGTTGTGTTGTCGAGCAATTTCTGTTTAGAGTTCCGTCTGCACGCATCGGAGTCAACGCATTGCGGAGGGTGCAAAAATGGTGCGGCAATATCTGCCCACGGTGGTCAGCCGAGGGCTCGGCGGTGAATTGCGACAGCTGCGCAAGGCGCGGGGCCTGACCGCGCTGGTGGTGTGCCGACAATTGGGCTGGCAGCCGTCCCGACTGTCCAGAATGGAGACCGGGCAGCAGGGCATCCGGCCGGAGGACGTGGCCTCGCTACTGGTGATCTACGGCGTGATCGGAGCGGAACGCAAGCGGCTGCTGGCGATGACCGAGCGGGCCGGCGAGCGCGGCTGGTGGGAGCTGCTCGGCCCAGGGCTTACCTCGTGGTCGAAGACCTTTTTCCAACTGGAGGCGCAGGCCACCCGGCTGGCCAGTTGGCAGCCGCTGCTGGTGCCCGGGCTGTTGCAGACCGAGGACTACACCCGGGCGGTGATGCGGGCGGCCGGCATTCCGGAGGCCGACGCGCGGGTCCGGGTGGCCGCCCGGCAGGGCCGGCAGGCGATCCTCAACCGTCCGCAGCCACCGCGGTTTCACGCCATTGTGGACGAGATCGCGTTGCGTCGGGTGCTCGGCGACCGGCGGGTGATGGCCCGCCAGTTGCGGTGCCTGATCGAACTGGCCGAGACCCCGCACATCAGGCTGTCGGTGCTGCCGCTCGCCGTCGGCGGGCATCCCGGGCTGGACGGGGCGTTCCTGATCCTCGACTTCGAGCGCGAGCCGTCCGTGGTGCACCAGGAGCAGAGGATGTCCAGCGTGTTCCTGGAGGAGCCGGAGCAGGTGGCCGCCTTCCGCCGGGTGGCGGATAGACTGGCGGCGATGGCGCTCAGCCCGACCCGGTCGGTCGAGTTTATTGCGCAGGCCGCAATAGAGCACGAGCGAAAGTGAGCCCGAGATGATTACTCCGGAGCTATCAGACGCGGTGTGGCGCAAGTCCAGTCGCAGCGGTTCCGACGCCGACTGCGTCGAGGTGGCCGAGGTGCCGGCGGTGTGGCGCAAGTCCAGCCGTAGCGGCTCCGACGTCAACTGTGTCGAGGTGGCCGAGCTGGTGCGGGCGGTCGCCGTACGCGATTCCAAGGATCCGACCGGGCCGGTGCTCGCCTTCGGATGTGAGGCTTGGGCGAGCTTTGTCGCTGGCGTACCCGATGGGGGTTTCGACGGCGGGCGACCGGCGGCTTGACCCTCGACCCGGTCGAGGCCCGATTCTCTCCCCGGACGCGTCGACCGACCGGAGGAGCGGGCAGTGAGCGACAAGCCAGACGAGATCATCGCCGAGATGAGCGCAGCGGTCGAGCTGGGACGGGCGGGGCAGACCGGGCCGGCTCGGGAGCAGCTCACCGCGCTCTGGGAGCGGGTCGGGGCGGACGGTGACCCGTTCCACCGGTGCGCTGTGGCCCACTATCTGGCTGACCTACAGGACGACCCCGCCGACGAACTCGCCTGGAATTTGCGCGCCCTCGAAGCGGTCGACACCCTCACCGACGAACGCCTCCAGCGCTACCACTCGTCGTTGCAGGTCCAGGGGTTCATGCCGTCGCTGCACCTCAACCTCGCCGAGGACTACCGCCGGCTCGGCCAGCTAGATGAGGCTCGGGAGCACCTGGCCCGCGCCGAGGAGAGTCTGTCGGCGCTGAGCAAGGACGACTACAGCGAGATGATCCGGGGTGGCATCCGTCGAGCGGCCGAGGCGCTGGCGACCTGACGTCAGCTGTCGACCGTGGGTTGTGCGGCGGCGCGGAGCACGTCCTGCCGATCTTGTGGCGGTGGCTTGCGGTGTGAGCGGCAGGCTGGGCGCTAGTGCCGGCCGATTGGGGACAGCCGCGTTGGGTGCCTATGACCGGACTGAGCCGGGAGCAACTCGACCGGCTGTACACCGAGTTGGATCTGATCC
Source organism: Micromonospora sonneratiae (assembly GCF_042679305.1). Taxonomy (NCBI): domain Bacteria; kingdom Bacillati; phylum Actinomycetota; class Actinomycetes; order Micromonosporales; family Micromonosporaceae; genus Micromonospora; species Micromonospora sonneratiae. The sequence goes on along the minus strand of NZ_JBHTMP010000037.1, from coordinate 799 downwards.
TGGACTGGCAGGCATCGCTGGGCCGGCCGAAGGCTGTGCCACTGTACACGGCGCTGGTGATGGTCCTGCTCAAGCTACGCCACAACCTGCCCGAGGACGTCTGTGCCCAGGTGTTCGGCTGCGGGACCGTCACGGTAAGGCGCTACCAGGAGCAACACGAACCGCTCATCGACGCGATCCTCGACGAGTGCGCCACGCGGGTGAGCGCCCAGGCCCGTTCGCAGGCGGTGCTGGTCGACGGGTTCATCGCCCGGTCGGCACGCGCCGACACCATCGGCCTGTTCTCCGACAAGAAACACCTGTCTGGGCAGAACGTCCAGGCCGTGGCCACCCTCACCGGCAGGGTGGTCGACGTCGGGCACCCCTACCCAGGAGCCCGCCGACAGCAAGGCGTTCATCGATTCCGGTATCGCCGACCGCTGGGCCAGCCTCTACCTCCCGACGGCCCCAGCGCGATCGGCGACATGGGCTACCAGGGCACCGGCTTGACCACCCCGTACAAGCGGCCACCGGGACAGGGCCTGACCGAGGTTTGCCGCGCGTGCAACACCACGATCCACCGTACCCGCGCCGCCGTCGAACGCGCCATCGCCCCAAGAACTGGAAGATCCTCAACGACCGACTACCGCCGATTCCTCCACGACTTCCCGCGAGTGCTACGCACTTGTCACGAAGCTGAAGATCTATCGGTGGGCTTGCTAGTACGGCAGCCGCCGTTTGAGATCTTGCTGGTGGAGCGGGGTGGACGCGAGGCGGCCACCGCGTGATCGTCTGTACGTTGTGGACATAACTTCAGATC
>NZ_JBHTMP010000036.1:0-74586 GCF_042679305.1 Micromonospora sonneratiae | reverse complement strand
CCGGGCCTCCGCGGCGCCGCCGGTGCGTACGTCGTGGCCGAGCGCCGCTGGCAGGCCCAGCCGCGCCGCGACCAGGTCCCGCAGGGGTACGTCGCGGAAGCCGAGGTTCGCCGACCAGACCGCGGTGCCGGTGTCCTCGTCGATCACGCCGGGCACGGCGATCCCCACGGCGACCGGGGTGAGGCCGTCGGCCAGCGCCTTGCCGGCCAGCCCTTCGGCTATGCCGAGGATGTTCCCGATGACGGCTTCGGCACCCTGGCCGGCACCGGTCGGGTGCCGTTCGGTGTGGTGACTGACGCCGTCGCGGTCGACCAGGGCGCATTTGATCCCGGTTCCGCCGACGTCGAGGGCGACGACGACATCAGTCACGCTGGCTCCTTGTAGCGGGTTGTGCGATTGGTCAAGTGAGGACCACCGAGCGGGTGAGGTGGCGGGGTGCGTCGGGGTCCAGCCCTCGGCTGGTGGAGAGGGCGACGGCGAACCGCTGGGCCAGGATCAGGTCGGCCATCGGGTCGAGCGGGGTACGGCCGGCCGCCCAGCCGCCGAGCACCGCGTGGCAGCCGTGGGTGCGACTGTGCACGAACGCCGCGCCGGTGGCCATGATGTCCTCGGCGAGCCCGGGTGGGATCTCGCCGAAGGCCCACACCAGCCGGCCCGGCCCGGCGACCGAGATCGGACCGTGCCGGTAGTCCATTGCCGGGTACGCCTCGGACCAGAAGGTGGCTGCCTCCCGGCACTTCAGTGCGGCCTCGTGGGCGAGCCCGATGGTCCAGCCGCGACCGAGGAAGGTCACCTGTTCGATGCGGGCCGGGTCGATCGGCAGCGGGGTGCGTACGGCCACCTCGGCGTCGGCGGCCAACGCGGTGATGTTCGCGCCGAGGTGGGCCCGGAGCAGGGCGAGTGCGCTGGTGGCGAACCGGGTCTGCACCACGGAACGCTCGTCGGCGAACGGCATCGCCACCGTCTGGTCGGCCCGGTGGGCGGCGGGGGAGTCCCCGTCACCGACGATGGCCGTGCTGACGGTTCCCTCGGGCAGCGCGTCGAGCAGGTCGAGGACCTCGGTGGTGGTGCCGGACCGGGTGATCGCCACCACCCGGTCGTACCGGCGGGTGATCGGGAACTCGGAGGCCTGGAAGGCATCGGTCTCGCCGTGGCCGGCACGCTCGCGGAGTGCGGCGTACGCCATCGCGATGAACCAGGAGGTGCCGCAGCCGACGACGGCTACGCGCTCGCCGCGTTCGGGCAGTGCTCCCGTGCGTTCTGCGGAGAGGCTGGCGGCCTTCCGCCAGCAGTCGGGTTGGCTGGCGATTTCCGTGTCGACGTACGCCATGAGTGCTCCTCGCGGGCGAAATGGCTGCGCAATACGGTTCGGTACGACCTTCTTTCGAGCGTTATTCTGCGTGAAGTGGGTTGGTCGTGGCAACAGTGTGCAGGATTGCGCAGCCAGCGGTTTGCGTCCACGTACTTTTGCGCACTATCGTGCACGAAATCACTCACCGTACGCGCATGGAGGCCGAGGTGGACCGGTACGCGAGATGGAACGCCTTGCTCGAGCTGCTGACCGAGAGTGGCCGGGTGAGCGTGGAGGACGCCGCCGCCCGGCTGGACGTCTCGCAGGCCACCATCCGACGTGACTTCGACCAACTCGCCCAACAGCAGATGATCACGCGTACCCGGGGCGGTGCGGTCGCCAACGGCGTCTCGTACGACCTGCCGCTGCGTTACAAGACCGCCAAGCACTCGGCCGAGAAGCAGCGGATCGGCGCTGCCGCCGCTGCGCTGGTCTCGTCCGGGATGGTGGTCGGCCTCAACGGCGGCACCACCACCACCGAGGTCGCCCGGGCGCTGGCCGTCCGGCCCGAGTTGAACACCAGCGCCGACGGTGCACAACTGACCGTGGTCACCAACGCGCTCAACATCGCCAACGAGCTGCTGGTCCGGTCCCGGATGAAGGTCGTGGTCGCCGGAGGCGTGGTACGACCGCAGTCGTTCGAGCTGGTCGGCCCGCTCGGTGGGGCGCTGCTGCGGGAGGTGACCCTGGACGTGGCGCTGCTCGGCGTGGACGCCATCGATCCGCAGCTCGGCGCGGCGGCCCATCACGAGGGCGAGGCGTCGATGAACAACCTGATGGTGGCCCGGGCCAAGCGGGTGGTCATCATCGCCGACTCGTCCAAGCTGGGCGGTCATGCCTTCGCCCGGATCTGCCCGGTGGACAAGGTGGAGACCCTGGTCACCGACTCCGGTGCCGATCCGGCGACCGTCGCCGCCTTCCAGGAGGCCGGCGTCAAGGTCATCTGCGCCTGAACCCCACCCGCGTCAGCCGGGCCTGAACCCCACCTGTGGCATCTGCACCCGCCCCCCGCGTCGGCCGGGCCTGAACTCCGTCTGCATCACCTGGGTCCGGTACCCCGGCGCGTCGGGATACCACTATTCCGCATAACGCAGTATCGTCTCTGGCGTCGTACACGTGACGCGGGGAGGCCGGCTTGACGGCGGTTCTGGAGATCGAAGGTCTACGTAAGACGTACAAGAGCAGACGTCGGGGCGTCCGGCAGGCGCTGGACGGCTTCGACATGCTGGTCGAGGCGGGGCAGGTGCACGGCTTCCTCGGCCCCAACGGGTCGGGCAAGACGACCACCCTACGTACGCTGCTCGGGTTGATCCGGCCGAACGGTGGCCGGATGGCGATTCTCGGGCAGGAGGTGCCCGCCGCCCTGCCCGAGGTCGCCGGCCAGGTCGGGGCGATCGTGGAGAGCCCACAGTTCTTCCCGAACTTCTCGGCGGCCGACACCCTGTCGTTGCTGGCCGGTGCCGGCGAGGTACCGCAGCAGCGGGTCACCGAGGTACTGGAGCTCGTGGGGCTGCGGGACCGGGCCAAGGAGCGGGTCAAGACGTACTCGCTGGGCATGAAGCAACGGTTGGCCGTGGCGTCGGCCCTGCTGAAGAACCCGAAGCTGCTGATCCTCGACGAGCCGGCCAACGGCCTCGACCCGGGCGGCATTCGGGAGATGCGGGCACTGATGCGCAACCTGTCCGAGTCGGGCATGACCGTCGTGCTGTCCAGCCACATCCTCGGCGAAGTGCAGATGATCTGCGACTCGGTCACCATCATCTCGCTGGGTCGACGGGTCGCGGCCGGACCGGTCAGCGAGGTGCTGGCCCAGCACTCCGGTGGCGGCGTACGGGTACGCCTGGAGGCGGTCACCGATCTGCCGGTGGCAGCCGAGGCGCTCACCAAGGTGGGTGGTCAGGTCACCGCTCACGACGACCACCTGATGGTCCGGGGCATCGACCAGCCGGCTCTGATCAGTCGTACGCTGGCCGGCCACGACCTCTACGTCAGCGAGTTGGCGCCGGTGACCGTGGACCTGGAGAGCGTCTTCCTGGAGTTGACCGCCACCACGCCGGTGCCCGGTCAGCACCGCCAGGTCGACCAGTCCGCAGTGGTCGGCCAGGGGACGGCCGGGGAACGGCCCGCGTCCGGCAATCCGTCCGACCCGTCCGCGCCGGCCCAGGGAGGTTGGGGAGTATGAGCCTCTACGTCACCGAGCTGCGACGGCTCTTCAAACGCCGGCTGACCCGGGTCCTGCTCGTCCTGCTCGTGCTCGGACTCGCCGCGATCACCATCTCCTTCTCGGTCGCCAGCCACAGGATCGACCCGGCGCGGGTCGCCGCCGCCGAGGCCCGGGCAGAGCAGGAGTTCCAGCAGCAGGTGAGGTACCACACGCAGGCCGTGGCCGAGTGTGAGGCAGCCAGGGCGCGTGGCGAGAACGTCGAGGAGCGGTACGGGCCGGACTGCGGCAAGGAGTATCCGCCGCAACGGGAGCACTTCCAGGCGGAGTGGTACCTGCCCTTCCAGTTCGAGTTCCGGGAACAGTTCGGCGTCTTCATCTCGGTCTTCTCGGGCATTCTGGCCCTCTTCGCCTTCATCATCGGGGCGTCCTACGTCGGTGCCGAGTGGAACACCGGCGGGATGATGAACCTCCTGCTCTGGCGACCGAAGCGGCTGTCGGTGCTGCTCACCAAGCTGGGTGTGCTGCTCAGCGGCGTGCTCGGCATCGGCGTCGTGCTCGGTGCCCTGTGGACGGCCGCGTTCTGGCTGATCGGGAAGTACGACGGCATCACCGGCAAGATGACCCAGGGCGTGTGGGAGTCCTTCGCGATCAGTGGGGCCCGAGGGCTCGGCCTGGCGCTGGCGGTCGGGGCCGTCGCCTTCGGCCTCGCCTCGCTGGGTCGGCACACCGCGATGGCGCTCGGTGTCGCGGTCGGCATCGGTGTGGTCAGCGAGATCGGCCTACGGATCGCGCTACAGATCGCCGGGGTGCGGTTCGGCGACCGCTATGTCCTTTCGACCTATGCGATTGCCTGGTTCGAGAAGAGTTTCACGCTGTACGACTACCGCGCGTGTGACTTCGCGATGGGCGAGTGCAAACCGGGTGAGTTCCTGGTCACCTGGCAGGATTCCGCCCTCGTCTTCGGCGTCGGTACGGCGCTGGTTCTGGCCGCCGCGATGTGGGCGATACGCCGCCGGGACATCACCTGAGGTGACGGGCATGGACGTTTCCTGAGCGGGGGGTCGCGACGGGCGGGGTGGAGCAGTTGGCTCCATCCCGCCCGTCACAGTTGGACCGCAGGGCTCGCCACCAAGCATCGACGTCATGTTCGGCCGCATCGGCCGCCTGCTGGTCGCATACGACGGACGGTCGAGGGCGGGCGGGGAGATGTTTCCGACAGTTCCGCCCCGCCGTCGTCCGATGCGCTCCTGAGCTGGTGCCGCTAGGCTGGTGGAGCCCGCTGGCACGTTCGTGCTTTTCGATGTATTGGAGAGCGTCATGGAGCCCGTCGTTGACGCTGTGGCGGTCGACGGTGGTCGGGTGGTGCCGGCACCACGCAGCGAGGCGCTGCCGGTCGCGGACGAGGTTCCGACCCCTCCGGTCGCCGACGAGGATGTCGCCGACGAGGATTCGGAGCCCCTGGTCGGTATCGAAGCCACATCAGCTGCCGTCGAAGATGCGTCGCCTGACGGGTTGACCGCCCGTGAGCGGGAGATCCTCGCCTTCGAGCGGCGCTGGTGGAAGCATGCGGGTGCCAAGGAGCAGGCGATCCGCGACGCGTTCGACCTCTCGGCAACCCGCTACTACCAGTTGCTCAACGGGTTGTTGGACAACCCGGCCGCGCTGGCCGCCGAACCGATGCTGGTCGGTCGGCTGCGGCGGCTGCGCGCATCCCGTACCCGGTCCCGCCGTCGCTGACCGGCCGCCGGGTCGGTTCCGGTCATTTCTCGTACGAGCGCAGCCCGTTACCGAGCGCGAACAGGGTCGGGGCCCACTCGCCGACGAAGATGCCCCACCGGTCGGCCCGGTCGACCTGCCCGTGCTGGTGCTGCTTGGAGAGCGACCAGCTCAGTAGCGAGATGCCGATGCTGACAAATCCGGCCATGTAGCAGTGCTCGGATGTCAGGCCTGAATCATGCAGCTTCTTCAACATCAGGTGCTCCCCCGTCGCCCGGCTGTCGGTGTACCTGACGCTAACCCGCTGTGACCAGTCCTGTACGCGAGTTGGCTGAGGATCCGACGACGGGCAGCGAATCTAGCTATTGACAAGATTGGGGCTCGGCAGGGAATCTTGACGTTGCTTCCTGTCGGTGGTGCGGCCCACCGCCACCCGACCCAACAAGCTGATCTGGCTTGCGGTGGCGGGCGGGCTCAGCCTCGTCGTCGCCACGTTGCTGCTTGGGGTGGGGCTGCTGCTCTGAGCGGTACGGAAGGTGCGGTGACCATGCTGTCCATCGCCGGGGTTGTCGAGTCGCTCAATTCGAAGGCCGCTACGTAGCCAGTGCCTTGTCGTGCAGCCGTGAACGGTTGGCCGAGGAAGCGGGGGCACGTCGGGCGATGTCCGGGGCCGCTCATCTGATTGCTGCCGACCGCACCGGCTGTGCGGCCGGCAGCGCCGGACAGAGGATTACGGCTGGTTAACGACGGTCCCGGGCGGGACGGGGGCGTACGAGCGCGGCGGTGCCGATGCGCTCGGCAAGCGTGAGGGCACCGAGCCGCAGTGTGCCCCACCGGTTCCGCAGGGTCAGTCGGTAGTCGAGAGGACGGTAGGCGACGTGGTCGGGGTTGAGGGTCATGCCACAAAGTCCCTTCGTCGGGGCAGAGCGGGGCCGGTCCGTAGTGTGAACCGGCCACGCCATGCGGCGTCCTGTTTCATCGGATTCATGATTCCGGGGAATCAGGTCAGCCCTGTGTCCGCGTTTCCGAAGAGATCGAGGCTGTTCCGGGGCGGTCCGGTGCGCCGCGGTGCCAGTGGCCGGGCCGGGGCAACCTCGGCCGTCGAGACGGCCTGGCGGATCCGGTCCAGGCGGAACTCACGTACGCCGGACCGCAGTCGGCACCAGCCGACCAGATACCACTGGTTGTTGGAACCCAGCAGTCCCAACGGTTCCACATTCCGGTGTGACCGGATACCCCGCTCGTCTACGTAGTCGAGGACCAGCACCGCACGACGCAGTAGCGCCTGCTCGGCGACCTCCAGCACCTGCTGGGCCGGGGCGGAGGCCGCCGCCGGCGCGGTAGCGGTGAGCTGGATCCGGCCTGCGATCTCCCGTAGGGCCTGGACGTCACGGGCCGGCATGACCGCGACGAGCTTGTGCAGGGTCGAGCGGGCTGCGGCCAGGAACGGGGTACCGGCGAGGGCATGCAGGGCCACCGCAGTGGCGATTGCCTCGCGGGGGGTGAAGTTGACGGGGGGCAGCGTGTGCGACTTGTCGAGGGTGTAGCCGCCGTACCGGCCGGGCTCGGCGTAGATCGGCACCCCTGTCTGCTGCAACGCGCTGATGTCACGGCGGATCGTGCGCTCGCCGACGGTGAAGTGATCCGCCAGCCAGCGGGCGCTCCGCGAGCGCGGTGACACCGCGCGAAGCTCCTCTACCAGGCCGTAAAGCCGATCAGTTCGGTTCACGACAGGACGCTACGCGCAGGGTGTGACAACCTCCGGGACGCCCGTACCGCATCCGGCCAGCATCGGTAGCTGCTCGTCGTCGGTCTGCTCCCCGGGCGCACCCACGTCGGCCTGTTCACCGGCCGGACCGGCAGGATCGACCGGACTGGCAGGATCGACCGGACTGGCAGGATCGACCGGATCGGCCAGCCGCAGAACGATGGCGGAGAGTACCGCCGCTCGACTGTCGCGTGTCCGGGCCAGGTGTGCGGCCTGGCGACGGGTGTCCTCGGCGATGCCCGGTTCACCGAGGGCGTCGTGCGCCCGGGCCAGCACCTCCAGCGTGGCCGCCTGCGCCGACCGGAAGCCCATCGACTGGAACGTCTGGAGGCAACGACGCAGCGTACCGATGGCGGCAACGGCCTGCCCGTCACCGATCCAGCTGGCTGCCAGGTCCCGCTCCAGCCCGGTCGCCCCGAGCCGGTCACCCAGTTCGACGGCGACCTCGTGGCCCTCGGAGAGCAGCCGTACCGCCTCGTCCCGGTGGTTCAGACCGGCGGCGGCCAGCGCGAGATGGTGCAGGGCGGCGACGAGGACGTACCGCTCCCCGTTGGTCTGCAACAGTCGTACGGCACGTTGCGCCGCCGAGTACGCCTGCGCCGGTTCGCCCTTCAACAACCGGGTCAGCGCGAGCGCGTTCAGGCACCGGGCGACCACCAGCGGGGCAGCCTCGATCAGGTCAGCCAGGTCGGCAGCGGCCTGGTCGATCGTCAGTGCCTCGTCGAGTCGCCCCAGTTTTCGTAACGCGGCGGAGAGCGCCGGGGCGGCCAGGATCGCGCCGAGCCGGTCCCCCTCGGCGTCGAACAGTTCGACCGCCCGCTTCGCGATGCGTACCGCCTCTTCGGCCCCGTCCTGGTAGTTGCCCCGGAGCACCGCCTGGTCAGCCAGCACACAGGCCAGGCCGTGCCGGTCGTCGAGGCGTTCGAAGACCGCGCGGCTGGCCGTCAGGCTGGCGTCGGCGGTGGCCACGTCCCCGCCGACGATGCTCAGCACACCCGCGATGAGGTCCATCCGTGCCTTCGCCCGCTGGCTGCCGGTCCGGTCGGCGGCCCGGTGCGCCACCTGCTGCACGGTCCGCAGATCGGCCCAGTGGCCGCAGACCCACAGGAACGGGGCCAGCCGCTCGGCCAGCAGCAGCGTCGCCCGGTCCGCACCCTCGTCGTACGCGGTCACGACGACACCGACCAGATAGGCGCGTTCGGCGTCGAGCCAGCCGATCGGATCGGCAGCCGGCCGCTCAAGGGTGCCCGGTGGCAGCGGCGCGGCCGGTACCGACTCGGACCGGTAGGACCAGGTCAGGGTACGGGGGATCCGGGTCGCGGCGGTCCCGGCCAGGAACACGGTCGCGTCCAGCAGCCGGCCCAGCGCGGCGATCCGTGCCGGATTGTCCGGACCGGCCAACTCGGCGCTGTAGACGCGGAGCAGGTCAGGTAGCTGGAACCGGGTCTCGCCGTCGTCCGGATGAACCGGTTCGAGGAGGCTGGCCTCGACCAGTTCGTCGATGACCTGATCGGGGTCCGGCCGGCCGAGCAACGCCGCAACGGTCCAGGTGGTGAAGCTGACCGGTCCGATCAGGTGCAGCAGCGAGAACGCGGCGCGGGCCGGCTCGGACAGGGTCTGCACGCTGAGGGCGAGGCTGGCGCGTACCTGCTGGTCGCTGACGGCCAGCTCGGTGAGTCGCCGGCGTTCGTCGTCGAGCCGGTCGGCCAGACTGGCCACACTGGACATCTGGGTGGCCAGTCTGGTCCCGGCGATACGGAGGGCGAGTGGCAGGTTGCCGCAGGCGGCGGCGATCCGGGCCGCCTGGTTGGGTTCGTCCGCGAACCGGTCAGGGCGGGCGACCTGGAGCAGCAACCGATGAGCCTCGTCATCGGTCAACGGGCCGAGTTGCAGGTGGGCGGCGTCGGTGAGCCCGGAGAGCCGGCTACGGCTGGTCACCAGTACGGCGCTTCCGGGCGTACCGGGCAACAGGTCACGGACCTGGGCGGGGTCGGCGGCGTCGTCCAGGACGACGAGCACCCGCCGGTCGGCCAGCCGGGCCCGGTAGGCGCTGGCCAGGGCGGGTAGATCCTGCGGTACGGCCGAAGCCGGCACCCCGAGGGACCGGAGCAGGTCGGCCAGCACCCCGGCCGGGTCCCGACGGGCTGCCGCTCCGGTGAGGTGGGCGAAGAGTTGCCCGTCCGGGAAGGCGGCGCGTAGCTGGTGGGCGACCCGGACGACCAGGGCGCTCTTGCCGATGCCGGGTGGGCCGGAGATGGCCAACAGGGGTACGGAGGTCTCGCTGGGCGCCACCAGGCGGCTGACCTGCTCGACGATGTCGCCCCGACCGACGAATCCGGCGACCGGTGGGGGGAGCTGGCAGACCGGGAACACCGGCTGCGGAAGGTTCGGCTGGCGAACGGTCCTGAGGGCGGAGGTCACGTCCTCGCCGCGCAGGATCGTCTGGTGCAGTTGGCGTAGTTCCGGTCCCGGTTCGATGCCCAGTTCCTCGATCATCGTCTGCCGGGCGTTCTGGTAGGCCGCCAGCGCATCGGCTCGCCGTCCGGCCAGGCACAGCGCCAGCATCAGTTGTCCGTGCAGGCGTTCCCGCAGCGGATGCTCCACCACCAGCCCGTGTAGTTCGGCCAGGACCTCGGTGCGGTCGACGCCGGCCCCGACGGCGAGTTCGGCGTCCAGACAGTCCTCCAGCACGCTCAGCCGTTCCGCCTCCAGTTGGGCGAGTTGCGGGTCGAGCGAACTGATGGAGAGATCGGCGAGGGGCTGGCCACGCCACTGGGCCAGTCCCCGTCGGAACCGGACGATCGCCTCGGCCGGATCGCCCTGCCCCAGCGCCGCCCGGCCGGCGGCGACCTCCCGCTGGAAGGTCAGCAGGTCGAGGTCGTCGGTGTCGACCTGTAGCCGGTACGCGCCGTTGACCTGTTCGATCGACACGTCGGGCAGCCGGCTGCGCAGCCGGGACAGGTATGTGTGCAGATTCGACATGTGGGATGCCGGTGGCTGCTCCGGCCACAGCGCGGCCACCAGCTGGTCGGTGGTCACCGCCCTACCGGCCCGGAACAGCAGGATGGCCAGCACCGTGCGTTCGTGGCGGCTGCGTACCGCCACGTCGACCCCGGCTGGCGTACGTATCCGTAATGGCCCGAGGACCTCGAACCTCACGCGTCATTCCCCTCAGGTTTCGGCCGAACCAACCTACTACGCGTCGCTGACCGAGCTCTGTCGATGTGTGTCCTTCGTGTGGTGACTGTGTGGCCAGCGGCTTCAGACTTCTGTACTTCGTGGGCAGCGACCGAACCACCAGCCGGTCACTGCTCGGGGGATGGCTGACCGGTTTCAGCCGGCTGATCAGCTGACCGCTACCGCACCTGGTCAAGTGATCTTTCGGTGGCGGAGGCCAACAACGGGGGGCGGTACGGCGGCGTCGGGCATGGCGCCGCCGTACCGATATTCCTGATATGCGGTGAGATTCGAACCTCGCCCTGGTAAGCGTTCTTTGCCATAGCATCGGGCTATGGCGAGGTACCGGGCAGGCTTCCCGCAGGGCGGAAGCCGGTGAGCGAGCGGGACTGGTCCGCGCTACGCGACCGCCGGGCCGCCGCACCGGGTGCAGCCGACGCGTACGAGGCGGCCCGGCTGGCTGCCGAGCTGGGCCGGGGCGTACGGGAACTCCGGGAGAGCCGGGGCTGGTCGTTGGCGCAACTGTCCCAGGTCGCCGGGATGACACCGTCGGCGATCGCCCGGTTCGAGACCGGCGGCACGATGCCCACCCTGCTGGTCCTGGTTCGCCTGGCCCGAGCGTTGGACACCAGCCTGGCGGTCCAGTTCCAGGACGGGGACGCGGTGCTATGACCGGCGCGCCGCTGGTCCGGCCGGCGATGCGGGTGTGTGCGGCGTCCGAGCCGGCCCCCGACCAACTGGAGAACGAGGACCACTTCTTCCAGCAGGGCGACCTGGTCGGCGTACTCGACGGGGCGACCGTGCCGGAGGGCTTCGACACCGGGTGCGTACACGGTCCCGCCTGGTACGTCCGTCAGTTGGCCGCGCGGATCGCCCTGGCCGCTGCCGACCGGCCCGCAGCCACGCTGATGGGCAACCTGGCGGCGGCGATCCTCGCGGTCCGGTCCGACCACGGCGGCCAGTGCGATCTCGACCATCCCGGCACCCCGTCCTCGACGGTCTGCCTGCTCCGACACGGCGGCGACCACGTCGACTACCTGATCCTGTGTGACAGCCCTCTCGTCGTCGACCTGGCGGACGATCAGGTACGGGTGATCTCCGACGACCGGCTACGGGCCGCGATGGCCGATCTGCGCCGGGTGGCCGTGACCGGGCCGCCGGCCGGGGCCGGAGGTGATCCGGCTGCCCGGTTCCAGCGCAGCGTGATGTTGCAGCGGCAGCAGATGAACCAGACCCACGGCTACTGGGTGGCGGCGGCCAATCCGGATGCGGCGTTCCACGCGGTGACCGGCACCTTCCCGTTGACCGGTCCGGGCCGGATACGGCGGGCGGCGCTGCTGACCGACGGTGTCTCCGCAGCCGTCGAGGAGTTCGGGCTGCTCGACTGGCCGGGACTGCTGGACGCGTTGACCGAGCAGGGGCCGGACGAGCTGATCCGCCGGATCCGGCGGGCCGAGAACGACGGGACCGGCCGCCACCGGCACAAGCGGTACGACGATGCGACCGCAGCGGTGTGCCACTTCGGTGACATCGCTCCCTGACCACGGGGATCATGACCGGGCGAGCGGGTGAACGGTCGGATCTGATCGGCAGCCGTCCGGCCCCGGCGGAGGCCAAATCGGTGGACAGGCCGGATGGCAACGGCGAGACTGCGCCTCGTGACGGGCAAGATCTGGCTGACGCCGGTGGACGAGCGGATCCTGGAGTCACTGCTGTCCGTGGCCGCCGCCGAGACCGAGCCGGACGAGGTGATGCCCCCGGTGTCGGCACCGGCCGGTTGGTCACAGGCGCGACGGGAGGCGTTCCGTGAGTTCTACCGGGCCAGCTACGGCGGGCTGACCGGGCCGACCGGCAACCAGATGTACGCCATCATGAGCGACGCGGGTGTGCTCGGCATGATCCGGATGGGGCGCCGCGACGAGCCGGCCACCGTTGAGACCGGGATGTGGCTCGGGCAGTCAGCCCGGGGGCAGGGGGTCGCGGTGACCGCGTTGCGGCTGCTACTGACGGAGGCGGCCCGGGTAGGGGCGCGGGTGGTGGTGGCCGAGACGACGGCGGACAACGGTCCCGCGCTCGGTGTGTTGCGTCGGTGTGGAGCGGTGCTCCAGCCGGTCGGCGACGGGGCAGTCCACGCCGAGATCCGGCTGGGGGGTTAGGCCGGGCCCCTTCTCAGCGCTTTCCGCCTTGGAAGGGGCCCGTTCTGACCTCAGAATGCAGCGAGCACCGAGCCCTGGTAGGTGTCCTCGATGAACTTCTTCACCTCGGGCGAGTGGAGCAGTTCCTCCAGCTTCGCCACCCGTGGGTCGCTCTCCCCACCGGTACGCACGACGAGCAGGTTCGCGTACGGGTTGTCCTTCGCGTTTTCCAGCGCCAGCGCGTCGGTGGCCGGCTTGAGGCCGGTCTCGATCGCGTAGTTGCCGTTGATCACTGCCAACGCGGCGTCGTCCAGGCTGCGCGGCAGCTGTGCCGCCTCCAGCTCCTTGATCTGGAGCTGCTTGGGGTTGTCGACGATGTCCCGGGTGGTGGCGGTGACCCCGGCGCCGTCCCGGAGCTTGATCAGACCGTTGGCGGCCAGCAGGTTCAGCGCCCGGCCGGAGTTGGACGGGTCGTTGGGGATGGCGACGACCGCCTTGGCCGGTACGTCGGCGATGCTCTTGACCTTCCGCGAGTACGCGCCCAGCGGCTCGAGGTGCACCGGCTTGAGCGCGGTGAACTTGTAGCCCTTGGCCGCCTTCTCCTCGTCCAGGTACGGCACGTGCTGGAAGTAGTTGACGTCGATCTGCTTCTCCGCCAGGGCCCGGTTGGGCTGCACGTAGTCGGTGAACTCGACGATGTCGATCTTGAGCCCGGCGTTGGCGGCCAGGTTGTCCCGGACGTACTTGATGATCTCGCCGTGCGGGGTCGGGCTGACCCCGATCTTCAGTGCGGCGTCCGGTGGGGTGGCGGTGCCGGTGTCATCGGACGAGTCCGACCCACACGCCGCCAGGCCCAGGACGAGCGCAGCAGCGGCGAGCGTGGCGGTTAGGGCGCGTCGCACGATTCTTGCCTTTCTGTTCTTCCGCCCGTGGTGGGTTCCATGGGCGTCGTCTGGTTGTGCAGCTGTGGATTGCGGTGTCACCGGTCGGCGGGACGCCGTCATCGGTGGGAGAGTCGCCGGACGATGAGGTCGCCCAGCATCTGGATGACCTGCACGAAGATCACCAGCAGTACGACGGTGGCGATCATGATGTCGTCCTCGAACCGCTGGTAGCCGTAGCGCAGGGCGAGGTCGCCGAGGCCACCGCCACCGACCACGCCGGCCATCGCGGAGTAGCCGACCAACGCGACGATCGTGATGGTCAACCCGGCCACCAACCCGGGCCGGGCCTCGCGGAGCAGGACCTTGAAGATGATCTGCCAGCGGGACGCGCCCATCGCCCGGGCTGCGGCGATCACGTCCCGGTCGACCTCGCGGATCGCGGTCTCGGCGATCCGGGCGTAGAACGGGATGGCGCTCACGGTCAACGGCACGATCGCGGCCGTCGTGCCGATGGTCGTACCGACCACCGCCCGGGTGAACGGGATGATCGCCACCAGCAGGATGATGAACGGCAGGGACCGGCCGATGTTGACGACGAGGCCGAGGAGTGCGTTCACCGGTCGGGCCGGCAGCAGGCCGCCCCGGTCGGTCAGGACCAGCAGTACGCCGATCAGCAGCCCGCCGACGGCGGCCAGCGCGGCGGAGACGGCCACCATGTACGCCGTCTCCTCCAACGCCTGCCCGAGCAGCGGTACGAGATCCGGCGAGATCATCGCGCCACCTCCACGGTCAGACCGGCGTCCCGCAGGTGTCGCAGCGCGTCCCCGTGCCGGTCGACACTGCCGGGCAACGCCAGCCGTAGCCGGCCGGCCCGGGTCCCGGCCAGCGGCTCGACCGCCCCACCGAGGATGCGGACGTCCAGGTCGTACCGGCGGCTGAGGGTGGAGACGAACGACTCGTCGGTGGTGCCGGTCAGGGTGACGTCCAGGACCGTCGTGTCGGGCAGTTCCGGTACGGGACCGAGCGGGAACAGGTCCCGGGCGAGTTCCGAGCCGGGGCGGGCGATCAACTCGTTCACCGGACCGGCCTCGACGATCCGTCCGTCCCGCATGATCGCGACCGAGTCGCAGAGCCGCTTCACCACGTCCATCTCGTGGGTGATCAACAGGATGGTCAGGCCGAGTCGCTGGTTGAGTTCGCGCAGCAGGGCCAGGGTGGCCGAGGTGGTCTCCGGGTCCAGTGCCGAGGTGGCCTCGTCGGAGAGCAGCACCCGGGGTTGGCCGGCGAGGGCGCGGGCGATGCCCACCCGCTGCTTCTGCCCGCCGGACAACTGGGCCGGGTAGGCGTTGGCCCGGTCGCCGAGGCCGACCAGGTCGAGCAGTTCGGCCACCCGACCGGCCCGCTCCCGGCGTGGCACGCCCATCACCTCCAGCGCGAACGCCACGTTGCCGGCCGCCGTACGGGAGCTGAGCAGGGCGAAGTGCTGGTGGATCATCCCGATCCGCTGGCGAGCCGTACGTAGCTGGTCCTCGCGCAGAGCGGTCAACTCCATCCCGTCGACCGTGACCGTGCCGGCGTCGGGGCGCTCCAGCAGGTTGACGCAGCGCAGCAGGGTGCTCTTCCCGGCACCGCTACGCCCGACGACACCGAAGACCTCCCCATCACGTACAGTGAGGTCCACCCCGTCGACCGCGGTCACGTCGCGGCCACGGCTGTGGAAGGTCTTTCGGAGACCTTCGATGCGGATCACGGGTGGGTCCTTCTCGGCGGGGGAGGGGGCGTCGAGCGCGCCGACCGATCTCTCCGCTGACTGACCGGTGGTTCGGCCAGGTCAGGAGAAATCAGATATTGGCGATAGCTTTAGTAGGTTAATCGCCCTCCTGGCTGATGGCACGACAAGGTGAGTCGAAACACTTTCTGGTCGACCGGTCCGACCGGCGGTCGGGCGCGACCGGCTTCGTACACATGTTCCATTCACAGGCTGTGGATATCCGACCTGCCGAGAATCTGGTGATCGACGACGCCGACTGGATGGTGCCATTGTGCAAAATGGTTTGCGATGCAAAACTATTGGCCTCACAGTGGCAGTGCGTCGTCCAAGACCGGAGGCAACCGTGTCCGACCAGACGAACACCCCGTCGAACAACCCCACCGCCTCGGAGCTACTGGCATCAGTGGACGCCCTGCGGCGTGATGCCCGTACCGCCCGACACGCCTACTGGTTTCCGCTGCTGCTGTTCGGCCTGCTCACGGTCATCGCGGCACCGCTTTACGTCGAGTCGGTGGACCCTGCCCCCATGCGGGTACCTCGGGAGAACCACATTTTGACCGGCCTCGGCGGGCAGTTCCTCGAACACTCGGCGTCTCTCGGCTGGTACTGGCTGGTGGCGCTCATCGGCGGCTACGTGGCCAGCCTCGGGTTCTACCGGTTCCACGCACGACGGGTGGGGGTGCAGACGCCGACCCGGGGCTACCTCATCGCCGGCATCGTGGGTATCCCGCTGGGCCTCACGCTGCCGATTATGCTGGACTTCCTGCTGCTCAACGCCGCGACGTCGGTGTCGGAGGCGACCAGTTGGCTGACCGGACGGCTGCTGAGCATCAGCGATCGTGGGATGTTCCCCCATCTGATCATCGTGGTGGGTCTGGTGGTCCTGGCCCGATTGGAGCGCAGTCGCGGGTTGTCGATCGTGGTCGCGGGCTACGCTGCCGCCGTGCTTCTCGTGAACGGCTACTTCTTCCTCGCGGACTTCGGGTCGGGCGGACTGAACCGGTTCGGGTTCATGGTGGCCGCCCTGCTGCCGGCTCCGGTGCTCCTCGTCGGTGGTGCCGTCGCCCTCGGTTGGGCGAGGAACAACAACCTCGGTCGGGCGCGGAACCAGAAAGCGTGAACGACAACGAGCAGGCCGGCGGCCCGAGCGGTACGGCGTACCCGACGAACGGGCTCGACGACACCGTCCACCAGCGTCACCGGCTCGGCATCCTCACCATCGCGGCGGAGACCGAACGCGTGGAGGTTGCCTACCTCCGGGAAGCCCTCGAACTGACCGCCGGCAACCTCTCCCGGCACCTTGCCGTGTTGGAGGAGGCGGAGCTGATCCAGGTCGAAAAGGGCTATCACGGGCGTCGGCCGAAGACCTGGATCAGGATCACGCCGCGGGGGCAGAGCGCCCTCACCGCGGAGATCGACGCGCTACGGGAACTCGTCCAGCGCCATCAGCAGCAGAGCCGTGCGACCGGCCCGGCTGACTGACCGTCGACCTGACCACCGTGGTGTGGCGGCTCCGGCTGCTGAGCGGCGGCCAGCCGCTGCGGCGGGCTAGACGAGGCGAGGCGATCCGGCCAGCAAGAAGATCGCGGTGACCTGGCCGGCCAGGGCCGAACCAGATCACCGCGATGCAGGAGGCTGGGCGAGGATCAGCTCACCTGAGTGGTCAGTTCACCGGGACGTTCTTGATGATCGTGGGGAATTGCTCGCCCTCGGCGAATCCGACGTACCCACCGGCGAAGACGGTGTCGCTGCGTGGGTCGGTGGCCAGGTCCTTGATGCTCATGCCGTAGGGGTTGTCGACCGCCGGGAAGGCGACCTCGCTCCACTGGCCGTTGGTGAGCCGGTAGAACTGGTAGTAGGTGCCGACCCAGAGGGTGCCGGCCCCGTACGCGACGCCGTGGACGTACTTCGTGATGCCGGGCATCTGCTCGTGGACCCAGGCCGTCCCGTTGAAGCGCAGGTAGCCGGGGGCGGTGGTGGTACCGAAGACGTAGAGGTTGTTTGCGGAAACCGCAGCCATCTCATGGAAGTAGCCGGTGTAGCTGGCCGGCAGGGTGCCCTGAGTCCAGGTCGACCCGTTCCACCGGTACGCCACCTTGGTCCGCGACGAAGTCGACTGGTAGCCCAGCAGCCAGAAGTTGTTGGTCGCGGTGCCCACCATGACATCAGGCTGGATCGTCGGCATGGTCACCGCCTGCCAGGTGGTGCCGTTGAAGCGGAAACCTTTGCCCTGGATCGTGTCGAAGGCCCAGATGTCGTTGGCGGCGAAGGCACGGACAATTCCGATCGGATACTGGCTACCCGCCGCCGTATTCGACCAGGCGGTTCCGTTCCAGTGCCAGCGTTGCGGAACATCCTGCGAGTCGAACACGAAGAAATTGGTGCAGGAAACGCCACCGATTGCGGAATACCTTTCGCTGGTGGGAATATTCGGTTGCGGAATCTGCGCCAGTGTCGAACCATTCCAGCAGCGGATGCCAGCCTGGTATTCGTCCGCGAACAGGACGTCGCCGGAAAGGGTCGGCTCGACATAGTCGTAGGCGTTGGGCTTGGGTTGCGTCGGTGCTGGACCGACCTCCGCCACCTGCCAGGTCCCGGGTTGCAGGGCCTGGATGGTGGGGGTTCCGGCAGCGTGGGCGGGAATCGAGAAAGAGGCTAGTCCGACGAGGAGGCTGCCGGCGGTTGCCAGGCGACCCCAGTTTTTCAGTCGCAAAATGCTTCCCCTCTTTTGCGCAGGCCACGGAGACCTGTCCCAACAGGTCTTGTTGTGGCGGATCCCCCGTGGCCCGGTGTTTTCTCGGGCTACTCAAAATCCTAATCGGACGATGATCGAGATACCAGGGTTGACATTTGGCGGCGACCACTCCGCTTTTCAGCGACTGCGCGGAACACCTTTCAGGCGGCGACCCATCTCGCGGGCGATCTCCCGGTTCGCGTCCCGCTCGGCCAGCACCTGTCGCTTGTCGAAGCTGCGCCTACCCCGGGCCAGGCCGATCTCGACCTTCGCCCAGCCGTTGTCGAAGTACAGCGACAGCGGCACCAGGGCCAGGCCCGGCTCCCGGATCTTGGCCAGGATCCGGTCGATCTCACTGCGGTGCAGCAGCAGCTTGCGGGTCCTCCGGGGCGTGTGGTTCGTCCAGGTGCCGTAGGCGTACTCGGCGATGTGCAGGCCGTACAGCAGCAGTTCGCCGTCGACTTCCTGGGCGAACGCGTCCACCAGTGAGGCGCGGCCGGCCCGCAGCGACTTGACCTCGGTGCCGCGCAGCACGAGGCCCGCCTCGTACGTGCGCAGGATCTCGTAGTCGTGCCGCGCCCGCTTGTTCGAGGCGATGACCTGCCGGCCGGTCCGGGAACGCATGTCGCCAAACATAGCCGCCATCCGGGGAACCCGTGCGCCACTGCACCCGGGCGGTCGTCAGGCCGACGGCCGTGGGGGGCCGACGGTCGCGGGCGGTCGCGGCTTGACCTAGCCCGCTGCGGCACCCCCGGCGGCCCGCTGTTCGGCGTACGCCGCCAACCAGGCGACCTGGACCGGATCGAGGGACGGCCGGACCCGTTGCCGGGCCACCGCCACATGGGCCGAGGTGACCGTGGACGCCTCCAGCGACTCGCGCATCGCGGCCAACGCCGACTCCCGGACCAGCGCTGCGCAGTCGGCGGCCGAGAAGCCGTCCAGCGACTCGGCCAGCGCCGGCAGGTCCACATCCTCGGCCAGCGGCACCGAACGGGACGCGGCACGCAGGATCTCGCCCCGGGCGTCCGCGTCCGGCGGCGGTACATAGACCAGCCGTTCCAGCCGGCCGGGCCGCAGCAGGGCCGGGTCGACCAGGTCCGGCCGGTTGGTCGCCCCGATCACGACCACGTTACGCAGGGCCTCGACCCCGTCCAACTCGGTGAGCAGGGCGGCGACCACCCGGTCGGTGGTGCCGCCGTCGCTGGCCTGGCCGCGTACCGGCGCGAGGGCGTCCACCTCGTCCAGGAAGATCAGCGTCGGGGCGGCCTCCCGGGCCCGGCGGAACAGTTCGCGTACCGCCCGCTCGCTCTCCCCGACCCACTTCGACAGCAGCTCGGCACCCTTGACCGAGAGCACGTTCGCCCGGCCGGTGCCGGCCAGCGCGGTCACCAGGAAGGTCTTGCCGCAACCGGGCGGGCCGTAGAGCAGCACGCCACGCGGTGGCTGCACGCCGAGCCGGGCGAACGTGTCCGGGTAGGTCAGCGGCCAGAGCACCGACTCGGTCAGCACCTCCTTGACCGCCACCATGTCACCGACGTCGTCGAGCGTGACGGTGGCGATCTCCAACGTGGACGACGCCATCGACGTGGGGCGGACGACCTCGAGGGCCGCCGTGAAGTCCGCCATCGCCACCAGGGGAGCGGAGGCCGACTTCTGGCGCAGCGCCGCCCGTACCCCGGCCTCGCGGACCAGCGCGGCCAGGTCGGCGGCGACGAACCCGGGCGTACGACCAGCCACCTCGTCCAACCGCACGTCCTCGGCCAGCGGCATCTCCCGGGTCAGTACGGCCAACTGCTCGCGCCGCAGCGCCGGGTCGGGCAGCGGTACGACGATCTCCACCGACAGCAGGTCGGGGGAGCGCAGTGACGGGTCGACGGATTCCGGACGGCTGGTCGTACAGACCACGGCCGTGCCGGCGCGTACCGCCTCGGCCAGCGTCTGTCGGAACACGGTGGCCACCGGGCCGGGCTGCTCGCGAGGGGCCAGCGCCTCGACGTCCGAGATCAGCAGTACGGCCGGCCCGGAACGCCGGGCCGCCTCGGCGGCTTCCCGGAGCCGGCGTGCGGCGGAGTCGTTGGTCAACGCCGCGACCTCCGGCGCCCACAGTGTCTCGACCCGGGCCTGGACCGTCCCGGCCACCGCCCGGACCAGGGCGGACTTGCCCGATCCGGCCGGACCGGTGATCAGTACCCCCAGGGAGATGGTGGTACCCAGGCGGGCCAGCACCTCCCGGTGGTGGAAACCGAGGTCGAGCAGTTCGGTCAGTTCGTGTGCCTGTGCCTTCAGGCCGGGCAGGTCCTCCAGACTGGGCACCGGTTCGACCCGGGACCCCGGTTCGACCCCGGATCCCGCTGCGCCGCTGGTCCCTGTTGCGGTACCGGGTCCGGCCTGGGCGCCGGAGCCGGCCGTTGCGCCAGTAGCGGGGAGTCCGGTAGATCCGATGCTCGGCTCTACCGCGGCTCCGACCCCGGGAGCGACCGTGGCCCCGATCGTCGCCCGCGCCGGGTTGGCCGGACGTACCTCGGAACCGGTGGACCCGTGGGTGACCTGACCGTCGAGCCAGCCCACGACGGTGTCCATGGTGACCAGCGCGGCATCGGCCGGTTCGGCGGTGGCGACGGTGAGCAGGGTGCTGGTCCAGGCGTAGCCGAGCCGGTTGGACAGGCTCCGCCTGGCCGCCTCGACCAGCGTCCGGACGGCTGCGTCCGGCAGGACGTCCTGCGGCAGCAGGGACACGTCGTCGCCGGTGGTGACCATCTTGCCCAGCAGGGCGAGGCGCAGCATCTCCGGTGAGACGACAGCGGTGATCTCCGCCGGACCGGTCAACAGCACGCGTCGGGCGGCGACCACGGGTGCCGCAGCGATCGTCACCTGACCACCGTCGCGTACGCCGAGGTTGCCGAGGGTCAGATCGTCGGCGTAGAGCAGGGCGCGACTGGCGGTGGTCTCGGCCAGTGCCGCGATCCCGGCGGTGACCCGGCGGCCGGTCAGACGTACCGGGGCTCCCGGACGCAGTCCCAACGCGGCCAGCACCTCCGGGTGCAGCCGGACGATGCCCCGGCGGGCGTCCAGCGCGGCCGGCCGCAAGCTTACGGTGAGAGTGAGATCGGGATCCGCCACGACGCCGAGCGTATCCGTCCGGCCCGCCCTTTCTGACCGGGCAGCGACGTGCCTTGCCGGCGTACGGCGGATCTCAGGCAATCCTCAGGATCCGGGCCGTAACGTGATCGCATGCCTTCCCCGCTGTCGGCGCGGCTTCGCCGTGCCCTGCCCCGGCCGACCCGGCGACGAGTCGTCACCGCCTCGGTGGTGACCGCCCTGCTAGCCGGGGCCGTCGTCTGGGCGGTGTGGCCCGAGCGCAAGAGCTTCCGGGTCCAGGAACAGACGATCACCGTACGGTCCGGTCCGGCCGGTGACCAGCCGGTCGACCTGGACACCGCCTTCTACCTACCGGACAGTGCCTCCGCCGGGCGCCCCGTACCGGCGGTGCTGCTGGCCCACGGGTTCGGCGGGACGAAGGAGACGGTACGGTCCGACGCCGAGGACCTGGCCGGGCTGGGGTACGCGGTGCTGACGTACACCGCCCGGGGGTTCGGTCGCAGTGGTGGCCAGATCCACCTGGACAACCCGGACTACGAGGTACGGGACGCGTCCCGACTGCTCGACTGGCTGGCTGCCCGGCCGGACATCCGTACCGATGCGGCCGGTGACCCCCGGGTGGGTGTGGTCGGCAGCTCGTACGGCGGTGGCCTGGCCCTGATGCTGGCGGCCCAGGACCCCCGGGTCGACGCGATCGTCCCGATGGTCACCTGGAACGACCTGCCGCGAGCGTTCCTGCCCGAGTCGACGGGCAGGTCCCCGGTCGACGGGGTGTTCAAGAAGGGCTGGGCCGGCATCTTCTTCGGCAACGGCAGCAGCGTCGGCGGTCCGGGCATCCCCGGCGGTGCCGGTGAGCAGGGGGCCGCTGCCGGTCCGGAGTCGGCTGGCGGCCCCGGCCAGCCCGCCGGCCCGAGTGGGCAGGTGCCCGGTCGGGCCGCACTCGATCCGGCCTGTGGCCGGTTCGCGGCCGATGTCTGCGCGGCGTACCTGGAGATCGCCGCGACCGGGCGGGCCAACGAGAAGGCGGTGGAGTTGCTGCGCCGGTCCAGCCCGGCCAGCGTGCTTGGCAGGATCAAGGCGCCGACGCTGCTGGTCCAGGGTACGGCGGACACCCTGTTCCCGCTGGCCGAGGCGGAGGCGAACGCCCGGGGCATCGCCGCCAACGGCACCCCGGTTCGGGTCGCCTGGTTCACCGGCGGTCATGACGGCGGCTCCGGCCCGGACACCGATCAGGACCGGCTGAAGTTCCTCACCGCCCAGTGGCTGAACCACTACGTCAAGGGTGAGGGGGCGGCCCCGGAGAACAGTTTCACCTGGTCGCGGATTGCCGGTTTCGACGCGATGGACCGGGGGCTGGTGGCCACCGGCTACAGCACCGCCGACTATCCGGGGCTGGGTGGTCAGGCCACCGAGTCGGTGCGGGTGGCCGGGCCACCGCAGCGGATCGCCAACCCGGCGGGTGGCAATCCGGCGGCGATCTCGTCGCTGCCGCTGGCCGGTGGGTTCTCCTCGCTGCTTGAAGGGGTGGCCGGTGACCTGCCCGGCCAGCACGCCCGGTTCGAGTCCGAGCCGTTGGCCGAGGCGGTGGACGTGGCCGGCTCACCGACCGTGTCGATCCGGGCCGCGTCGCCGACCGGCGAGGCGGTGCTCTTCGTCAAGCTCTACGACGTGGACCCGAACGGCCCGGCGGCACTGTCCAACGGCCTGGTCGCCCCGGTACGCCTCACCGGCCTGCCCACCGATCTCGACGCCGCCCAGTCGGTGAAGGTGACCCTGCCGGCGATCGTGCGCCGGATCGAGGCCGGCCACCGGCTGCGGATCGTGGTCGCCTCCTCCGACCAGGGCTTCGCCACCCCGAACGAGCCGACCGTCTACTCGGTGGCGGTCGGTGACGAGCCGGTGGCGCTGCCCACGGTCACCGGTGAGCCGATCCCGACCACCGCCGCAGTGTGGCGCTGGGTGCTGGCCGGTCTGCTGGCCACCATCGTGGTCGGGCTCGTCGTGGTCATCCTGGTGGTCCGTCGCCGGCACCGTCGCCACGACACCTCGGTGACCGCCGAGTACGCCGACACTCCGCTGGTCGTACGGCAACTGCGCAAGGAGTACGCGGACGGCTTCGTCGCCGTCTCCAACGTGGACTTCACGGTGGAACGTGGCCAGGTCGTCGGCCTGCTCGGGCCGAACGGTGCCGGTAAGACCACCACCCTGCGGGTGCTGATGGGGCTGACCCAGCCGACCGCCGGGGAGATCTACGTCTTCGGTCACCGGCTGGTCCCCGGCTCGCCGGTGCTGTCCCGGATCGGGGCGCTGGTGGAGGGGCCCGGGTTCCTGCCACACCTGAGCGGTCTGGAGAACCTGCGGTCGTACTGGCGGGCCACCGGGCGACCGCTGGCCGACGCGCACTTCGACGAGGCGTTGGAGATCGCCGGCCTGGGTGACTCGGTACACCGCAAGATCCGGACGTACAGCCACGGCATGCGGCAACGGCTGGCCATCGCACAGGCCATGCTCGGCCTGCCGGAACTGCTGGTGCTCGACGAACCGACGGACGGGCTCGACCCGCCCCAGATCGCCGAGATGCGCCGGGTGCTCAAGCGGTACGCCACCGACGGCCGGGCGGTGCTGGTCTCCAGCCACCTGCTGGCCGAGGTGGAGCAGACCTGTACGCACGCCGTCGTGGTCAACAAGGGCACGATCGTGGCCTCCGGCCCGGTCGAGGAGATCGTCGGCGAATCGCCGAGCGTGCTGTTCGACGTGACCGACCCGGTCGCCGCCCGGGACGTGCTGGACCGGCTGGAGGGCGTACGGGTGCTGCCGGACGGGGACGGCGGGCTGGTCGTGGACACCAACGGCACCGCCCGCAGCGAGGTGGTGGCCGAGCTGGTCCGGGCCGGTGTCGGGGTGGACCGGGTGGTGCCACGACGCCGCCTGGAGGACGCGTTCCTCGCCCTCGTCGGCGAGAACTCACGGGGAAGCGGGGACCGCTGATGTCAACTGCCGCAGCCAAGTCGACCGGCCGGTCCGGCCCGACTGACCCGCTGGTGGCGGCCGGTGCCGCCCCCGGCTACCGCCCCTCGGCGACCCTGCCGGTCCTGGCGGAGTTCCGACGGCAGGCGTCGCGTCGTCGTACGCAGTTGGCGCTGGGCTTCATGGTGCTGCTACCGCTGATCATCCTGATCGCGTTCCAGTTCCCACAGGACGACAACGACCGTAACGGTGGTGGCGAGTTCTCCAGCCTGATCGACCTGGCCACCACCGGAGGGCTCAACTTCACCCTCTTCACCATCTTCGTGTCAGCGTCGTTCCTGCTGGTCGTCGTGGTGGCGTTGTTCTGCGGGGACACCGTGGCCAGCGAGGCGAGTTGGGGCAGCCTGCGCTACCTCTTGGCGGTCCCGGTGCCCCGGGCCCGGCTGCTGGCGGTGAAACTGATCGTCGCGCTGGCGTACTCCGCGTTGGCCCTGCTGTTGCTGGCCGGCACCGCACTGCTGGCCGGCACGCTCCGGTACGGCTGGGAACCGTTGAGCAGTACGGTGGCCGCCCAGATTCCGGCCGGTGACGGGCTGTTGCGGCTGCTGGCGGTGCTCGGCTATCTGGCGGTGGTACTGCTGACGGTGGCCGGCCTGGCGTTCCTGCTGTCGGTGCTGACGGATGCGGCGCTGGGCGCGGTCGGCGGGGCGGTGCTGCTGTGGATCCTGTCCAGCATCCTCAACCAGATCGAAGCGCTCGGCGTGGTGCGTGAGTTCCTTCCGACGCACTACAGCAACGCCTGGCTGGGCCTGCTCTCGACGCCGATGCAGACGGACGACATAGTGCGGGGCTGTATCTCGGCGATCTGCTACGCCACGCTGTTCTGGTCGCTGGCCTTCTGGCGGTTCACCCGCAAGGACGTCGTCTCCTAGCCCCGAAGATCCCCGTGATCAGGGAGTACGTCCGGCATGTCGCCGGCTCGTTCACGATTCACCTTCCCTGATCACGGGGATCATTGCGCCTGACACGGGGATCATGGCACCTGCCTTGGGGGGCGACGATCAGCCGCAGTTGCCCCAGGTGTACCGGCCGTTCATGGCGTAGTCCGAGCTGGTGGTGATGGCACCGTCGTACTTGACGCACTTGCCGCTCGCCGACACCCGCACCGCGGCGTAGTAGTTGTAGTAGCCCTGGTCGCGTTTCCAGTCACTGGCACCCTGTACGTACACCCGGGCGTCCATGCTGTTACCCGTACCGAGGAACTTCGTCTTGACGGTGGTGACGCAGTTGTCGCCGGTCGCCCTGTTGTACATCAGGTAGACGTCGCCCCATTTCGCGCCGGAGTATTCGGCCGTCAACGTCCGGTGGCCGTCGGACGTCCGACTCCAGGTGCCGCCGAACTCGGTCGAGCAGGCCGCCTCCGGCGTGTACGGCGTGGCCGCCTGCGCCGGTGCACTGACCGGCAGCGCCAACATCAGGGCCGATGCGCTGACGATTCCCAGCCGTCGTACAAGCTTCTTCACGTAGTCCGCGCCCTTTCCATGTCAAGGAACATTGCCGATAAAGTGCAATGTGGAGCGTGAATCAGCGTACGTGGAAGCGTCGTTCTGATGATCATGGTCGGCTGACTCTTGAGTCTTTCTTGAGCCGGTGTTCGGCGAGGTGGCGTGGAGCGGCCCGGCACTCGGAAGTGCCGGGCCGCTCCCTCAGACGCCGTTATCCGCAGCGAACCCAGACCTTCGCCGACGCGTCGTAGACGCACGCCTGGTACAGGAGCGTGCTGTCCTCGTAGTAGTTCTTGTTGCACACGCCCCACTTGCCGTTGCCCAGGCCGTTGCGGCAGCCACCCTGGCGGTAGAGCGTGCCGTTGCGGTAGTTGCCCCAGTGGGCGACGGCAGATGCGCTGTCAGCGGCGGTGTCCTTCACCCACCACTTGTCGCCGTTGGCCTGGAAACAGACGGTGGCCCCGGTGACCGCGCGGCAGGGAAGCCCCGACGGTGGCGTCCCCGCCTCGGCGGTGTTCCACTCGTACGTCACCATCGGCTGGATGTCCGGCGCCGATGCGGCTGCCGAGGCAGGTGCCGACGTCAATGCGCCGACGGTCAGTGTTGCTGCGGCGACTGCGGCGAGCGCCTTCAGTGCTCGTTTCATGGAGTTGGTTTCCTCTCTGTGGCGGTAAGGCCCAGCTCAGATTGGCCGGCTCCACGCCCAGCATGTCCATCGCAACGTTATTGCGTCAATGAGCATCAATATTCTATTTCTGTCGCATTGATTACTCATTACGCATCGTGGCGGCATCGAAGGCATCCCGTGCTGATTGGTCACCGTTTGTTGAGCCCGAGTGCGGACCTACGGCTGGCAGCCGCTTCGGTCGAAGCGGACGCTGACCGGGCTCAGTCCTCAGCCGCCGTGTTCAGCGCCTGGAACAAGAGGTGGTCCTGCCACCTTCCGGCGATGCGGAGGTAGGAGGGAGCCATGCCGATACGGACGAACCCGTTACGTTCGAGCACCCGCTGGGACCGATGGTTGTGCAGCAGGATGTCGGCTTGGATCCGGTGGAGTCCCAGCTCCTCGAAGGCCACCCGTTTGATCTCGCGTACCGCGGCGGTCGCGACGCCACGGCCGTTGTGCGCAGCCGCGACCCAGTAGCCGACGTGGCACGACTGGACCGAGCCGCGCACGATGCCGTTGAGCGCGATGCCGCCCACCACCTGCCCGGATTCGTCGAGAATGACGTGCGGAAGGGTCATCCCGAACGCGTGACGGTCGAGGGCGTCCTGAATGTCGGAGCGTTGACCGGCGACGGTGAAGTAGCTGTCGGGTCGGCTCGGCTCCCAGGGGGCGAGGAAGTCACGGTTGACCTGTAGCAGCTCCGCCAGGATCGGTGCGTCGTCGGGAGTGACGAGTCGGGTAGAGACCATTCGCAGAATTCTGGCAGGGGTGGCTCGGCTCAGAAAGCTCTGAGGCCGAGTGCGGCGACAGCGCTGGCAAGGGTAGGTGCGCTGGCGAAGTGTCGCAGAGTGCTGTCCCGCTTGTGGACGAACAGAAGGCAGTCAACGTGTTCGAAGCGGACGCTGACCGACTGCCCGACGTGATGGCGGATCAGCGGCACGGGGTCCTCGACGAGTGGAGCTGGTTGCGGGGTCTGCAGCACCGGGACGGCCTGGCCAAAGTCGGCGGGAACGGCAGAGTCCACCCTCGCCGTTGGCGTAGGGCATGGTGGGTATTTCGTCGCCGGGGAGGTCGTAGCGGATGTCCCAGACCAGGCCGCCATGGTTACGCTGTCGGGCTTCGACCACGAGGTCCAGACAGAGCAGGTCGGCCAGTTGACACAAACGGCTCAGCTCCGCGTCGAGGTCACGGGCTGCCGGCCGCATCATGTTGCCGAGCCAGATCCGCCACGGAAACCAGCAGTACCTGCCGAAGGCTTCGGCCTCCAGCCGCCACCGCTCGGTTGCGGGCAGATCCGGTGTCCAGTTCCGAGGTAGGGAAATGTTGAACTTGGCTATCCGCTGGCCGGGTAGCGCATGTCCCACCAGGTCGCCACCCGTACCACTGTTGCCAGATAGGCCAGCAGCCGCTTCGGGGACGACGCCACTTCCGATGTCGTCTATGTCGAGGACTACACCGACGCCAACTATCTCGACCGCTCTGACGATGTCCGGGCGTACACTCGCCTCTGGAGCAGACTCCAGGCCGCCGCCCTGGGGCCGGTAGAGTCGCGCCACCTGATCCTCGGCCTGGCCGACGAGATCGAGCGGCGACAGAGATGACGAGGGCCAAGCATGACCACCCCAGACCTCACCGACGCGGCATGGCGGAAGTCCAGCCGCAGCGATGCGAACGGGGGTGCGTGCGTCGAGGTGGCTGACCTGCGCGCCGGGGTTGCCGTCCGAGACAGCAAGGACCCGTCCGGGCCGGTGCTCGCCTTCACTCCGACCGGCTGGCACGCCTTCATCGCCGGTACGAAGGACGGAAACTTCAACCTCGCCTGACCGGCGCAGCCAGGCTAGACGAGTAGTTCCGAAATCTGGCCGGTTCCCGGCGGTCAGGGAAGGCCGCCGTAGAGGCTGTCGAGTTGCCTCGTCCACGCTCCCGCCTTTCACCCCGGTCTACCCCGGCACCTGGCGGGCGCTCTCGCGGATGGACATCGCCCTGGACAAGGAACTCCCGAGACGACGCACGCCGGTGCCAGCAGCCCACCCCGGTGTCGACCCCGTAGCGGTCGGCCACCTCGTGCGAATCCTGACCACCGATGGCGCAACGGCTTGCCCCGCCTGTGCGCCCAGCTCGACAGCCAGCAGACCTCCTCGCCCCCGGCATCGGCGGCGGAAACAACAACAGTTACGCGACACCCGACGAGTAGTCACGAAACCCGGCCAGTGGCCGTCGACGGCCACGTCCAGGTTCTGCATCACAACACGATCCTGGACACCCTCCCCATGCCCGAACATCGACCTCTGACTTCGGAACTACTCGTCTAGAAGCGATTGCGGTAGGCGGCGATGGCTTCACCCGCCTTCTTGAGCAGGGACGCCGAGTCGTCGATGTGCTGGCGTGCTCCGGCCAGGCGCCCGTCAGTACGGCCGACAACTACTGGTCGACCACCAGCGAGGACGGCCAGAATGGCGTTCTGACTTTCCCGCATCTCGATCGTGACCGCCTTCAGCTTGTTGGTGGCCCGATCGACCTGCTCGATGACCTGCCCGAGCCCGGCGACGACCTGGCCTACGAGGCTTGACTGTCCGCCGGGTAGAGCCGTTGCAGATTGCCGCTTACCTCGCCGGCCACCACTGCGCTTGATGCGGTGCCGCCCAGCCGTGGGGCTTGTCGCTGCTATCTGGGCTGGCTGCTGGTCTCGTCGTTCTCTGAAATGGTCGACGGAGGCGGCAATGAAGCCCTTGCCTGCCACCCCCAGCACACCGCCAAAGATGGCCCCGGTGATCACGGAAGCGGTTACCGGTAACCCCCAACTGCTGATGCCCAGGCCGGTCAGGGCACCGAGTGCCCCACTAACCTGCTGAAGCAACGTGCCGCTGCCCTCTTTGAGCGTCTCGAATCCCACTCGCCGTACGAACGGCCGCTCGGTGTTTCTCCGGCGTCGGTTGCCCTTCCGCCAGGTCATGGGGATGTCACGGGGTCGAGGAATGCGCAGCTCGTGGCAATCATGAGCGGAACGTGTATGGAAACGTCGCGCGCGACCTGCTGGGGAGTCATCTCCGAAGGCTCGTCGCCGTCTTTGACGTTTTCAGCATCGTCTGCATACAGGACGCAGGATTGCCAGAGGTCCGAGTCACGGAACGAGAAGGACCACAACCCGTATACATCCACGGGGACGCCGAGGATGGGTTGGTTGGCGAAGCCGATGCGGTGGAGGTGAGGTTCCTCGGCGGTCGAGCCGAGGCCCTGGCCGAGGGGCAGGAGCTTGTGGCGACGGAAGACCGGCTCCAGATCGCCGTACGGGTCGAACTCGACCAGCAGCCCGCGCTGAAGCAGGTCGTCCACGATCTCGGCGGCCCGAGGCTCCGGCTTTGGTGCAGTCTGCAACAACCGGATCAGTGACTCCCGACTGACCTTCAGCTTCGCGTGCGACTCTGCGTCGATGAAGGCAGCCGCCCACACCGCTGCATCGGTCTCGGTCAGCTCCAGCAGGTCGTCACCGAGGTGGATCTCGTAGCACTCCGGTGTCGGGTCCGGCGGTCGGACGTACCGGAAACGTGGGCCCATCGAGAGTCCGACGGGCACGATGACAGACGACATGGCGTACCCCTCGGGTCAGAAACCGGCGACGTAGTTCCTGGTGGCGCCCACCGCGCCCCGCGCGAGCGTCGCGGCCTCGTGCAGCTTTTCCCTCACCTGCCCCAGTCGGGCCAACGCCTCGGCGACCTGGCTGTGGCTTGTGCCGGTGGTGATCGCACGCAGCAGCGCCGTCGTCTGGTTCACCGACTCGACAACCGCCAAGATCTGTGCAACTTGCTGCTCGGTTCTTTCCCCAAACTGAGCCACGCCCGCTTTGATCTCTTCCACGGTTGCCATCGGTTGCGGTCCTCCCCACTGGCTACGAAGGCACCTGAATGCTGACGGTACTGGATTGAGTGCTTTCCGTCAGCCTTCAATGTGGCCAGGTTGGTGGGGTGTTGTCACGCTCAGCTCGACCGCCTGCCGAACGACGTCAGATGCCGTGTCTGGGCGGGGCGCAAGAGCAGGTCGGGTCGGGCCGGGGCTCGCGGTAGCGTGATCACATAATCAGCACGTCATGAGCCGTCTGGGAGAGCTGAAATGATCTTCATTACCGCGAAGTTCCGGATCCTGCCCGAGTACGCGGAACAGTGGCCGCAGATCGCCGACGAGTTCACGAAGGCGACCCGTGCCGAGCCGGGCTGCCTGTGGTTCGACTGGTCGCGCAGCGTCGAGGACCCCACCGAGTACGTGCTGGTCGAGGCCTTCCGGGACGATGCGGCCGGGGCCGCGCACGTGCGGTCCGAGCACTTCAGGAAGGCGCAGGAGACCCTTCCTCCGCACCTGGTCGAGACGCCGAAGATCGTCAACACGACGGTCGGGCAGGACGACTGGTCCCTGCTCGGTGAGATGGCCGTACCCGAGCGGAGCTGAGCCCGTACCTTCGTCAGTCCTGGTCGGCGGAGAGCGTGGTCAGGTTGATCCTGACCCGGTCCAGCGTGGCGACGAGTTGTCGCCGCTCGGCGGGGTCGAGCCCGGTGGTGGCGGTGTCGGCCAGTCTGCGCCACACCGCCTCCACCTGTGGAACCGCTGCCAGTCCCTTTTCGGTGAGCTTGATGCGGACGGCCCGCCGGTCGCCCGGCACCGGCTCCCGGGTGAACCAGTCGCCCGGTTCGAGCCGGGCGAGAGTTCGGGTGACGGTCGGTTGTTCGATGCCGAGGCGCTCGGCGATCTCGCTCACAAGTAGCCCGGTCGGTTCCTGCCCGAGGGTCCACAGGACCACGTCCTGACCGGGGTGCAGTCCCAGGTCCGCCAGCAGTGCCGCCTGTGCTCCGCGGTAGAGCTTGGCCGTCTTGACGAGGGCCTTGTTCGTGGCGACGACCTCCGCGAAGTCCATCCGATGAGTTTAGTACTCCAGCCGCAGATATTGATCTTGATGACTGTTTCTGCTGGCGGCAGGATGAGCTGATCGCCCACGGCTCCCTCGGGTGGGGGATGCCGGTACCTCCCGGCGGGGAGGTGCCGGTCGGGCCCACGCGCCAGAGTCGCGGGCATGAATCTGATGAAACCGTCGTCGGCGGCGTGGGCTGGGGCGCTGGCACTGGTGCCCTACGCGGTGATGAAGACCTACTGGGCATTCGGCGGTACGGCCGGGCGGCCCGCGGGTGACCTCGCGGCGCAGTTCGAGCGGAACGGTGCTCCCGAACTGCTGGTCTGGATGGAGCGGCACGGACTCGACTTCACCGTAATGGGGGCGCTGGGGGGAGCGCTGTTGCTGATGGGGCTGGTCCGGCCGTGGGGGATGAGGGTTCCCCGGTGGGTGCTGCTGGTTCCCGGTTGGGCGGGTGCGGTGTCCCTCACTCCGTACGGGATCGGCACCGTGATCGCCGCAACGCTCGGCATCTCGGTCGGCACCACCGAAGGCTGGTCACCGTGGGTGGGGATGGTCGGGGGCGTCGCGTTTGCCGGACTCGGCGGTGCATTGGCGATCTCAAGCTGGTCCTATCAGCGGCGGTCCCAAGCGGAGGCTGTCGTATCGGGAGTGGTTGACAGGCCGTCCGAGGGTAATGCATAGTCGGCTAATAGTTAGCCGACTAAGGAAAGGTTTTCGGTGGAGACGTATCTCAAGGGCAGGGTGGCGTTCGTCAGCGGCGGATCGGGTGCGATCGGGCGGGCCATCGCCGTCGGGCTCGCCGCCGAAGGAGCTGCCGTCGCCGTGTCCTGGCACTCAGGTCGAGACCGGGCGCAGGAGGTGGTCGACGCCATTTCACAGGCGGGCGGGCGAGCGGTTGCGGTCCAGCTGGACCAGCAGGATCGTTCGGCCGGGCTGGCCGCCCTCGACCGGGTACGACAGGAACTTGGCCCGGTGTCCGTACTGGTGGCCAATGCCGTCCAGTGGCCCTCCCGGGATCTCGACGAGGTCGAGGGCCTGGCCGCGTCACTGGCCACCAACACCGTCGGCACGGCAGCCCTGATCGACGCCGTACTGCCCGACATGCGGGCCGCCGGCTGGGGTCGTGTCGTCATCGTCTCCACCGACATCGTGGAGCAGCCGATGGCCGGCCCGCTCAGCTACGCCGTCGCGAAGGGCGGGCTGGAGACCGCAGCCCGGGTCCTCGCGGTCCGGGAGGCACGACACGGCATCCTCACCAACGTCGTACGGCCCGGTTTCACCCTCACCGATCGGGCTCTTACCACGCCCTTCCTCGGTCAGAAGGCGGTGGACAGCGAGTCGGCGAAGACTCCCACCGGGCGGATCTGCACGCCGGAGGACGTCGCCTCGGCAGTGGTCTACCTGGGCTCCGGCGCCAACGGGCACGTCAACGGGCAGGTGCTCTCCGTCGCCGGCGGCCGGGAACTCGTCCGCTGACGGCGGCGGTGGGGATCTTGGGGAATGGGTCACACCCTGGCCAGTACGTGGGACACCGTTCCAGGGAAGCCGGCGGTGGGTCGTAGACTCGGCCCGACACACAACTGAATACCTCATCCAGAGGGGCTGAGGGATACGGCCCGATGACGCCCCGGCAACCACCTTGCGGACTCGATGATCGAGGCCAGGCGAGGCAGGTGCCAAATCCGTCCCCGTCGCATGGTGCGACGTTGGGAAAGATGAGAGGACGGCCTCGACATGACGTCGATCATCGACGCGACCCCCACCCAGCCCACCGTTGCTGCCAGCCCCGCCCGTGCCCTGGTCTGTCGTGGCTGCGGCGCGGAATACCCGCTGGCCGCCCAGCACGCCTGCTACGAGTGCTTCGGACCGCTGGAGGTCGGGTACGACCAGGCGGCGCTGGCCCGGGTCACCCGTGCCGACATCGAGGCCGGGCCGCAGAACCTGTGGCGGTACGCGGCGCTGCTGCCCGCCGGGCAGGACCCGGCCACCCGGGTCACCCTGGACCCCGGCCTCACCCCGCTGGTCTCCGCTCCCGCTCTCGCCGCCGAACTGGGCATCCGGGCCCCGCTCTGGGTCAAGGACGACAGTGCCAACCCGACCCACTCGTTCAAGGACCGGGTGGTCTCGGTCGCCCTGACCGCCGCGCGTGGCCTCGGCTTCACCCGCTTCGCCTGCGCCTCCACCGGCAACCTGGCCAACTCGGTCGCCGCCCACGCGGCCCGGGCCGGCGTACCCTCGATCGTCTTCATCCCCGGTGACCTGGAGCAGGGCAAGGTGGTGACCACCGCCGTCTACGGCGGCGACCTGGTCGCCATCGACGGGTCGTACGACGACGTCAACCGGCTCTGTAGCGAGCTGGTGGAGACCGAGGAGTTCGAGGACACCGCGTTCGTCAACGTGAACGTGCGGCCGTACTACGCCGAGGGCTCCAAGACCCTGGGCTACGAGGTCGCCGAGCAGCTCGGCTGGCGCATTCCCGAGCAGGTCGTCATCCCGATGGCCAGCGGCGAGCTGCTGACCAAGGTCGACAAGGCGTTCAGCGAGCTGGTCGAGATCGGCCTCGTCGAGGCACCGGCCAACGGCTGGAAGGTCTTCGGTGCACAGTCCGCCGGCTGCAACCCGATTGCGACCGCGTTGCACGCCGGCACCGACGTGATCACTCCGGTCCGGCCGACCGGTATCGCCAAGTCGCTCAACATCGGTGACCCGGCCGCCGGCCTGTACGCCCTGGAGGCGGTGCGCCGTACCGGCGGTTGGATGGAGTACGCCAACGACGACGAGATCCGGGATGCCATCAAGCTGTTGGCGCGTACCACCGGGGTGTTCGCCGAGACGGCGGGTGGAGTCACCGTCGCGGTGCTGCGCAAGCTGGTGGAGAACGGCCGGCTCGATCCGGATGCGGAGACCGTCGTCTACAACACCGGCGAGGGACTCAAGACCATTGACGCGGTGGCGGCGCAGGTCGGACCGACGTACCGGGTCAAGCCGTCGCTCCGCGCGGCCCGCGACGCCGGTCTGCTCGGCTGACCAGCGGTTGTCCGCCGAACGTCGGCCGCTCGGTCGGGCCCGGCTGCGGTGGAATTTGCAGTGGTTAGCTGCGTTCGGTAACGGCTTGTTTTCCATCCGTATGAGAAACACCCCGCCAAGGGCTTGACGGCGGCATCTGAACGACGCAAGATGCTCCGTGCGGGGGGACGTATCGCCGTAGACTTTTGAAGTTCTTACGACCCAGCGCCGGAGGCGTTGTGCGAACGTCCCCCCGACCAACGTGTCCACAGTTGATGGACGGGTTGGTCGGTCGGCCCGGCTGAGGTGGCGACCGATCGTTCTGCGAAGTAAATCGTTCGCGAAACCTGTTTTCCGTCGGCACGCTACGTGCTATGGACATCGCCATCATCCCCCTGGACCCCACCGACGACACCGCCGTTGAGCAGGCCTATCAGATCGTGGCGGCCAGTGACGCTGCCGACCTGCCCGACTTTCCGCCACACTGTCGAACGCGCTTCGTCGGTTGGCTGCGACATCCGATGCCCGGCAACCTGACCCACTTCGCGTTGGCCCGGATCGACGGTGTGCCAGCCGGTTATCTGGGCATCGATCTGCCGCAACTCGACAATACCGACAACGCGGAAATGAACCTCCACGTACACCCTCGGCACCGCCGCAAGGGCGTTGGTCGCGCCCTGCACGACTATGCGGTCCGCCTGCTCCGGGAGCACGGCCGGAAGTGGGTCACCAGCGCCACGGTGGCGACGCTGCCCGGTGGACCACAGCGGCCAGAGGCTCCGGCGGCGTTCGCCACCGCGACCGGAGCCAAGGCGGCGCTGGTCGACGTGCGCCGCCGGCTCGACGTGACCACTGTCGACCAGGCGGAACTGGATCGGCTGTTGGCTGCGGCGTGGCCCAGGGCCGACGGGTACTCCCTGGTCCGCTGGATCGGAGATACCCCGGATGAGGATCTCGACGACCTCGGGTACCTAGATGGCCGGCTGCTTGAGGACGCTCCCATGGGTGACCTGGCCTGGGGACCGGTGCAGGTCGACGCGGCCCGGATGCGGGGCATCGAGGAGGCGTTGAACCTGCGGGGACGGCGTAGGTACCACTGCGCCATGCGGCACGACGCCACCGGCCGGATCATCGCCTGGACGGTGCTCGACTTCGGCGCGACCAGTCCCTGGCACGCCTACCAGCAGATCACCATCGTCGACCCGAGGCACCGAGGGCACCGGCTCGGCACGATCATAAAGATCGAGAACCTGCGGTACGCCCTGGCCAGCGAACCCGGGCTGCGGGCCGTCGACACCTGGAACGCGGCGGTCAACGATCACATGATCTCGATCAACGAGGCGATCGGCTTCCGGCCGGTCGACAGCTGGACCAACTGGCAGTTGGCACTCTGACCTGGGGCCAAGCTACGGCATGATGGCGGCATGACGGAGACCCCGCACCCCCTGTATGCCAAGCACGCCGACACCCTGGCCAAGGCGCTGACCGCGATCACCGAGCGTGGTTACTGGTCGGCGTATCCAGAGTCGCCCAGCCCCCGGGTGTACGGCGAGACCGCCGCCGCCGAGGGGGAGGCCGCATTCAGGTCCTACCTGGACGCCGACTTCCCCCTCGACCAGCCCGGCACCCGGGACCGGGTCGCCACCGAAGCCAGCCCGTTCGGGCTCCCCCTCGGGGTGCGGTACCCACATGCCGACCCGGACGAGCTGATGGCCGCCGCCACGGCGGCACTGCCGGCCTGGCGGGACGCCGGTCCGCAGACTCGGCTGGGTGTGTGTCTGGAGATCCTCGCCCGGCTGCACGCGAACGTGTTCGAGCTGGCCAACGCCGTACACGCCACCAGCGGGCAGGCGTTTGTCATGGCGTTCCAGGCCGGGGGCGCACACGCCCTGGACCGGGCGCTCGAAGCACTGGCCTACGCGTACGCCGAAATGACCCGTCATCCGGGAACCGCCGAGTGGGAGAAGCCGGCCGGCAAGGGTGACCCGCTGCGGATGACCAAGACGTTCCACGTCGTGCCGCGCGGCGTGGCGCTGGTGGTCGGCTGCAACACCTTCCCGACCTGGAACTCGTACCCGGGGCTGTTCGCCTCGCTGGCCACCGGTAACCCGGTCGTCGTCAAGCCGCACCCGCGCGCGGTGCTGCCGCTGGCGATCACTGTCCGGTACGCCCGGGAGGTCCTTGCCGAGGCCGGCTTCGACCCCAACCTGGTGCTGCTGGCCGCCGAGGCGCCCGACGAGGGACTGGCCTCCACGCTGGCCCTGCGGTCCGAGGTACGGATCGTCGACTTCACCGGTTCGACCGAGTACGGCGACTGGCTCGAAGCCAACGCCCGTCAGGCCGTGGTCTACACCGAGAAGGCCGGAGTCAACGCCATCGTCGTCGACTCGACCGACGATTTCGCCGGAATGTGCCGAAACATCGGTTTCTCCTTGACCCTCTACAGCGGACAGATGTGCACCACGCCGCAGAACATCCTGGTACCGGCCGACGGGATCAGCACCGACCAGGGGCACAAGAGCTTCGACGAGGTCGCGGCGGGCATCGCCGGATCGGTCGCCAAGCTGACCGGTGACCCGGCCCGGGCGGTCGAGTTCACCGGCGCGATCGTCAACGAGGGTGTGCTCGCCCGGCTGGACGAGGTGGCCGGACTGGGCGAGGTGGTGCTGGCCTCCCGGGCGATCGAGCACCCGACGTACGAACAGGCGGTGGTGCGTACCCCGACGATCGTGAAACTCGGCGCGGACGCCGCACAGACCTACGGCCGGGAGTGGTTCGGACCCATCTCGTTCGTGATCGCCACCGACTCCACCGACCACAGCCTGCGGATCTTCCGGGACACCGTCGGTGAGCGGGGTGCGTTGACGGCAGCGGTGTACGCCGCCGACGAGAAGGTGCTCGACGCCGCCGAGGCGGCAGCGGTGGACGCGGGCGTGCACCTGTCCTGCAACCTCACCGGAGGCGTCTTCGTGAACCAGTCGGCCGCGTTCTCCGACTTCCACGCCAGTGGTGCCAACCCGGCGGCGAACGCCGCACTGACCGACGGGGCGTACGTGGCCAGCCGGTTCCGCATCGTGCAGTCCCGCCGCCACACGGCCTGAGGTATGCGTGGAAGGGCTCCTTGGCATCGTTCCTGCCGGGGACCCTTCCGCACTGCGCTGCACATCGGCGTTGGGTCGAAACCGTCCGGGCCGGGCCGGTCCGGACGTGGTCGGCCCAACTCGCCGCTGCCACCTCGAAACGGCCGTGTGATCTCTGCTCCTTTTCGGACAGACTTTCCGAAACTTTATTGCCTGTCGATGGACAAAAGGCCTACTGTCCGCTGGCACTTCCACTTTCTTCGCTAAGAAGGAGTTTTGTTGTACAGCTTTCGTGGTGTCGTCGTCGGCACCATAACTGCGGTGGTCGCGGTGGCGGCGGTGGCCACCCCCGCTAGCGCGGCAGCATCACCGCCCGCTCCGTACACCGCCTTGTCCATCGACGGCACGCCGGGTTCCTGGTGGTATCAGGGGGCCCGGGTGTACGACCAGGCCAACGGTTCAACCTTCACAGTCACCGCGAACGCCAGCGACGAGCTGAAGTTCCGCGCGGATCAGGGCAGAGACTACTGGAATTTCGTCCTGGCCCCGCCTCCCGGCGCGTCGTGGACCGCGGACACCAGCTACGACCTGGCCATGTATCCCGAGGCCACCAAGGCGTTCATCGATGTCGTGCATGGTGGAAGCACCTGCTACGAGGCGCCGGGCACCCTCAACGTCCGGGAGGCCACTCGGGACGCCGAAACCAACGCCCTCACCGGGTTCGCGGCCTCCTTCGTGATCTCGTGCTACTCCAGCTACAGCGACCTCCGTGGCGAGATCCGGTGGAACTCGAGCGTTGACTTCGTCGGTGCGTCGACGGACGTCATGTCGCACAACTTCGGCGACCGGCTGGTCGGCAGCCCCGCGGTGACCAAGACGATCACGGTGACGTCGACCGGAACGGCCCCCACGGTCTTCGGGACCGCCGGCTTTTCCACCGCGACGACTGCCTACGCGATCACGGAAGACACCTGCTCGGGCACGACCCGCTCCAGCGGCGAAACGTGCACCATCACGGTCAGCGCGAGCCCGACCAAGTTGAGTGGCGAGTGGACCTTCCTGCAACTGCCCGACAACACCGCCCCCGGTAAGCGGATGGTGCAGCTGGGCATCAACGGCCTCGACCCGCGAACGGTCGGCATCTCCCCGACGGTCCTGGGCTTTATGGACCAGTACATCGCCGAGACGGGTGCACCGAGGACCGTGACCGTGACCGGAACCGGTGCCACGCCGATCACCTATGGCACCGTCACCATTGCTGGCACCGATCCTTCGTCGTTCGTCATCACGGCCGACACCTGCACGGGTGCCACGCTGGCCAAGGACCAGACATGCAAGGTCGATGTCGCGCCAAAGCCCGCCGGCCAGGGTTTCAAGAGCGCTACTTTGCAGCTGCCGAACAACAGCCTCACCACGCCGCAGACCGTGTCACTGAACCTTTCCGGTGTGGTGGGCGCCAAGGGCACCTACTATCCGCTGGCACCGTCGCGGATCATGGACACCCGTACGGGTAACGGTGCCCCGAAGGCGAAGCTGGGCCCGAACGGAACGATCAACCTCCAGGTGACCGGGCGCGGCGGAGTCCCGTCCGAAGGCGTAAGTGCGGTCGTGCTGAACGTGACCGTCACCGAGTCGACGGCTTCGAGCTACCTGACCGTGTACCCGGCTGGACAGTCGAAGCCAACAGCTTCCTCGCTGAACTTCCAGAAGGGCTGGGTCCGGTCGAACTCGGTGACGGTGGCCGTCGGTGCAGGCGGCAAGGTCGCCATCAACAACTTCACCGGCTACACCCACGTCATCGTCGATGTGACGGGTTTCTACACCAGCGACAACTCGCTGGTCTACAGCGGCAGGGGCCTGGGCGGGCAGCTTCAGCCCGTACCGCCGCTGCGGCTCTTCGACAGCCGCAGCGCCTGGGGAAAGAAGTTGCCAGGCGGCTACCAGCTCCGTGCCGGAGTGAACTACGGCGCCGAAGCCAACCGGCGGATGCGGGCCGTCGTCCTCAACATCACCGCTGTGTCACCGTCGGCCAACGGGTTCCTGACGGCCTGGAACGGGGAATGGCCGGCGCCGGACACCTCGACGGTCAACTACAGCGCCGGATCGATTACCTCGAACCTGGCGATCGTGCCGGTTCGGAAATGCTACGACTGCGAGTGGGGATCGGAGTATCCGACCTTCGGCGTCTACTCGCTCAAGGAGACCCACGTAATCGTGGACATCGTCGGCTTCATCGACGACGGCACCCTGCCCGACGGTCTGCGCTTCAACCCGAAGGCGCCGACCCGGATCGTGGACAGCCGAATCGGTCAGGGCCTGCCGGCCAACCTCGGCCATTCCGCAACCGGCACGGTCACCGCACCTGGCCCGGTGCTGACCGAGGGCACCCAGGCGCTGGCGCTCAACGTCACGGCGGTCACGCCCACGGCCAATACCTTCCTGAAGCTCTGGCCGAACGGCATTGGTGGCATCGATCAACCGGACGTCAGCAATCTGAACCTCAACGCCGGAGAGATCGTGGCCAACGCCGCCGTTACCCAGATCGGCCCGACCAACCAGTTCAACGTCTACAACCGTCTGGGTACCACCGGCGTCGTCATAGACGTCGTCGGCACCTTCTGGCTCTACCCGGGCACAGCCAGCGGACCCGCCGCACGAAGCAACGCCGGCAGCACCTCGCGGTCGCCCTACACAGCCCGGGACATGCCGACGCCCGACGTCGTCAGGAAATGACCCGCTGAACCAACAGCACCGGGAAGCGGTGGCCGTCGAGCATCGACGGTCACCGCTTCTGTCCCGGGTCAGCTCGACCTGGAGGAACGCTGCGGGGGCTTCCCGGTCCGCGTCGCCCAGCGTTCTGGCCATGGCCACCGCGCTCTGGCCCCAACCGCATGATTGGGCGCAGCCGTCACCCGGCCAGGGACCACCTACGACCAGGGGCGGGGTTCGGAACCACCCGGTCAGGCGGTACGGCGCATCTGTAGCTCGGTGAGCGTCGGCAGCCTCGGGTGCGGTACGCGTACACCGGTGTCGACGAAACCGAGCCGCTCGTACGCCCGGATGGCCCGGTCGTTGCCCACCACGACCTCCAGCATGAGCTCGGGCCGCCCCACTGACCGGGACCAGGCCGCCACGTCCTCGATCAACTGAGCGAGAAGTCCCCGACCCCGCCACGCCGGGGTCAGGTAGACACTGAAGATCACGGTCAGTCCGGGGTCCTCCGAGGACGGGAAGCCTCCCACATGGCCGACGAGACGGTCGCCGTACTCCGCCACGGACCTGGTGGAGTGCTGGCCGACCGCGTCGCTGGCGATCCGTGCCTCGAACTCGGCGTGTGGGCGGGCCGCCGCCTCGGCCACCGTCTCCATGAAGGCCAGCGGGGAATCGGCCAGCATCTCCAGCCGGAGTGCCCGCATCCGGCTGGCGTCCGCCGGGCGGATCCGGCGGACGGTGGGACCGTCGGCCACGCGGATCCGGCGGGCTGCCGGACCGGTGGGCGCGAGGGCCTGGCTCGGGGCCGAGGCCCACATGCTTGTCATGACGCATGACTACCCGGATGCCGGCTGGTCGGCAACCTGATTGCGGTAATGCCTTCCGGGTTGTTGCCTGCTTACAGAGACAAGCGACAATAGCTGAAGCGTTTTCTCAGGTGGACTGGGGTGCGACCAGTGACGGGGCCACCGCGTTCGTAGAGGTGGGAACCGGCAGCTTTATCGGGTGGGACGTGATGTCCGATTTGGGGGAGTGCGTAGCTGGAAGGGCTCGTGTACCGTGCGATTTCGGCCGCTGGATTCGATAGGTCCGATGGGAGCGACGGGCCAGCGGTCCCGACCGGCGTACGCCGTTGTCGGGGGTTGTCGTTGACCCAGCACCAATCGAAGTGAGGAAGTGCACCGTGGCGCAAGGCACCGTCAAGTGGTTCAACAGCGAAAAGGGCTACGGCTTCATCGCAGTCGACGGAGGACAGGACGTCTTCGTCCACTTCTCCGCGATCGAGATGGATGGCTACAAGGCATTGGACGACGGGCAACGGGTGGAGTTCGAGATCGCCCAGGGGCAGAAGGGTCCCCAGGCCGAGAAGGTACGCGTCATCGCCTGACCGGTTCCCGGTCGTCGTACGACGTACCCACACACCGGCGGTGGACCGAATGATCGGTCGACCACCGGTTCTCATGTTTGATCCGGCAGGACCGTGGCCTGTTCAGGTCACGGTCACTGAGGAGTGGCTGAGTTGGATCCGGAATGGGTGGCCACGCCGAACCCGATGATCCTTTGGTTGCACCATCCGGAGCCGGACTCAATAGTTGGTTCAGCCGGGTAGCGGAATCGGCCAGGCGAAGCTGGTCGTTCCTTTTGTCGATCATGCTCGTTACTCAGGTCGGACCGGCGTTGGCGATCGAGCTTCTGACGCTCAGCGACGCCAGCCCGTTCGGTGCGCCGGGTGTGGCCCAGGCCGATGTCGGGACCCTTGTGCCACTGGGCTACCTCGCGGCAGGGTTCGTCGCGACGGCTCTGTGGTCGTTGGGCTGGGCCTCCGGTGTCTGGGTGGTCACCCGCCGGGCGGCCGGTGAACCGGTCAGCCTGCTGTTCTCTTCGAGCGAACCAATCCGCTCGGCCGCTCGGCCCGCATGTTCCAGGCCCGCTCTGCTGGTCACCCACGCCGAACAACGCGGCCACGAGTCGCCGGTGACCGCTGCCCGGCTGGTTCGGGAACTCCACCGTCGGTCCTCCGCCGGCCCGCCGAGCTTTCGTTGATCTTCGGCTGATCCGACGCCCCGGGCCGAGCGCGAACCATGGGCGGGACGCCCCGACGCGCTTGCACTCGACAGGGGAGAGTGCTAAACAGGTGTTGGCACTCGCACCCCGTGAGTGCCAAGGTCGGGGCGGTAGGGTCACGGTCGCGGGTCCGCAAGGAGACGGACTCGCGTCACATGGCCGGTCGTCGCGGGCTGTCCGGCCCGGCCGGCGGACGTCACTGTCGCCAGGTAGTGACGTCCGAAGGTGCGTAATCAGGCGGCTCATCCGGGAGCCAACAGGCCCGGGTGGCCGCGAGTGTCCAGGAGGACAACGCCGTATGGCCAAGATGATCGCGTTCGACGAAGAGGCGCGTCGCGGCCTCGAGCGGGGCATGAACACCCTCGCCGACGCCGTGAAGGTAACCCTCGGCCCCAAGGGCCGCAACGTGGTGCTCGAGAAGAAGTGGGGCGCCCCCACCATCACCAACGATGGTGTGAGCATCGCCAAGGAGATCGAGCTCGAGGACCCGTACGAGAAGATCGGCGCTGAGCTGGTCAAGGAGGTCGCCAAGAAGACCGACGACGTGGCCGGTGACGGCACGACGACGGCGACCGTCCTGGCCCAGGCGCTGGTCCGCGAGGGCCTGCGTAACGTCGCGGCCGGCGCGAACCCGATGGCCCTGAAGCGGGGCATCGAGGCCGCCGTCGGTGCCGTGGCGGAGGAGCTGGCCAAGCTCGCCAAGGACATCGAGACCAAGGAGCAGATCGCCTCCACCGCGTCGATCTCCGCCGGTGACACCACCGTCGGCGAGATCATCGCCGAGGCGATGGACAAGGTCGGCAAGGAAGGCGTCATCACCGTCGAGGAGAGCAACACCTTCGGGCTGGAGCTTGAGCTCACCGAGGGTATGCGCTTCGACAAGGGCTACGTGTCGGCGTACTTCATGACCGACCCGGAGCGGATGGAAGCGGTCTTCGACGACCCGTACATCCTGATCGCCAACAGCAAGATTTCCGCGGTCAAGGACCTGCTGCCGATCCTCGAGAAGGTCATGCAGTCGGGCAAGCCGCTGGTGATCATCGCTGAGGACGTCGAGGGCGAGGCCCTGGCCACCCTCATCGTCAACAAGGTGCGGGGCACCTTCAAGTCCGTCGCCGTCAAGGCCCCG
Organism: Micromonospora sonneratiae; assembly: GCF_042679305.1. Lineage (NCBI taxonomy): Bacteria > Bacillati > Actinomycetota > Actinomycetes > Micromonosporales > Micromonosporaceae > Micromonospora > Micromonospora sonneratiae. The sequence goes on along the minus strand of NZ_JBHTMP010000036.1, from coordinate 31,757 downwards.
GGCTTCGGCGACCGCCGCAAGGCCATGCTGGTCGACATTGCCACCCTCACCGGTGGCCAGGTCATCAGCGAGGAGCTCGGTCTGAAGATCGACGCCGCCAACCTGGACCTGCTGGGCCAGGCGCGCAAGGTCGTCATCACCAAGGACGAGACCACCATCGTCGACGGTGCCGGTGACGCCGAGCAGATCCAGGGTCGGGTCAACCAGATCCGGGCCGAGATCGAGAAGAGCGACTCCGACTACGACCGCGAGAAGCTGCAGGAGCGGCTGGCCAAGCTGGCCGGCGGCGTTGCGGTCATCAAGGTCGGCGCGGCCACCGAGGTCGAGCTGAAGGAGCGCAAGCACCGCATCGAGGACGCCGTCCGTAACGCCAAGGCAGCCGTCGAGGAGGGCATCGTCCCCGGTGGTGGCGTCGCGCTGGTGCAGGCCGGCAAGACCGCCTTCGACAAGCTGGACCTCACCGGTGACGAGGCGACCGGTGCGCAGATCGTCAAGATCGCGCTGGACGCCCCGCTGCGGCAGATCGCCGTCAACGCCGGCCTCGAGGGTGGCGTCGTCGTGGAGCGGGTCCGCAACCTGGACGCCGGCCACGGCCTCAACGCCGCCAACGGTGAGTACGTCGACCTGCTCAAGGCCGGCATCATCGACCCGGCCAAGGTGACCCGTTCCGCGCTGCAGAACGCGTCGTCGATCGCGGCCCTGTTCCTGACCACCGAGGCTGTGGTCGCGGACAAGCCGGAGAAGGCTCCGGCCGCGGCGGCTGCGCCGGGCGGCGGGGAGATGGACTTCTGATCCCAGCGTCCAGACAGGACCGGGAGCCAGCGTCCCAGTAAGACAAGAAGGGGCGGGCCGCGCAAGCGGTCCGCCCCTTTCGTCATGTTGGTAACGGTCGTTGGTTACGCCGCTTCTCGGCCCGGGTGAACGGTTGCCTGATCTGGATGGGCGTGTCGACCAATTCGATCAACTCGTCGGCGGCCTCGTCGTCGACGCCGTCCATTTCGGCCAGTTGGTCCGCGTCGCCGTAGTCGAGCCGACCGACTGGAACCTCTCCGGGTGGGTCGGTCACCCGGGTGTTCGCGGTTTCCCCGGTCGCATCCGTGAGCCGCGTCCAGGCAACCGGTTGGAGATCGTCATCAGCTTCCTTGTCGTTCGCCATGATCTCCTCCTCCCAGTCACACCGTAGGTCCTACCTGCGGGAGAGGCCTGCGGAACGGGGTAATGTGCCCGTGTTGCCGATTTAGCCCTTTACGGAGGTAATTTGCCTCTGTCTGACGACCGTCTTCGTGGTGCCGATCAGGCACGGACCATCACCCACGGTCATCACCCACGGCCCATTCCTCCCGTCATGCGTTGAACCGATCGGTGGTCAACACGACCATTCCCTCGGTGGCCCGGCTCTACGGTGCAGCATGCGCCTCGGCGGCCGTCATCACGAGTACGGCGTCCGTACCGTACAACCGCGCCTGCCGGAGCACATCCAGCGCGGTGGTCCCGGTCGAGTGCATCGCCACGGCCGTGTCAGCGGCCAGGTGGTCCGGGATCGGGTGCAGGGTGAGGTGAGTTCGGGCGTGCATGACGGCGACCCTGGAAGCTCAACCAAGCTTGAGACCAAGTCCACCGTCGAGGCACGCCGCAGATCAGAGTTGCCTGCGGTAGAGGAAGAACACCCGCTCGATCCGGGCACCGGCACTGCCGGAATAGAACGGCACCGGGCCGACCCAGCCGATCTGGGCCTGCTCGTGTCCGGACGCCCGCTGGTCACGCAGGCAGCGACGGAGCAGCACGCCGCCGATGCCCAGACCCTCGGCGGCCGGAGCCGTGCCCATCGGACCGAACCAGGTCGGCCGCGACGAACCGTACGCGGCGAAGCCGAGCAACTCGTCACCCCGTACGGCGATGTGGCAGCCGCTGTCGGTCCGGTCGACCGAGTGCGACACCTCGTCGTACCACGCGCCACCGAAGTGCTCGGTGATGAGCGAGGCCAACGCCGGCAGGTCGTCGGACGTCGCTCGACGTACGGCGATCCCGGCGGCGGCCAGTCGCTCCTCGGCCGGTGCCGTGGACCGAAGTGCCGGCGAGCCGTCGTACGACAGGTCGGCGGTCATGTTCCACGCCGTACGATCCTGCTCGTAGCCGAGCTTCATCGCCAGACAGACCGCCGGGGTGTAGCGGACGTCGATGCCGGGCCAGGCATAGTACGGCGGGTTGCCGGCGATCCACACCTCGGTGGCACCACGGTCGGCCAGGTCGGCCTCGGCCCGTACCAGCAGGGCCCGGCCGATGCCCTTACGGCGGGCGGACGGCAGCACCGCCAGCAGGTCGATGTGTCCCCGGTCCGGCTTGCGGGAGCTGAGCGAGCTGAGCACGACCCCGACCACCGCGTCGTCGACCAGGGCGATGAAGCCGTCGGTACGCCGGTCGCCGGGGCGTTGCCGTAGCCGGGTCACGATCTGCTCCGCCTCGGCAGCGTCCTCCGGCAGGTCCAGCGCCGCGCGGCACAGTTCCACCACCGCCGGCACCCGGTCATCGGTCAGTACGACTATGCCCAGACCCGCTGCGGTTTCCGGCGGGTCTGTTTTCGGGTAGCTCAGACCCGCTGCGGTTTCCGGCGGGTCTGTTTTCGGGTAGCTCAGACCCGCTGCGGTTTCCGGCGGGTCTGTTTTCAGGTGGTTCGGACCCGCTGTGGCGTTCGACGGGTCCGAGATCAGCTCAGCATCCACGAGCGCGACCATAGGGCATGGGGGACGGGTTAGGAAGGGATCCTTCCTATACGGAGAACGACAAGAAGGGCCCTTCCCTACCTCCGGGCGGCCTGCACGGCGGCGTACGCGTCGACCAGGCCGGCACCTTCGCTGTTGGCCTCCGGGGCGCAGCCGTCCGGGGTCTGGCCCGGCGCAGCGACGGTCGCGGTGTCCCGCAGGATGCGCCAGGTGCCTTCCACGTCGCCGATCAGCGCCGGATTCGCCGACCACATCAGGGCCACCACCCCGGCCACGTGCGGGGTCGCCATCGACGTACCGTCCAGGCTGGCGTAGCCGCCGCCGGGCATCGCTGACAGGATGCCCGCCCCGGGGGCGACCAGATCCGGTTTGACCGCCCCGTCCGGGGTCGGACCACGGCTGGAGAAATCGGTGACCGCCCGGTTCCGGTCGACCGCGCCCACGGTGAAGACGTCCGGATAGGTGGCGGGTACGTCGTCGACCGAGCCACAGAACGGACCGGTGTTGCCGGCGGCGGCGACGAAGAAGATGCCGGCGGCAGCCAGTGCGGCCGTGGCCGGGCGCAGCGCGCTCGGGTCACAGCCTTCGAGGGGTGGACAGCCCCACGAGTTGGTGAGGATCTGTGGGGCCCGCTCGGGCCGCCCGTCGGTGAACGGGTTCCCGCCGGCCGGGAACGGGGCCAGCATGAACTGTAGACAGTCCAGGTAGCGGGCCGGGTTGCCGAGGTTGCGGTCGAGGTTGACACAGCCGACCCAGCGGGCACCGGGTGCGACGCCGACGTCGTTGCCGCCGACCGCCGTGGCGAGGGTGTGCGTACCGTGGCCGTTGCGGTCGCTGGGGGAGCGGGTGCCGTTCCACGGGTCGTACCATGAATCGTCACCGCCCCGGAAACGGGAGGACAGTGCCGGATGGCGACCGTCCACGCCGGAGTCCGAGCCGCCGACCACGATCCCGGACCCGTCGACCCCGAGCTGAGACCAGACCCGATCCGCGCCGATCATGCTGAGATTCCACGGTACGGAGGACGGCGCAGCCGCGTCGCCCCGGGTCACCGCGACCTCCGCCGGTAGCGGTCGTAGCCGTGGGGCCAGCAGCACCCGGTCGACCGCGTCGTGTCGGGACAGCCAGGCCCGCGCGACCGGCCCGCCGTTCACCTCGATGGCGTTGACCAGGTAGTACGGCGTGTAGTCCAGCCGGAACCGGTCCAGGTCACGGCGTAGCTCCGCCTGGGACCGCTCGGCGGTGGCGACGAGCCGCTGGTAGACCTCCCGGACCCGGGCGTCCCGGCCGGCCTGCCCCGACTGACCGGTCGATACGCCGCCCAGGTCGGCCTGTTCCTTGAGGACCACGAGAAGCCGCTCACCGTGCAGACCGGGCTGGCCGAGGCCGACGTACACCCCGGCGGTGGCCACCAGGACGATGGCGGCGGTGGCCGTACCGATCCACCGGTGGGGGGACGCGGCCCGTGCGCGGGCGAAGCTGACGCCGTACCCGAGGCCGAGCAGGAGCGCGACGGCGAGCGAGCAGCCGGCGGCGACAGCGGCCCAGAACGGCACGTCCCGCCCGCTCAACAGCAACAGCGAGATCTCCTCGGGGTCGGTGAAGGCCAGCGGACCGAGCGCGGCCAGCCCGACCAGCCACGCCGTCGGTGCGGCCGACCCGGGACGGTTGCCCGAGCCGGCCTCGTACGTGGCGAAGCGTCGCTGTGTGGCGGGGCGGCGCTGGGCGAGGGCCTGTAGTGCGGCAGCGGCGAAGCCGGCCGACGGCATGATGATCAGCTCGGCGAGTTGGGTGGCCGGTTGTCCGATTCCGGCCGCCAGCACGGCCAGCGCCACTCCCGCGACCAGACCGCCGAGCAGCACCAGGCGTGGACCGCCGGCCGGGCGGCCGTCGCTGTGGCGCTGGTAGGCCGCCCAGAACCGCCCGTCGAGGAGAATGCTGGCGAACCAGCCGACCGCCGCCGCCGTACCGATCGCCAGTACGGTCTCCAGCGGTCCACCCAGCGCCCCGATCCAGGCCCAGGGCAGCAGCAGTGCCAGCCCGGCGGCGATCGCGAATCCGGTGGCGGGCGATCCGGCACCGGTGGCGGAGGTTCGACCGCCGGGCTTCACCGGTTGCCCGCTGGGCTCGATGTGCTGCCCGTCGGGCTCGGAGGATTGGCTGGGCTCGACCGGTTGCCCGCTGTGCTTGATCTGCTGCCCACGCCGGTTCAGTCGCCCGGTCAGCATCGTGGCCAGGGCGAGCAGTACCGCCAGCGCGGCCAAATAGCCCTCGTGGTGGGACACCGGGATCGCCCGGAGCAACCCGAACACGCCGAGCGCGCCGGCGGCGATCAGCCAGGCGCGGCCGGTGGTCCGTACCGCCACCGAGCGGGGCAGCCCGGCCAGCAGCCCGGCTGGCAGCGCCACCAGCCCCGCCGCGACCAGATCGCCCACCGGCCAGAACCAGGCCGGTTCGTCGATCCCGGCAACGAGCAGCACCTGCGCGATCAGCCAGCCGGTCGCCTGACCGCCGACTGTCACGGCGACCGCCCAGCAGCCGACCAGCACGGCGGCGACGGTCGGCCACGGTCCGGGGCGCGCCGGGGCCGGGGCGGGAGGCCACGGTGGCGGCGGGGACTGGGAAAGGTCGTACGGTCGTATCGGGCCGTGCTGCATTCTCGAAACAGTAGTCAGCCGGAGCGCGCCGGAGAGGCTCTCGGGGTGCCCCCACCGCCCCAATGATCGACTGGCTCAGCCAGTGGGACGGAAACTACCTGGCGCCGAAGCTGTGGACCACGGCCCGGAACGCATCCTCGATCCTGGCCGGGTCTCGGGCGTCGAAGGCCTTTCCCCCGGATGTCTTTGCGATCTCTTCCAGGGATCCCAGGTCGGAATCCCGGTCGAATGCGATGCAGAAGATCCGGACGGGTTTCCTCGGATCCAGCTTGACGTCGCGGAGCAGCCTGGCGAGGTTGTTGTCGGCGTCGTATTCGTTCCTCCCGTCGGTCAGCACCACGACCGCGTTGATCCGATCAGGGGCATAGTTCTCGACCATGTGTCGATGCGCTGCCCGTACGGTGGTGTAGAGCGCGGTGCCCGGCCCGTCGGCCTTCAGCTTGTCGAGCTTCTCGGTGAGGGCTCCCTGGTCGAGTCTCGAGAGTCGCACCTCGGGCTTGAAGGGGGCGTCCGGGTGCTGCTTCGTCTCCGTCGAGAACGACCACAACGCGACTTTGTCCTCGGTGCCCAACAGGGCCAGGGCCTTCCTGGTCGCCTCGGTCGCCCGCTCGAAGCGGGAACGGTTGCCGGATTGTGCGTTCATCGAGGTGGACGTGTCGATGGCGACAAGGATGTTCGCCTTCTTGCTGAGCTTGTTCCAACCTTCCAGGATCTTCGTCACGACCTCCGGGGCCGGCTCCTTGAAGGGATCCCTCGGGGCGCCGCGGGCATGCGTCCACCTGGAGAGCTCTGCCGAGGGGGTCCGCCTGTGGTCGCGGAAGCCGAACAGTTGGAACTCCTCCTGCTGCGGCTTCTCCAGCAGGAATTCGTGGAAGTCGTCGGCGATCTGTCGCTGCTGCTGGTCGGTCGAGGGCAGCACCACGTACGGGTGGTCGAGGTCGTAGGTGCCCTCCCTGGGATGTAGTGCGATCAGCGGCACCCTGGGCCTGACCGGCTCGCCGGAGCTTCCGCTGCTCGGACTCATTTCGCCCCGGTTGTACTGGTAGACCAGCGACTCCTGCATCACGATCGCGTTCAGGTCGGTGACGCCCGCCTCGCCATCGAGGGACAGGTCCGCCTCGGCATGCCGCTTGAGCAGGTCGACCACATCGTCGGTGTAGTGCGATACGTTCGCCTCGATGCCGCGGACGTACGCGGTGACCGCGTCCTTCTCCAGGTCGTCGAGGGTCAGGGTCGAGCCGCCCTCCTTTCCGCTGGCCGCGTAGTACGTCGCGATGGTGGCTGCGAGGCCGGAGGTGGACAGTGCGGGGTTGTCCTTACTGAACGTGAAATTGCCCAGTTCCGGGTGCCCGAAGGTCGCCCAGCCATCCTGACTGGGCGCACCCAGGATCTCGCCCCAGCCGAGCGTGCCGCGCTCCTGGAGCAGCAAGCCCTTCTCTTTCGGTAGGGCGATGACCAGTGGGCTGCTTGCGATAACCGGATGGTCCTCGCGAGGTAGCAGGGCGTCCCTGTTCAACTGCCTCAGTTGGCCGATCCAGAGCGAGGACGCCGGTAACCAGACCTGTGGCACAGGTGAGCTGCCGGCCCATCCGCCGGCCAACTCGTTCATGGCCTCGCCTGAATTCATGCCCTGGACGGTCACGGTGGCGCACCTGCCCGCCACGTCCCGGCCCCGGCTCTTGTTGTAGCGCTCGGCGAGCTTGCCGATCAGTGAGCTCTTCTCGGAGGAGGAGTTGACCCTCAGCGGGACGCACCCGGCGGGGTCCGGTCGGACGATCACATAGGTCGCGGCGATGACCACGAGCCCGGCGACGACGGAAATCGCGTACGGCAACCAGCGGCGGGCGGAGTGCCTGCCGGGAATTACCAGTTCTTCACTGGTTCGGCTCACTTTGATAGACATTCTTCCGTTCCGCCTAGGTCTGGGCAGGGAGGTGAACCGGAACCGTGGTCAGGGACCCGGGCTGGGAGGCGGGCGGTAGGTGATCGGGGTGGCCCCGGCGGAATCCGCCCCGGGTCGAGCCGACAGCGCGGTGGCCAGCAGCAGGCGAACGCTGTAGACCACGACGAACGTCACCGTTGCGGCGATCACTGCGGTACCGGTGTCGCTGGAAGCTGCGTACCCGGCAGCCGCCCCGGTCAGCCCGAGGAACACCGCGGTCGATATGCCCCACGGGTCGGCGTACTCCCGGCGCAGCCGCTGGGGCCAGGTTTCCCGCCGTACGGTTTCCGCTGGGGCCGTGGCGGTCGGCGCCGGGGAGGTCGGGACCGGGATGGTCATGGTCGGGCGGTTCGGCATCGGGTACGTCGGTGCGGGCGCGGTGGCCCGGACGTTGCCCTCCCGCAGAACGGCCTCGAGCGGCGGGGTGGCCGAGGGACGGGCGACGTAGCCGAGCAACCGCAGCAGCACCTGTTCGGCGCTGGGCCGGGCCTGTTGGTCCTTGTGCAGGCACTGTCTGATCAGCTCGTCGAGTGGGTCGGGCAGCACCGGCAGGTCAGGTGGCTCGTGGAGCACCCGGTGCATCACGGCGCCGATCGAGTCGCTGCCGAATGGCGGTCGGCCGGTCGCCGCGAACGCGATGGTCGCCGCCCAGGCGAACACGTCACACGCGGGGCCGACCTCGTCGTTGCGGAAACGCTCCGGTGCCATGTACGGCGCGGTGCCCATGACCTGTCTGGTCATCGTCTCGGTGAGGTCGAGGGCACGGGCGATCCCGAAGTCGATGACCCGTGGACCGTCCAGGCCGAGGATGACGTTGTCCGGCTTGAGGTCACAGTGGACGACGTCCGATCGGTGGATCGTGGTGAGGGCGGTGGCGATGCCGACGGCCAGCCGGTGCAACGTGTTGCCGGACATCGGTCCCTGCTCCCGAACGTGCCGGCGCAGGGTGGGGCCCTCGATGAACTCGCTCACCACGTACGGTGCGTCCCCGTCCACCTCGGCGAAGAGGATCTGCGCGGTGCAGAAGGACGCGACCCGACGGGCGGCGGCGATCTCCCTGGCGAACCGGGCCTTGGCCCGGGGGTCGCGGTGCAGGTCGACATTGATCACCTTGACGGCGACCCGCTGTCCGTCACCGTCCCGTCCCAGGTAGACGACTCCCTGTCCGCCCGTACCCAGCCGGGCGAGCAGTTGGTAGGGCCCGGCCGAGCGTGGATCATGCGGGCTCAACGGTGTGATACCCGGCATCGTCACCCCCATCAGGCCGACCATCTGGACCATTCAGCTCTGTCGGCCCGGCATCCCCCGTTGCGGACTACACGGGTATGGTGTCACGCCCGCGCCAATTGGCGGGAACACATGTTGCCTGGTTGCGGGAACACGTGTCTGCCTGATCGGCAGGGACGGGTCGGCCGGAGCGATCATGACTGCGCAGAACGGACCCGGCCTGGAACAACCGTTCGGTCCGGCGAGGGCCCGACCTGCGGGCCCGACCTGCGGGTCGGAATCACCGCTGCCTGGATCACCGTGCGCCGTCCATTGCCTGGCGGGCTACGGTAAAGGTGTGCGTGACCCCAATGTGTCCCGGTACGTCGCCAGCCAACTCTCTCCGACCCGCCGCGATGACGACCTGCGCCGCCTCCGTAACGAGCGCTTCGACGTGCTCGTCATCGGTGGCGGGGTGACCGGTGCCGGTGCCGCGCTGGATGCCGCGTCCCGGGGCCTCAAGGTCGCCCTGGTCGAGGCCCGTGACTATGCCTCGGGCACGTCCAGCCGGTCCAGCAAGTTGATCCACGGCGGCCTGCGCTACCTGGAGCAGCTGGAACTCGGCCTGGTCCACGAGGCGCTCACCGAGCGTGGCCTACTGGCCACCCGACTGGCTCCGCACCTGGTTCGACCGGTGCCGATCCTGGTCCCGTTGCCATCCCGCACCGGGGTCGCCGGGCTGCCCGCCCGCGCCTGGCAGCGTTCCTACTACGGAGCCGGGGTGGCGGCCTACGACGCGTTCGCCGGGCTGTTCGGTGGTGGTCGCGGCATGCCGCTGCACCGCCACCTGACCCGGGAGGGCGCCCGGCGGTTGTTCCCGAGCCTGCGCCAGGATGCCATCGCCGGGGCGATCCGCTACTACGACGGACAGGTCGACGACGCCCGACTGGTGGTCACCCTGGCCCGTACCGCCGCCAGCCTGGGCGCGACCGTGGTGACCAGTGCCCGGGCGGTCAGCCTGATCCGCCAGGCCCGTGAGGTGACCGGGGTACGGGTCCGGGACATGGAGGCCCGGCCCGGCTCGCCCGAGGCCGAGTTCGACGTGAGCGCCCGTACGGTCATCGCCGCCACCGGCGTCTGGACCGACGACATGTCGCGGATGCTCAACGACGTCGGGCTGCGCCCGAGCATGCGGGTACGGGCGTCCAAGGGGGTGCACCTGGTGGTGCCCCGCTCGGCGATCAGCGGCGAGGCGGGACTGATCCTGCGTACCGCGACCTCGGTGCTCTTCGTGCTGCCCTGGGGCGGGCACTGGATCATCGGCACCACCGACACCGACTGGCAGCTCGATCGGGCCCACCCGGCGGCCTCGGCCCGGGACATCGAATACCTGCTCGACCAGGTCAACCCGGTGCTCGACCGGCCACTGTCCAAGTCGGACATCGAAGGGGTGTACGCCGGCCTGCGCCCGCTGCTGTCCGGCGAGGCCGACTCGACCTCCAAGCTGTCCCGCGAGCACGCGGTGTTCGAGCCGATGCTCGGTCTGCTGCTGGTGGCGGGCGGCAAGTACACGACGTACCGGGTGATGGCGGCCGACGTGGTGGACCAGGCCGTCCGTCGGCTCGGCGGGAACCGGCCGTCGCGTACCGCCGACCTGCCGTTGCTTGGCGCGGACGGCTACACCGCGATGTGGCGGGACCGGGCGGACCTGGCCCGGCGGCACGGCGTGCAGGTGGGCGTGGTGGAGCACCTGCTGGAGCGCTACGGCACGCTCACCGTCGACCTGCTGGCCCTGATCGAGGCTGATCCACTGCTGGCCGCACCGCTGGCCGGGGCGCCGGAGTACCTCGCCGCCGAGGTCGCGTACGCGGCCCGCGCCGAAGGGGCGCTGCACCTGGACGACGTACTGACCCGGCGTACCCGGATCTCGATCGAGACCGCCCACCGGGGGACCGAGTCGGCGGAGCACGCGGCCGAGCTCATGGGCGCGGTGCTGGGCTGGGACGAGACGGTACGCGCTCGTGAGGTCGAGCACTACCTGGCCCGGGTGGAGGCGGAACGGCAGTCGCAGCAGATGCCCGACGACGCGACCGCGGACGCGGCCCGGGTCGGCGCACCGGACGTCCGGGGCTTCGCCGCCGCCGACCGGGGAGTCGAGGAGGACCTGCGCGGGCTCCAGCGCTAGCCGGAAGCGGGTGGGACTGCGGCGTCGATGGATTCACCGTACGGTTGTCGGATGAGCATTCGTCGATGGCGATACGTCCTGCCTCTGCTGGCGGCCAGCGCGCTGGTGGTCACCGCGGCAGCCGGATGTACGGGTGCCGAAACGCCGTCCCAACCGGCGGGCGGCCCGCCGACCCCGGTGGTCGGTGGCACCGGCCCGTCGCCGGGGTCGCCGGAGGGTTTCCCGCCGACGCCGACGGGCACCCCCGCCGGGCAACCACCGTCGGCTGGCGGCAGCGAGGTCACGATCGTCCGTAGCGGCGGCTTCGCCGGGGTCTGGCAGTCGGTGACCGCCGGTACGGACGGGAAGTGGACCTTTTACAACCAGCCGAACTCCCGGGACGCGCAGAACGGCACCCTCACCGTCGGGCAGCGAACGAAGCTCCGGTCGCTGCTGGCCGATCCGGCGCTGACCGCCGAGGCACGACAGCGCCCCGGCTCGCCCAACTGTGCGGACGGGTTCTCCTACACCCTGACCACCGGCGCGTTGACGGTTTCCTGGCTCGACTGCGGCAGTTCGCCGAAGACGGCCGGAGCCGTGGTCCAGTTGCTGGCGGACACCACCCCGTTCTAGGCCGGAACCGGTCAGAGCACCTTGCCGGGGTTGAACAGGCCGGTCGGGTCCAGGGCCGACTTGATCGCCTGGTGCACCCGTACACCCACCGGGCCGATCTCCTGAGCCAGCCACTCGCGTTTGAGCAGGCCCACCCCGTGCTCGCCGGTGCAGGTGCCGCCCATCTCCAGCGCGAGCCGCATGATGTCGTCGAATGCCCGCCGGCCGCGTTCGATGCTGGCCGGGTCGGCCCGGTCGACGACGATGTTGGGGTGCATGTTCCCGTCACCGGCATGCCCGACCACACCGATCGTGACGCCGCACTCCTCGGCGATCCGGTCCACCCCGTCGAGCAGTGCCGCCAGCGAGCCCCGGGGAACCGCGACGTCGTCGATGATCAACCCACCGTTGCCGCCCGGGAACGCCTCGGCGGCGAACCGCTCCATCGCCGGGTGCGCCATCCGCCGGGCCTGCAACAACGCGGCGGCTTCGATCTGGTCGGTCGCCGCGAACACCTCGTCCGCCCCGGCGGCCTCGCACACCTCGGCCAGCCGTTCGAGGTCGGCCGCCGCCCTCGGCCCGGTGTCGGACGCGGCCAGCAGCAGTGCGCGGGCGTCCGTACGCAGCCCCATCGACTGGTACGCCTCGATCGCCCGCAGGTGGGTCTGGTCCAGTAGCTCCAGCAGGCTGGGGGTGAGGCCCTGGGCCGAGATCTCGGCCACCGCAGTGCCGGCCGCTGCCGTGGAGGGGAAGACGGCGACCAGGGTGAGCGACTCCTCCGGGGCGGGCCGCAGGGACACGGTGATCTCGGTGATCACGCCGAGGGTGCCCTCCGAACCGACGAAGAGCCGGGTCAGGTCGTACCCGGCGACGCCCTTGGCCGTACGTCGGCCGGTGCGCAGCACCTCGCCGGAGGCCAGCACGACCTCCAACCCGAGTACGTACTCGGTGGTCACCCCGTACTTGACGCAGCACATGCCACCGGCGTTGGTCGCGACGTTGCCGCCGATGGTGGACGACTCCCAGGAACCCGGGTCGGGCGGGTAGCGCAGCCCGTGTTTGCCGACCTCGGCGGCCAGGGTGGCGTTGACCACCCCTGGTTGCACCACGGCGATCCGGTTGACCGGGTCGATCTCCAGGATCTGGTTCATCCCGGCGGTGGAGAGGATCACCGCTCCGTCGACCGCGTTGGCCGCGCCCGCCAGGCCGGTACGGGCCCCCTGCGGCACCACCGGTACCCCGTGTCGGGCGGCGGCCCGGACGACGGCGACCACCTCGGCGGTGTTGCGGGGGCGGGTGACCACGGCCGGCATACCGGCGACACACAGATCGGCTTCGTCGCGTTGGTGGACACGGAGCAGATCCGGGTCGGTCAGCACCGCACCATCGCCGAGGGCGGTACGAAGTTCGTCGAGCAGCGGGGAACCAGTCACGCCTGAAGAGGCTATCCGCCGGAAGCCGTACCGGCCATGGTCATCTCCCGTACGGCCGGGCCGGTCCCGGGCGTGCCGGCAACGGCGGAGCCGGGCGTGCCGGCAACGGCGGAGCCGGGCGTGCTGGCAACGGCGGAGCCTTGGCGGCCGAACTTGTCCGTCCAGGGCGTCTTGCGACGATTCATCGGGCTCATGGTGGGTAGTCCCGGTCATGGCCGCTCGGAGGGATAAGTCGGTCAAACTGCACATCGATGGCGTGCAACTCGACACCGACGCCCACCGGATCTCGGAGGCGCTCGCTGAACTACGCCGGAAGTCCGTACCGACGTTGCACGACCGGATCTACCGCGTCCGGCTCAGCCTCGGGCTTGCCGTGCAGGCCGCGATCGCCGCCGCCCTGGCCTGGGTCGCCGCGCACGAACTGCTCGGCAACCCCGAACCGGTCTTCGCGCCGATCGCGGCGGTCGGCACCCTGGCCTCGTCACTCGGCCAGCGGCTGCGTCGGACCGTCGAACTGATCGTCGGGGTGGCCCTGGGAATCGCCATCGGTGACGGACTGCTCATCGCCATCGGTACCGGGCCCTGGCAACTCGGCCTGATCGTCGGGATGTCCATCATCATCTCCATCGCCCTGGGTGGTGGTCCCGCCGTGGTGACCCAGGCAGCCGCCACCGGTGTGCTGATCGCCACCCTCAGCCCCACCGTACGGAACCTGGAGTTTCCCCGGGTCATCGACGCACTGGTCGGCGGCATCGTCGGGCTGCTCGTGGTGGCCGTGTTGTGGCCGAGCAACCCGTTACGGCTGGTGGACAAGGCCGCCCGGCGGGCGCTGGACATCCTGACCAAGCAACTGTCGGTGACGTCGGACGCGCTCGCCAATGGAGATGCCAAGCAGGCACAGCACGCCCTGGACTGCCTACAGGAGGTGGAGGAGCGGATGGACGAGCTACAGGACGCCCTGGAGGGCGGCCGGGAGACCGCCATCCTGTCCCCCGTCCGCTGGCACCGGCGAGGGGCGCTGGCCCGTTACTCGCAGAGCATCGAGTTCATCAACCATGCCGTGCACAACAGCGGGACCCTGGTTCGGCGGGCGGTAACCGCCCTGGAGGACGAGGAACCGGTGCCGCCGACCATGCCGATGGCAGTGGCCAACCTGGCCGAGACGGTACGACGACTGGTGCAGGAACTGGGCCGGGGGGAGAAGCCTGAAGCGACCCGTGAGGTGGCGCTCCGTGCGGTCAGTGAAGCCGGTCGGGCGTACAACGACGGGGTGGGTTTCTCCGGCAGCGTGGTGGTGGCGCAGATCCGTACGACCGCGAGTGACCTGCTGCGGGCCACCGGACTCGAACGGACCGAGGCCAACCATCTGGTCCGCCAGGCGATCGGCAGTGCGTCCAAGGCGACGGCGGAGACCGCACCCCACACGCACATCGAGGACGAGTGAGGTGCGGCCCATGACCAGATGACCACGCCTGGAGCTACGGTCAACCGATCCTGCCCGGAGCTTCGATCGTGCCCGGTACGTCGGTCAGCCGATCGTGCCCAGCGCGTCGAGCAGCCGATCGACGTGGTCGACGGTGCTGCCCAACCCGATGCTGACCCGTAGCGCGGTCGGCGGCAGATCGGTACGTCCGGTCCGGGCGGCGGCCTCGGCCAGAAGCCGCCGGGCCAGTGGGTGGGCGCAGAACAGCCCGTCCCGTAACCCGATCGCGTGTTTGCGGGCCAGTACGGCGGCCACGTCGGCGGAGTCGTGACCGGCGACCACGAAGGAGACGATGCCGACCCGCTCCGCGTCGGCGTCGAAGGTACGTAGCTCCACGACATCGGGCAGCGCGGCGAGTCCGGAGCGCAACCGCCCGAGTAGCGCCTGCTCGGCCGAGCACAGTGCGGCCCGGTCCGCCCCGTCCAGGGCCACGCAGACCGCAGCGAGGGCGACCGCGCCGAGCAGGTTGGGCGTACCCGCCTCATGCCTGGCCGGACCCCTGGCCCACCGTACGTCGTGGGTCGCCGATCCGACGTGGACGGTTGCCCCACCCCCGGCCAGGTACGGCGGTGCCGCGTCCAGCCAGTCCGCCCGCCCGACCAGCACCCCGGCACCGAACGGCGCATAGAGCTTGTGCCCGGAAAGGGCCAGATAGTCCACCCCCAGCTCGGTGATGCTGATCGGGACGTGTGGCGCGAGTTGGGCGGCGTCGACCGCGATCCGGGCACCGTGCCGGCGGGCGACCAGCGCCAGTTCGGCTACCGGCCAGCACTCTCCGGTGACGTTGCTGGCCCCGGTCACGGCGACCAGGATCGGAGCGTCGGTGGGTCGGCCTGCGCCGTTGGATGAAGCTGCGCCGGTTGCTCGGCCTGCGCCGTTGGATGAAGCTGCGCCGGTTGCTCGGCCTGCGCCGTTGGATGAAGCTGCGCCGGTGCGTGGGGCCGGGTTCCGGCGCAGCTCACGTAGTGCCGCGTCGAGTGCCCGTACCGCCGCGCCGGGCGAGGACGGCACCGGCAGCCGTACCGTGCCGGTTGGCCAGGGGAGCAGGTTGGCATGGTGCTCGGCGTCGAAGGTGACCACCGAGGTCCCGGCCGGAAGGGCGCTGGCCAGCAGGTTGAGCGCGTCCGTGGTGTTACGGGTGAAGACGACGTGGTCGTCGGCCCGCGCATCGAGGAAGTCGGCGATGGACTGCCGGGCCCGTTCGTACGCCAGGGTGCAGTGCTGCGACAGCGCGCCGGCGCCCCGGTGCACGCTGGCGTACCAGGGCAGCAGTTCGGTCACGGCGTCGGCGGCGGCTCGCGCGCACGGTGCGGTGGCCGCGTAGTCGAGGTTGATCTGGCCGGGCACACCGAGTACGCCGAGCGAGCCGGGCACGATGCCGGCCTTCGGGCCACGCCGGTTCGCCCGACGCTGCGGGGCGATCCACGGAATGGAAACGGTGGAGGTGGGTGCGACTGGGGTGCGCATGAAGAGCCCCTTCGACAATCCAGGGACCCCGAGTGTGAAAAGGGTGATGGGGTCCGCGCTTGCCCAGCACACGGATCGGGCTGGGCCCGGTCATCACCCGGGGCACCCCACCGCGAACCTCAACGAGGGTTGCCGGCCAGCAAGCCGGGGCTTCGACCACCTCCTGGATAGGCGGTGATCGTTGGTCGCTGGCACTCGTGACCTGACTCGGAGCATAGCGGGCATGGATGCGCCCCGGAAACCCGGTGGCGGGTGGCTACGCTGACGGCATGGCCGACACCCCACCCGGCGGTGCCCCGTACCCGTCGTCGCCGCCCCCGCCCGCCGGTCCGCCGTATCCGCCGGCCGGGCTGCATCCGCCGCAGGGACCGGTGGTGACGCGGGTACCCGGGCGTGGTCTGAGTTGGCGGCGTGGCCTGGTGATGGTGGGAGCGGTCCTGTTCATTGCCGCCTGTGCCATTTACATGCTCTTCACGCTGGGTGAGAACCTCGGCGTCACCGCGCTGCTGGTCGGTCTGGTCGCGGCGATCCTGCCGGTGCCGGTGCTGGTGGCCTGTTTCCTGTGGCTCGACCGGTACGAGCCGGAACCGATGAAGTATCTCGTCTTCTGCTTCGCGTGGGGCGCGTTCGTCTCCACCGCCGCGTCGTTGACGGTGAACACGCAGGCGGCGGAGATCTTCGCGAAGATGGGCCTGCCCGACGCGCTGGTGGCGGTGCTGGTCGCTCCGTTCATCGAGGAGCTGACCAAGGCGTTGGGGCCGATCCTGCTGCTGATCTTCCGGCGGCGGGAGTGGTCCGGGATCACCGACGGACTCGTCTACTGTGGACTATCGGCGGTCGGGTTCGCGATGGTGGAGAACATCCTCTACCTCGGCGGCCACGGCTACGCCACGGGTGTCGACCAGTACGGCCCGGCGACCGGCGCGCAACAGGTCTTCGCCATCTTCATCATGCGCATCCTGCTCACCGGCTTCGCCCACCCGTTGTTCACCTCGATGACCGGTATCGGGCTGGGCATCGCCGCCCGCTCGGCCGACCTGCGGGTTCGCCTGCTCGCCCCGCTGGCGGGCCTGATCCTGGCGATGATCCTGCACGGTGCCTGGAACCTCATGCCGTCGCTGGTCCAGGCGACCGGCGAGGCGTTGATCCTGCTCTACGGCTACATCGGGGTGATGGTGCCCATCTTCTTCGGCATGGTCGGGCTGGCCATCTGGCTGCGGACCTGGGAGGGGCGACTCGTCGAACGCACCCTGCCCGACTACGTCCGCGCCGGCTGGCTCACTCCACCGGAGGTCGCCTCGCTGGCCAGCCTCGGTCGTCGGCACTCGGCCCGCCGTTGGGCCCGTCGGGTGGCCGGCGACGCGGGTGCCAGGGCGATGCGGAGCTACCAGTTCGCGGCGACCCGGCTTGCGCTGCTTCGGGACGGGGCACGACGCGGTCTGGACACCAAGCCGAACGATCTTGCCCGGATCGCAACCGAGGAACAGCAACTGCTGGCCGAGATCTCCGCCTGTCGGCAGGTCTTCGTCGGCCGTGACCCACAGGCCCCGGTCGGCGTGTGGGACGGAACGCGCTACCACCTGACCTTCCCGGACGGGGTACGCCGGCCGGTGGAGGCACCGGACGAGCCAGTGGTGCCCGTACCGGTCGTGCTGGCGCCGCCTCCGGCGATGGCGTACGTCGGTGGCTACCGCCCGCCCTACGGTCCGGGGCCGATCGGGCGACCACCGTTGGGCGGCGGCCTGGGCAGCCCGGTCGGCAGCGGCGGCCCGGTCGGCAGCGGCGGCCCGGTCGGTAGTGGCGGCCCGGTCGGTAGTGGCGGTCCGGCTGGTCCATATCCATCCGGCCCGCAGTCGGCCGGGCCTTCGCCGTACGGCCGCCCGCCGGTCGGGGCACCCGTTCCCGGATCCGCCGAGGAATGGGGCCCACCCCGGGCCTAGCGGGTGGCGGCGGCGAGGGTCTTCGGCCCGTCGGTCGGGTCGGCCCGTCGGTCGGGTCGACCCGCTGGTCCAGCCAGTTGCTGGTCCAGCCAGTTGCTGGTCCAGCCGACCCGCCGGTCCGGCGGCAGAGGTAGCCGCCGACCGCTGTCGCCAGCGGTCGGCGGTCAGAGGTAGAGGCCGGTGGAGTCGGGCTCGACGCGCTGAGCGGCGACCGCGTGCACGTCACGCTCGCGCAGCAGGACGTACTCCCGGCCGTGTAACTCGACCTCGGAGCGGTCGTCGGGGTCGAAGAGCACCCGGTCGCCAGCCACGATGGACCGTACGTTCGGCCCGACCCCGACCGCCGTCGCCCAGGACAACCGTCGACCCATCGAGGCGGTCGCCGGGATGACGATGCCTGCGGTGGAACGCCGCTCGCCCTCGTTGCCTTCGAGGCGGACCAGGACGCGGTCGTGCAGCAGGCGGATGGGCAGGCCAGAGTCGAGGTTCGGATCGCCGGTCACGATCGAGACGTTACCAAGGCTGCGAGCCTGCGCCGACGCTGCCGGGTCGGGCGGTGCCAAGGGTTGAGCCGGTGCGTCGGAGGGCAATGTCCGGGATAAGTCAGGGCTGGTCAACTTGAGCCCGTTTGGCGATACCCGGCTAACGTAAGAGGCCGATACCAGCCAGGAGGTGCACTTGAGCCGCTTCGAGAAGTTGCGGGCGAGGCTCCGCCGCGCCTACGAGTCAGGCCGCGCCTCGGTCAAGACGGCGCGTGGGCGTGAGCACCGGGGTAACGACGGTTCCGCCAGCGACGCACCTCCTGCTGCCCTGCCGGCCGCCCCCGTAGCGTCGGCGGCAGAGACGGGAGCGGCGACGGAGATCCATCCCTCCACGTCGAGCCGTGACGATGCCGACGTGCCGCACGGTCTGCGGATCGCCGCCGCCTGGGCGTGGCGGCTCGGTGTCCTCGGCGTCGTCGGTTGGGCGCTGATCGAGGTGATCGGGACGATCCGGATCGTCGTGATCCCGCTGGCGGTCGCCCTGCTTCTCTCCGCCCTGCTGGCTCCGGCGGTGGGCTGGTTGCTGCGGATCCGGTTTCCCCGATCACTGGCAACCGGGCTGGTGCTGGTCACCGGGCTGGGCGCGGTGATCGGCACCCTCACCCTCGTGGTCAACGAGTTCATCGCCGGCGTCCCGGCGTTGAGCAAGGACGCCACCAAGGGCGTACGGCAGATCCAGGACTGGCTCAAGACCGGCCCGCTGCACCTGTCGGACGGCCAGCTCAACCAGTACATCGACCAGGGGCAGAAGTGGGTGGACGAGAACACCCAGGCTCTGACCAGCGGCGCGCTCTCCACCGCCACCACCGTCTTCGAGGTGCTCACCGGCACCCTGCTGGTGCTCTTCGCGACCTTCTTCTTCCTCCGGGACGGGGGTCGGATCTGGGGCTTCCTGGTCCGGCTGCTGCCGTTCGCCGCCCGGCTGCGGGTCGACGAGGCGGGCCGGGCCTCCTGGGCGACCCTGGTGGCCTATGTCCGGGCCACCGTGCTCGTCGCCTTCATCGATGCGGTCGGTATCGGGATATTCCTGGTCATCTTCGACATCCCGTTCGCCTTCCCGCTGGCTGCCCTGGTCTTCCTCGGCGCGTTCATCCCGATCGTCGGGGCGACCCTCTCCGGTGCGGTGGCCGTACTCGTGGCACTGGTCGACAGCGGCTGGGTGACCGCCCTGATCATTCTCGGCGTCGTGGTCGGCGTTCAGCAGGTCGAGGGCCACATTCTCCAGCCGTTGATCATGGGCCGGGCGGTGGCGTTGCATCCGTTGGCCGTCGTCATCGCCATCACCGCCGGCGTGGTGCTGGCGGGGATCGTCGGTGCGCTGGTCTCCGTACCGTTGATGGCCGTGCTCAACACCGGCATCCGTCGGCTTGCCCACGGGCCGATGCCACCACCGGAAGCGGTGGTGGTCGCGGCAGAACCACCCGGCCGTTGACCGCCGCTTCCGCTGGCCGACGTCCGGTCGGCCGGCGGAAGCCGGCAGGCTCAGTCGCGGCTGAGCCGTTCCAGCGCACCCCGGGCGACATCGGACCGGGTGGTGTACCAGAACGGCGGTAGCGAGCGACGGAGGAACGCGCCGTACCCGCGAGCCGTCTCCAACCGGGAGTCGAGCACCGCCACCACGCCCTTGTCACCGGTCGACCGGATGAGCCGCCCGACACCCTGGGCCAGCCGTACGGCGGCGATGGGCACGCTGACCGCCGCGAACCCGGACCCACCCGTGGCGTCGACGGCCGCCGCCCGCGCCGCAGCCAACGGCTCGTCCGGGCGGGGGAACGGCAGCCGGTCGATGACGACGAGTTGGCAGGCGTCACCCGGAACGTCCACGCCCTGCCAGAGGGACATCACCCCGAACAGACAGCTCGACCGGTCCTCGCGGAACCGGCGGACCAGCAGCGGCAGCGCCTCCTCCCCCTGGAGCAGCACCGGCAGGTCGGTGCGGGTCCGCAGCAGCTCGGCTGCCTGCTGGGCGGCCCGTCGCGAGGAGAAGAGCCCGAGCGTACGGCCACCGAGCGCGTTGACCAGCGCCAGCAGCTCCTCGGCGGCCGGGTCGGGCAGCCCCGAGGCAGCGGGCCGGGGCAGGTGCGCGGCCACGTAGAGGATGCCCTGCCGGGCGTAGTCGAACGGCGAACCGACGTCCAGTGACCGCCACCCGGGGCCGGAGTCCCGGCCGTCGTCAACCCGGGTCTTGGCGGCGGTCTTCGCCGGCTGTCCTCCGGTATCCGGCTGCCCGCCCGCTGCCGGTCCCGCCTTCCGGCCCGGTGCGGTAGCCGCCGCGAGGGCCGACGCGGCAGGCGACGGCGGTGGCGGATCAGGTGCCTCCAGCCCGAGCGCCCGGGCCACCGTGTCGAACCGTCCGCCCAGGGTGAGCGTGGCCGAGGTGGCGACGACGGTGCGTTCGTCGTACAGGTGGGTGGCCAACGTGCCGGCGACGGAGAGCGGGGCGACGACCAGGGCGCGTCGGCTGGACCCACCGATCTCCGCCTTCTCGACCCAGGCCACGTCGTGGTCGGCTTCCTCCAGCAGGCGTTGCGCGGTTTTGGACAGCTCGTCGAGCACCGCCTTGGCCTGCTGCTTGCGTACCGGGTCGGGATCGTCGGCCTTGATGTCGCCGATCTCGTCGAGGGCGGTCCGGGTCGCCGCGTCGAGCAGCGTGCACGCCTCGCGTAGCGGGGCCGGCAGCCCGTCGACCAACCGTCCGGCAGGCACCTCGGTCAGTCCGACCGAAAGTGCGTCGCCCGCCTCGGTGAGAGTCTCTGCGGTTTCGGGTTTGAGCACCGGTCGGGCCCGCCGGGCCGCCCGGTCGATCAACTCCGGTACGAGTTCCGCCTGGGCCGCCGAGGAGACCCGATCGGCGAGCTCGTGGGCCTCGTCGACGACGAGCAGCTTGTGCGGCGGCACGATGTGCCGGCCGGCCAGCATGTCGACCGCCAGCAGACTGTGGTTGGTCACCACTATGTCGGCCTCGCGGGCGCGGGCCCGGGACGCCTCGGCGAAGCACTCGTCGCCGTACGGGCAGCGGGCCGCCCCGACGCACTCGCGGGCTGGCATCGACACCAGTCGCCAGGCCTGCTCGTCGACCCCGGGGTCGAGTTCGTCACGGTCGCCGGTGTCGGTCTCCAGGGCCCAGTCGCGTAGCCGTTGGATCTGCTTTCCGAGCCGGCCCGCCTCGCCGAGCCACTTCGTGCCCCCCTGGGCGGACGTCTCGAAGAGGGTGTCCTCCGGCTCATCCTCTGTGGAGTTGTCCAGCCTGGCCAGACACAGGTAGTGATGCCGCCCTTTGAGCACGGCGAAGGTCGGCCGTCGACGCAGTACCGGCTCCACCGTGTCGGCCAGCCGGGGCAGGTCGTGGTCCACGAGCTGCGACTGTAGGGCGAGCGTTGCGGTGGAGATCACAACTGGACCGTCCACGGTCAGCGCGGGGGCGAGGTAGGCCAGGGACTTGCCGGTGCCGGTGCCGGCCTGGACCAGCAGGTGGTCGCCGGAGGCGATGCTCTCCTCGATCGCCGCAGTCATCTGCTGCTGGCCCGGCCGGGCTGCGCCACCGGGTACCGCGCCGACGGCAGCAGCCAGCAGCTCTGTGCCGGTCGGCTGGCCGGCGCGACGGCGACGACGACCCGGCCTGCCCGACCCGTTTTCCGAGTCGGTCGAGGTCGTGGAGTTGGCTGCGGAGGTCGGCGCGGTCACCGTGCGACCGTACCCGGCGCCCCTGACGTCCGGTGCGCTCAGCCACCCGGCGTCGCCCCGTTTTCTGGGCGGCAGGTGTTGGCGTGGATCGGCTAGGGTGCGGGAATGTCGAGTGATGTGGTGCGGGTCGTCTACCGCAAGTACGACGGCACCGCACACCGGGACTACCCGGCGCGCAGGCTGGCCGAGGACGACCTTGGCATCTGGCTGGGGGTGACCGCCGGAACACACTCGATCTATCACGGCCGGCCGTCGGTCGAACAAATTCCGTTCGTGCTGCTCGTGCCACATAATGCCTGGTGGACCGGCATGTTCAACCCGCCCCCGCGGACCAGCGAGGTCTACTGTGACATCGCCAGCCCGGCCCGCTGGGAGGGGGACACCGTACACCTGATCGACCTCGACCTCGATGTGGTGCGCCGCCGCGCCACCGGTGCAGTGGAGTTACGTGACGAGGACGAGTTCGCCGAGCACCGGGTCGAGTACGGCTACCCCGAGGACCTGGTCGTGCAGGCCGAGGCCGCCGCGGCGTGGCTCTACGGTGCGCTCGGCGACGGTACCGAGCCGTTCGCGACGGCGTACCGGAAGTGGCTGGCCCTCGTCGTCTGAGCCTGCCGCCTGACGCTGCCGCCCGGTCCCGGCTCGGCCTGAGTCGCCCGGTCCCGGCTCGGCCTGAGTCGCCCGGTCCCGGCTCGGCCGGACCCCACCATCGGATCTTGACGGCGGGGCGACCGCTGCTCCGGACCCTGGATCGTCCCTGTTCTGGTCGGTCGTGGTCATGCCGACCAGGTGATCTGGCTGCTTCGTTCCACGTCAGCCGTGGTCCGGCGGCAAAACCGCCGCGGGACATGCGCACGAGTCAAGATGAACGTTAGGTGAACGATGGGTTAATGGGGTTTGACCAGGGGTAGCCCGCAGGAATCAGCGTTTTCACGTTTCCTAGCATCTCCCGAGGGCAGGCTCCCCATATGGTCCGTCCCCCGTCCACCGACGCAACGAGGTCCGTCCCGTGAAGTTTTCCTTCCGCCCCAGCGAGGGCGCCTTCTACGAGCTCTTCACCAGGGCCGCGCAGAACCTGGTGCGGGGTACCGAGCTGCTCAACGAGTTGGCCCTGCCCGGCGTCGACGTCCAGTCGGTGAGCGAGCGGCTGACCGAGGTCGAGCACGACAGTGACCAGATCACCCACGAGCTCTACAAGAAGATCAACTCTACCTTCATCACCCCGTTCGATCGCGAGGACATCTACCGGTTGGGCTCGTTGCTCGACGACGTGATGGACCACCTGGAGGCGGTCGGCAACCTGCTCTACCTCTACGGGCTGACCAAGCTGCCGTCGCTGCCCCGGGAGATGCACGAGCTGGTCAACGTACTGGACCAGCAGGCCCGGCTCACCGCCGCGGCGATGCCCCGACTGAAGTCGATGAAGGATCTCGAGGACTACTGGATCGAGTGCAACCGGCTGGAGAACGAGGGCGACCAGGCCTATCGGATGCTGCTGGTCCGCCTCTTCTCCGGCGAGTACGACGCGCTGACCGTCCTGAAGATGAAGGAGGTCGCCGACGAGCTGGAGGCGGCCTGCGACTCCTTCGAGCACGTCGCGAACACCGTCGAGACCATCGCGGTCAAGGAGTCCTGAGTTCGTGGACACGACCCTCATCGCCGTCATCGCGGTGATCATCGTGGCCATGGTGTTCGACTACACCAACGGCTTCCACGACGCGGCCAACGCCATCGCCACCAGCGTCTCGACCCGGGCGCTCACCCCTCGGATCGCCCTCGCCCTGGCGGCGGTCGGTAACTTCGTCGGTGCGCACTTCGGGGCCGGCGTGGCCAAGACGGTGGGGGACGGGCTGGTCACCCTGCCCACCGGGGTGGAGAGCCTGGGGGTGCTCTTCGCCGGCGTCATCGGGGCGATCTGCTGGAACCTGATCACCTGGTACTTCGGTCTTCCGTCGTCCTCGTCCCACGCGCTCTTCGGCGGCCTGGTCGGCGCGACGCTCTTCGCCGCCGGTGGCGTCGTCCAGTGGCTGAACATCGTGGAGAAGGTCATCATCCCGATGGTGCTTTCCCCGGTGGTCGGCCTGGTGCTGGGCTACCTGGTGATGCTGGCCATCCTGTGGCTCTTCCGTAAGGGGCATCCGGGCAAGCTCGGCCGGGGCTTCCGTTGGGCGCAGACCGCGTCCGCCGCAGCCATGTCCGTCGGTCACGGTATGCAGGACGCCGCCAAGACGATGGGCATCGTGGTGCTCGCCCTCTACACCGGCGGCTACCAGAGCGACAAGTCGCACATCCCGGAATGGGTGTTCTGGACGTCGGCTGCGATGCTGGCGGCCGGTACGTACGCCGGTGGTTGGCGGATCATCCGTACGCTCGGCCGGAAGATTATCGACCTCGGGCCGCCCGAGGGCTTCGCGGCTGAGACCGTCGCCAGCGCGGTTCTCTACTTCAACGCGCTCGTGCTCAAGGCGCCGATCTCGACCACCCACACGATCACGTCGGCGATCATGGGTGTCGGGGCGACGAAGCGATTGTCGGCGGTGCGCTGGAACGTGGCCGGAAACATCGTGGTCGCGTGGGTGATCACCTTCCCTGCTGCTGCGATCATCGCCTGCATCACCTACTTCCTCGTCCGCCCGATCTTCGGCTGAGCGACTCTACCTTCAAGATCCACATATTTGGCGGAAGGGTGGCCATCCCGGTCTGGATGGCCACCCTTTCCGGGTAGGTGCCCATGCCCGGCCCAGGGGAATCCGCGCACCCGGCCGAGGTGTATGGCGCGCGGAGGCACCTGTGTCGGGCGCGGAGGGGTGGAGACTCCCGCTAGGGGTACGTGACGCCGACCTGCTCCCGTACGGCGTCGAGCAGCCCCATCACCTCCAGAGTGGCCGCGTGCGGCACCAGCGGGCTCTCCCGTAGGCCCGCCGCGAGGCAGCGCTGCACCTCGGCCGCCTCGTCCTGGTAGCCCCCGCCGACCAGTGGAGCGGAGAAGACCTCCGGCTCGGCGTCGGCCCGGTGCAGGGTGAACCGGTCGGGGCGGAAGAACAGGCTGGGCAGCTCGATTCGCCCCCGGGTGCCGGTGATCGTGGCCACCAGCGGCGTCGCACCGAGCATGCCGCAGGTCAGCATGGCGAGCGCGCCCGATTCGTACCCGAGGATGATCGCGGTGTTCTCGTCGACGCCCTCGGGGCTCAGCTTTGCCCAGGCCTTCACCTCGTCGGGTACGCCGAGCAGCAGGTGGGCCAGGCTGACCGGATAGATGCCGAGGTCCAGCAGCGCGCCGCCGCCCAGTGTCCGGCTCCGCAGCCGGTGCTCCGGCGGGAACGGCCCGGCCAGGCTGAAGTCGGCCGCGACCGTGGTCACCTCGCCGATCGCGCCATCGGCGATCAGCTCCAGCGTGCGCAGGATGAGCGGGTTGCAGCGCATCCACATCGCCTCCATCAGGAAGACGTCGTGGGAGCGGGCCGTCTCGACCAGTTCTGCGCTGCCGGCCCGGTCCAGCGTCATCGGCTTCTCGCACAGCACCGCCTTGCCGGCCCGTAGGCAGGTCAGGGCCGCGTCGCGGTGGGCGATGTGCGGGGTGGCGACGTACACCACGTCGACGTCGGGGTCGGTGGCGAGTTCGGCCCATGATCCGTACGCCCGGGGGATGTCGTGCCGGTCGGCGAACGCCTTTGCCGCCTCGGCGGACCGTGAGCCGACGGCGACGACCTCGGCGTCCGGCAGCAGGCGGAGGTCTTGGACGAAGCGTGCGGCGATGTTACCGGTGGCCAGGATGCCCCAACGTGTCATAGTCGGCACGCTAGCCGAGAGCGCTCCCAGGCCACTCGGCTGCCCCGGTGACTTGCCTGTGCCGGCCGGGCGATGGGGCGAACTAAGCTCGCGGAATGACGATCCGCGACTGGACCACGGCGCTCGACTGGTCCAAGGCACCAGCCCCGCTGGTCGAGCACGCCCGCCGTTTCCACGCCGAAGGCAAACCGCCGGCACCGGCGCGGGTCGCCGCCACCGTCCTGTTGTTGCGGCCCGCCACCACCACCGGCTTCGAGGTGTACGTCATCCGTCGGGTTGCCGCGATGGTCTTCGGCGGCATGTACGCGTTTCCGGGCGGCGGGGTGGACCCGTCCGACTCGCAGGTACGTCTCGGCTGGTCCGGCCCCACCCCGGGCGACTGGGGCCAGCGGCTGGCCCTGGAACCCGGCGCGGCGCAGGCGGTGGTCTGCGCGGCGGCCCGGGAGGTCTTCGAGGAGGCGGGCGTCCTGCTGGCCGGGGCGTCAGCCGACACGGTCGTCGGTGACGTCAGCGGGGACGACTGGGAGGCGGCCCGGTCGGCCCTGGTCAAGCGGCAGCTGCACTTCGCGGACCTGCTGGCCGAGCGGGAGTTGACGCTGCGGTCCGACCTGCTGGTGCCGTGGAGCCGGTGGATCACCCCGGAGTTCGAGCCGCGTCGCTTCGACACGTACTTCTTCGTGGCGTTGCTGCCGGAGGGGCAGCGGACCCGGGACGTCTCCGGCGAGGCCGACCACACGATGTGGATCAGGCCGGAGGAGGCGCTGGAACGGGCCGTCGCCGGCGAGATCGCCATGCTGCCGCCGACCATGCTCACCCTGGCCGAGGTGGCGGCCTGTGGTGAGCTGTCCGCCGTTCCGGCGGCAGCCGCCGGGCGTGACCCCGCCAAGCCGATCATGCCCCGGATGGAGTTCCCGTCCGACGGCAGCGAGCCCCGGTTCCTTCTCGACTGACCCGGACCAGCCCCCCTTTCCTCGTTGATCATGCCTGCCCCGTTGATCATGAAGTTATCATCACCGAAACCGACAAAATTTGCCTACAACTTCATGATCAACGAGGAGGGGAGGGGCGGCGGCAGGCCACCAGGCAGGTGGGTGGCGGGCATGATGCCTGCCCCGGGTTGGGGAGCCCTTCGTCACGCCCAAGCGGCAGCTCAGCCGAAGCGGCCGGTGATGTAGTCCTCGGTCTTCTTCACGCTCGGGTTGCTGAAGATCTTCTGCGTGTCGTCGTACTCGATGAGTCGACCGGGGTCGCCGGTCCGCTCGATGGAGAAGAACGCCGTACGGTCGGAGACCCGGGCCGCCTGCTGCATGTTGTGCGTGACGATGATGATCGTGAACCGGTCCTTCAGCTTGAACATCAGGTCCTCGATCGCCAGGGTGGAGATCGGGTCCAGTGCCGAGCAGGGCTCGTCCATCAGCACCACCTGTGGCTCGACCGCGATCGTCCGGGCGATACAGAGCCGCTGCTGCTGACCGCCGGAGAGACCGGCCCCGGGCTTGCCCAGCCGGTCCTTGACCTCGTCCCACAGGTTCGCTGACCGCAACGCCTGCTCGGCGGCCTCGGAGAGGACCGACTTCTTCCGTACGCCGTTGAGCCGCAACCCGGCGACCACGTTGTCGAAGATCGACATGGTGGGGAACGGGTTGGGCCGCTGGAAGACCATGCCGATCGTCCGACGGACCGCCGTCACGTCCACGTCGCGGTGGTAGATGTCCTGGTCGTCGATGGTCAGTTTGCCGTCGACCCGGGCACCGGGCAGCACCTCGTGCATCCGGTTGATGGACCGCAGGAAGGTCGACTTGCCGCAGCCCGAGGGGCCGATCAGGGCGGTGACGGTCTTCGGCTCGACGGTCAGGTTGATGTTCTCGATCGCCTTGAACGAGCCGTAGTAGGCGGTCACGTTCGTTGCTTCGATGCGCTTGGCCATGGTGGTACTACCTCCGAGGATCAGCGGCTCAGCCGGTTACGGCGGGCCAGCAGCTTCGCCGCGATCGTCAGGACGAGGACGAGGGCGACCAGGGTGAGCGCCGCCGACCAGGCCCGGTCCGGCGCGTACTTGGAGGCGTCCCCGGCCTGCTGGTAGACGAAGAGCGCCAGGGACGACTGGTTGTTCTCGAACGGGTTGAAGTTGATCGCCGCGCCCCCACCGGCGACCAGCAGTACGGGTGCGGTCTCCCCGGCGGCGCGGGCGATGGCCAGCATCACGCCGGTGACGATGCCGGGCAGGGCGGTGGGCAGCACGATCCGCAGGATCGTCTTCCACTTCGGCACCCCCAGGGCGTACGACCCTTCGCGCAGCGGGGCCGGCACCAGGCGCAGCATCTCCTCGGTGGAACGCACGATGGTCGGCAGCATCAGCACGCTCAACGCCAGCGCGGCAGCGAAACCGGAGTAGCCGGGCCGGCCGTCGTTGAAGACGGGCGTCACGATCAGCACCCAGAAGGCCAGGACGAAGAGGCCGGAAACGATGGACGGGATGCCGGTCATCACGTCCACGAAGAACCGGATCGCGAAGGCGAACCGGCCCCGGCCGTACTCGACGATGTAGATCGCGGCGGCGATGCCGAGCGGTACGGTGATCAGCGCGGCGATGCCGACCTGTTCCAGGGTGCCGATGATGGCGTGGTAGGCACCACCGTTCGCGTCCCGGGCCCCGATGTTGTTCATCGAGGTCAGGAAGAAGTTGGCGTCGAGCCGTTCGAGGCCCCGGCTGACCAGGGTCCAGACCACCGAGGCCAGCGGCAGGACGGCCAGTACGAAGGCGGAGTGGATCAGGGCGTGCCAGGTGCGGTCGCGGGCCCGTCGCCGGCCCTCGATCACGTTGCTGGCGGCGTACAGCCCGGCCAGGTAGAGCAGTGCGCCGATGACGACCACCAGCACCGGGCCACCGATGCCGGTGCCGTAGACGATCGCGGCCGAGCCGGCCAGGGCGGCCACCGCGATACCCAGCATCGCGGGTACGGGCAGCCGGCGGGTCCGTAGGTCGCCGATCGGTGCGCTGGAGGGCCGGGTGGCGGTCGGGGTGGTCGTGGCGGTCATGCGGCGGACTCCGTGAACTCCCGGCGGCGGTAGAGGATCGCCCGTGCGGTGATGTTGACGATCAGCGTGATGGCGAAGAGCACCAGGCCGGAGGCGATCAGTGCGCCGCGACCGGTGTCGCCGGCCTCGCCGAAGGCGTTGGCGATGTTGGCGGCGATGGTGTTGCCGCCGTTCTCGATGAGGTTGACCGAGATGCCGAAGGTCATGTTGAGGGTCAGCGCGAGGGCGATGGTCTCGCCCAGGGCCCGGCCCAGGCCGAGCATCACGGCGGCGACGATGCCGGGCCGGCCGTACGGCAGCACGGCCGTGCGGATCATCTCCCAGCGGGTGGCCCCGAGGGCGAGGGCGGCCTCCTGGTTGGCGGCCGGGGTCTGGAGGAACACCTCGCGGGACAGCGAGGTGACGATCGGCAGCACCATGATCGCCAGAACCAGCGAGCCGAGCAGGATCGATCGGCCGAACGGGCCGTCGCCGCCGAAGATCGGCAGCCAGTTGAAGTACTTGTTCAACCAGGCCGACAGGTCCCGGACCGGTTCGTAGAGGACCTCCCGGCCCCACAGGCCGAAGACCACGCTCGGTACGGCCGCCAGCAGGTCGACCAGGAACCCGAGGGTCGTGCCGATCCGGCGGTGGGCGTAGTGGGACAGGTAGAGCGCGATCCCCAGCGCGACCGGTACGGCCATCAGCAGCGCCAGCACCGCGGAGAGCACCGTCCCGAACGCCAGTGCCCCGATGCCGAACTTCGGCTCGGGGTCGTTGGGGAACCAGCCCTGGAAGGTGAAGAAGTTGACGGTGTTGGCCTGTAGCGCCGGGACCGCCCGGGCGATCAGGAAGACCGCGATGGCCACGATGATGACGAGTACCGCCGCGCCGGCGGCCAGCGTGACGCCCCGGAAGGCCCGTTCGGTGCCGAAGGCCCGGCGTCGGGGCAGGCCTCCGCCGCCGCCCAGCCCGGCCGGCCCGGGTGAGGCCCCCGTCGGGGCGGGGGCGTCGGACGGATCACGGTCCAGGATGGTGGTCGCTGGTACGTCGGCCGACTGCGCCGAGGCGCCGGCCGAGCGGGGAGGGTTCTCGCCCATCTGCGCTCGCTTACGTTCCGTAGGTACGGGGAAGGCTTCAGGAGATGTTCTTGACGGCGGCTTCGACCTTGGTGCGTACCGACTCGGGCAGCGGGGCGTAGCCCAGCTCAGTCAGTTCCGCCTGGCCGGCGCTGCTGGCGGCGTGGGTGAGGAAGCCCTTGAGCAGCGGGAGCTTGTCGGCGGGAACGCCCTTGCTGCAGACGATCTCGTAGGTCACCAGGACGATCGGGTAGGCCCCGGCCTCCTTGGTGTTGTAGTCGATCGACATTTTGAGGTCGTCGCCCTCACCGGTGAGCTTCGCGCCGGCGACGGCCTTACCGGCCGACTCGGCGGTCAGCGCGGCGAACTCGCCCGCCCCGTTTCCGATCTTGGCGGTCTTCAGGGCCGAGTTCTCGGCGTACGACCACTCGACGTAGCCGATGGCACCGTCGGCCTGCTTGACCGCGCTGGCCACCCCGTCCGAACCCTTGGCGCCGGTGCCGCCGGGCGCCTTCCATGCCTTGGCCTTGCCGAAGGTCCAGTCCGCCTCGGCGGTCTTGCTCAGGAAGGCGGTGAAGTTGTCGGTCGTGCCCGACTCGTCGGAGCGGTGCACCGCCTGAATCGTGGTGGCCGGCAGCTTGACGCCCGGGTTGTCCGCCTGGATGGCGGCGTCGTCCCACTTGGCGACCTTGCCAGCGAAGATCTTTGCGAGGGTGGCCGGCTTGAGCTGGAGGTTGTCCACCCCGGTGAGGTTGTAGGCGATGGCGACCGGGCCGATCACCATCGGCAGGTGGATGGCCTTGCCGCCGACGCACTTGGCGTCGGCCTTGGGCTGCTCGTCGTCCTTGAGTACGGAGTCCGAGCCGGCGAAGTCTGCGGTGCCGGCGATGAAGGCCTGGATTCCGGCGCCGGAGCCGGAGGGCTCGTAGTTGATCGTCGCGCCCTGGCACTTCTGCTGGTACGCCTTGATCCACTCGCTGACAGCGTTCTTCTGGGCTGACGAACCCTGCGCGTTCAGCGTGCCGGTTGCGCAGTCGGCGGAGCTGGTGGACGCGGACCCGGTGGGCTCGTTGTTGTCCGAGCCGCAGGCACTGAGGGCGAGCGTCGCAGTCAGAGCGAGGCAGGCAAGCGTGCCGTGCCGCTGGAGCTTCACCTGAAGGTTCCCTTCACATGGACGGAAGCGCCGGGATCCTGTGCACCCCGGGAGCCGGTCGTTGAACCAGCTAGTAGGGAAGTTAGGAGTGCCAGGTAGCCGGTTTGCCGGTCGTGGGTGAACGAAGGGTGAACAGGTGTGACCAGGTGAATGGCCGGAAGTTTAGGGTGAGTTGTCCGTTCCGTTAACTGACGGACGGGAGGTGACCATGTCGGGTAGAAGATCCCGAGAGTGCCGCCTTTACGGTTTCCGGTAGCGGACGTCCGTCGACCGCAGGGCGAACCCGAGCCGGGTGTAGAGCGCCGTAGCGCCGGTGTTCGACTCGTCGACGTAGAGCATCGCCCGGGTCAGTCCCCGGTCCCGCAGATACAGCAGGCCGGCGGTGGTGAGTGCCCGTCCCAGGCCGAGCCCGTGTGCCTCCGGTTCCACGCCGACGACATAGACCTCGCCGATCGGTTCGGAACCGGCCAGATCGTGCACCTTGGTCCAGTGGA
This sequence comes from Micromonospora sonneratiae, assembly GCF_042679305.1. Classification (NCBI taxonomy): domain Bacteria; kingdom Bacillati; phylum Actinomycetota; class Actinomycetes; order Micromonosporales; family Micromonosporaceae; genus Micromonospora; species Micromonospora sonneratiae. Next base: position 374 of record NZ_JBHTMP010000036.1, on the reverse strand, counting down.
AGCCGAGCAGCCGTCCGGTGTCGTCCTCGGTCGCCAGCAGGAAGCCGGCCGGGTCGAACCAGGGCTCGGCCATCCGGGTGTGCAGGTCGTCCAGGGTCCACCGGCTCTGCTCGGGGTGGTCGGCGAAGGCCCGACGGTTGACCGCCAGCCACCTCTCGTCGTCCTCGCCGGGCCGGAAGCTGCGCAGCGACACCCCGGCCGGCAGCCGGGGCTCGGGCAGTGGGACGGTAAGCGACCGACGGAACTGCCACAGCACCCGGGCCCGCTCGAACCCCAGGTCGAGCGCGAGGGCGGCGGCGGCCGGGTGGTCGCCGTGCGCCCAGACGTTGAGCGGTCCGCCGGCCCGGGCTGCGGTCGCGGTGACCAGGGCTCGA
>NZ_JBHTMP010000035.1:0-76569 GCF_042679305.1 Micromonospora sonneratiae | reverse complement strand
GGCCCCGGGGGTGCCGGTCGGCCCGGTGGGCCGGGCGGTCCGGGTGTGCCCGGTCGGCGCGGCCCTCGGCCCCGGTGGGGACGGATCGCCCTGGTCGCCGGGGCGGTGGTGCTGGTCCTCGCCCTGATCAGCGGCATCGGGGTCTGGATCTACGCGGGCAACCTGGACGACGACCTCGCCCGTACCGACCCGTTCTCCGAGATCACCGGTGGTCGCCCACCGAAGACGGTCTCCGGCGCGATGAACATCCTGCTGGTCGGCACCGACTCCCGGGACCCGGACGCACCGCTGGACCAGCCGGGCAAGTGGCGGGCCGACACGATCATCGTGATGCACATCCCGTCCACCCAGGACCGGGCCTACCTCGTCTCGATTCCCCGCGACCTCTACGTGCCCATCCCGGAGAGCGCGAACGCGGGATGTGACACCGGTCAACGCGCGAAGATCAACGCCGCGTTCGCCTTCGGGGGCCTGCCGCTGGCCGTCCGTACGGTGGAGTGCTTCACCGACGTCCGCCTCGATCACGTGATGGCGATCGACTTCGCCGGATTCAAGGAGGTGACCGACGCGCTGGGCGGGGTCGACCTGAAGGTGGAGCGCACGATCACCTCCATCCACAAGCCGTTCCGGAAGTTCACCAAGGGCACCAATCATATGAACGGTGCCGAGGCGCTGGACTGGATTCGTCAGCGTAAGCAGTTCCCGGACGGCGATTTCGCCCGAATGCGTCACCAGCAGGAGTTCCTCCGGGCCCTGATGGACAAGGCCGCGAGTTCCGAGACGCTGACCAACCCTGGCAAGCTGAACGCCTTCCTCAAGTCGGTCACCAGCGCGGTCACCGTCGACCAGGGCTTCTCGCTGGTCGACATGGCGCTACAGTTCCGCAACCTGCGCGGAGAGGACCTACAGTTCGTCACCAGTCCGCACAAGGGCAGCGAGACGATCAACGGCGAGTCGGTGGTCGTCTCCGACCGGGAGAAGGCGCTGGCCATGTACCAGGCGATAACGGCGGACAAGATGACCGACTGGGTCCAGGCCAACGTGTCCCCGTCACCGTCGCCCGGCCAGTAACCCGGTAGTCAACCGGGCAGTAGCCGGGTAAGCGGACACCGCTGGTCGGGCAAACAGCGCGCGACCAGCGGTAAGCCGGCAGCAGAGGTCGATCGACTCAAATACCCCAACTGCCCGGAGATCGATCGAGTTGCCGCTTGATCGGGCCAGAACCGACGGGTGGGGCGTTATCGGGGCAGACACCATCGGGAGACTGTGCCGTAGGAAACTCGCGGGAACGGGTCAGGATCCGTACAGTGAGCAGGCCCCCCGACACATGACCTGGAGCAGGCATGCCGGTTCAGTCCCGCCGTCGTCCTCCGTCTCCGGAACCGAGTGCCGCTCCCCCTCGCGGCGCGTCGGGCATCCGGCCGCGAGATCCGAAAGACGGCAAGAACAGCAAAGAGAAAAAGGGCGGAAAGAAGTCCACCAAACGGAGTCGCCGGAAGGATCCGCTCTGGGCCCGGCTCGTGGTGATCCTGGGCGCGCTGCTGATGTTCAGCAGCGGCGCGGGCATCGTCGGGGTCGAGGCCATGAGCAATCAGGTCAACAACAGCATCGAGCAGGAGAACCTGCTCGGTGACGCCGGCAAGTCCGACGCCGAGGGTGGCAAGGACCTCGAAGGCCCGATCGACCTGTTGCTACTCGGGGTCGATGCCCGCGCCCGCTGGGATGTCAACGACACCCGCGCCGACACGATCATCATCCTGCACATCCCGGCCAGCCACGACCAGGCGTACCTGATCTCGATCCCCCGGGACACCGAGGTACAGGTGCCGGCGTTCAAGAAGAACGGCTACCGGGGTGGCACCACCAAGGCGACCGAGGCGTTCTTCCACGGCGCACAGAACGGTGGCGGCTGGGCGGGGGGCGCGCAGCTGATGGCGCAGACCATCAAGAAGCTGACCGGAATCAGCTTCGACGGCGCGGCGATCATCGACTTCAACGGCTTCAAGGGCGTGATCGACGCGCTCGGCAGCATCCCCATGTGCGTCGACCAGGAGGTCGAGTCACATCACATGACGCTGGTGAACGGCCAGCCGAAGTGGAACGCCGACGCCAAGAAGCTCAGCGGCACCAAGAAGAAGGTGGTGCACAAGAAGGGCTGCCGGGAGATGGAGGGCTGGGAGGCGCTGGACTACTCGCGCCAGCGGTACGGCCTGAAGAACGGCGACTACGACCGCCAGCAGAACCAGCAGCAGCTGATCAAGGCGATGGCCAAGAAGGCGATCGACAGCGGCGTGATGACCAACCCCGCCAAGCTCAACGCGCTGATCAAGGCAGCCGGTAAGGCGTTCGTGCTGGACACCGGCAAGACGCCGCTGGTCGACTTCGTCTTCACCATGCGGGGCGTGACCACGAACGAACTGGTCCTGCTGCGTACCAACGACGGTTCGTTCAATGAGAACGCGGCTGGACGGGAGACGCTCAGACCGATCAGCCACGAGATGTTCACGGCGGTCAAGAACGACACTCTCGCCGACTTCATCCTCAACAATCCGAGCGTGATCTCCAAGAAAAAGTAAGGCCCCAGAAGCCACAAAAGCCATTGGGTACGCGAATCGGACCCGTAGCCTGACATGAGGAAGTCTCAGGCTACGGGGTCCGGGAGGCGTCACGTCCAGATCAAAGCGGGCACATCCGGCACAGCCGGACCACCCGAACCGACACCCCGGGGACAGTAGGTCCCCCGGGGGAGCGGATGCCGCTTCCGGTCCGACCCGCCGCAGATCCCCCCGTTGGGCACGACTCATGGTCGGCTTCGGAATGGTGTTGCTGCTCGTCTCCGGCGTCGGCGGAATCGGACTACGGATGCTGATCCACCGGTACGACCGCAGTATCAGCAAGGACCGCCTGCTCGACCCGGCGGCCCGGCGGGACCATCCCACCGTCACCGGACCACTCAACTACCTGCTGGTCGGCTCCGACCGACGCCCGAACAGCCCGGACTCGGAGCAGCGATCCGACACGATCATGATCGCCCACATCCCGGCCAGTCTGGACCGCGCCTACCTGATCTCCGTACCCCGGGATCTGCTCGTCTCGATCCCCGCGTCCTCGACGACCGGCTACGGAGGCGGCTCCGACAAGATCAACTCGGCGTTCCAGCACGGTGGTGGCGGACAGGGCGGCACCCAACTGCTCTCCGCGACGCTCACCCGGCTGACCGGGATACGGTTCGACGGCGCCGCCCTGATCGACTTCTCCGGGTTCCAACGGGTGATCGACCTGGTCGGCGGGATCCGGATGTGCGTCGACACACCGGTACGGTCGATCCACACGAACACCCAGTTCAATCCCGGCTGTCAGCAGATGAACGGCACCCAGGCGCTCGACTTCGCCCGCCAGCGCTACGACCTGCCCAACGGCGACTACGACCGGCAACGGCATCAACAGCAACTCCTCAAGGCGATCCTCGACAAGATCGCCACTGACAAGCTGCTGACCAATCCGGTCAAGCTCGACCAGGTCGTCCGGGCGGTCGGCTCCTCGCTCACCATGGACACCAACGGCGTCGCCGTCGAGGATCTCATCTTCGGCTTGCGTGACCTGCGCTCCGACGCCCTCGTCGGGATACGGGTGCCGGCGTACTCCGAGATGGTCGACGACACCTCGTACGAGATGCTCGACGAGGAGGCCGACGACCTGTTCCGCTCCCTGGCCAGCCCGCACGTCGAGGACTGGGTACGGACGAACCCGAAGTGGGTCAACCAGATCTAGCAGCGCCCACCGTTGGTCGGCGTGGCTACGGCATCCAACGTGTCCGTGGCATCCAACGTATCCGTGGCATCCGGCGTGTTCGTGGCATCCGGCGTGTTCGTGGCATCCGGCGCGCCCGTCCCGATCGCCCGGCTGAAGGCGCGTACCCGGGCGGTTTCAGCGTCTCGCCGCCAGACGAGGCCGAGCGCGGAGTCCGGCAGGCCGGTGACCGGCAGGTAGGCGACGTCCCGCCGGCGGTGGTAACTGGCCGAGGGGCGGCAGAGCAACATTGCGCCGCGATTCGCGGCGATAAGTGCGAGGCCCTCCTGAAGGGTGGTCACGGCGGGTCCACGCGGGATGAGACGACCACCGGGAGTGACGGTCGGGGCCTGGGCTGCACGCCAGTATTCGGGGGCGGCCTCCTCAGCGGGGCCGACCAGCGGACAATCGGCCAACTCCTCGGGCAACTCCTCGACGGACAGCAAGTCACGCCCGGCGAGCGGGTGCCTTACGGAGACGGCGAGCATCTGCTGCTGCCGGGAGAAGACCGGGCCGAGGGCCAGGTCCGGCTCCCGCATCGGCAGCAGTACGACCGCAGCGTCGACCTCGCCGCGCCGGAGCGCGCCGAACGGCTCGGCCAGTGGGAGTTCCGTGAGGGTGACGGCGCAGCGGGGATGCTCGTCCTGGAACGAGTCGACGGCCGCCATGGTCCGCCCCTCGGCGACGCCCTGGAAGCCGATACGTAGGACGCCCTCGATGCCCCGGGCAGCCGTACGGGCATCCTCGACGGTGTTCCTGAGCGTGTCGTACGCGGGGCGGAGCCCGGCGAGGAAGTGCCCGCCCAACGGGGTGAGGCAGACCCGGCGGCTGGTGCGCTCGACGAGTTGGGCCCCGATCCGCCGTTCCAGGGACCGGAGGAGCTGACTGACCCGGCTCTGCGACACCCGCAGCCGCTCACCGGTACGGCCGAAGTGCAGTTCCTCGGCGAGTACGAGGAAGCACTCCAACTCCCGGATCTCGAGTCCGTTCACCATCACTCCCAGTCGTACCGCAACCATGAGCCCAACTCGAAAAGAAAGATAAGCCCAGCTCATAGAAGGATGAGCGCTTCGCCGTTGTTCCCCCGAACCAGGGCGATCAGGCTGATCACATGACCAAGGTCGAACATTTCGCGCCGGGCCACCAGGCCAGCAACTGGCCGGCTGTCGCGGCGGTGGCCACCGCGACGTTCTCGGTCGTGACCACGGAGATGCTGCCGGTCGGGCTGCTCCCCACGATCAGTGCCGAACTGGGGGTCTCCACCGGGACGGCGGGCCTGACGATGACCGTCCCCGGACTGGTCGCCGCCGGGGCGGCCCCCCTGGTCGCACTGACCGTCGGACGGATGGACCGCCGGTGGGTACTGGTCGGACTGGCGAGCCTGCTGACAGCGGCCAACCTGCTTTCCGCCGTCGCGCCGGGATTCACGATGTTGCTGGCGCTCCGGGCGCTGATCGGCGTGTGCATCGGCGGTATCTGGGCCATCTCCGGTGGGCTGGCCGTACGACTCGTTCCACAGGGTTCCGTCGGATCCGCCACCTCCGTGATCTTCAGCGGCATCGCGGTGGCCTCGGTGCTGGGGGTACCCATGGGCACCCTGACCGGGGACCTGTTCGGCTGGCGGGCGGCGTTCCTGGCCATGGGCGTCCTGTCGCTGGGGGTGACGGTCGCGTTGGCCGTCCTGCTCCCGCCGCTGCCGCCACAGCGGGCGGTACGGATCGGCGAGTTGACCCGGCTGCTACGGAATTCCCGGGTCCGCGCCGGACTGCTGGTGATCATGCTCCTGGTGACTGGGCACTTCGCCGCCTACACCTACGTACGGCCGGTGCTGGAAGGGCCATACGTGGTCGCCCCGACGCTGGTCAGCGCACTGTTGCTGCTGTTCGGCGTCGCCGGGGTGGCCGGTAACTTCCTCGGCGGGGCGATGGCGACCCGGGACCCGAGGAGGGCGCTGCTGGTCATCCCGGCGGTGCTGGTCGTGGTGCTGTCGGTGGTCCCGTTCGGCAGCGGGCCGGTGACCGCGGCCGTGCTGCTTCTCGGGTGGGGACTCGGGTACGGGGGCGTGTCGGTCAGCACGCAGAGCTGGTTGCTGGCCTCGGCACCCCAGGCGCCGGAGGCCACCACCGTGCTGTTCGTGACGACGTTCAACGTGGCGATCTCACTCGGCGCGCTGGTGGGCGGGCGGACCGTGGACATCGTCTCGTCGTCCGGGGTGATGTGGCTCGGTGGCGCGCTGGCCCTCCTGGCGCTGGTGGCGGTCGCCGGCCGGGGCTCAGGCTCTAGGCTTGGTAACCGTGTTCGGACCTGAGATCCCTTCCGTGACCGCGCCCGACGTGCCCGAGGGCGCCTACCTGCTCGACGTACGCGAGCCGGACGAGTGGACGGCCGGCCACGCAGCTGGCGCCCACCATCTGCCGATGATGGAGATCCCGGCCCGGATGTCCGAGGTGCCCACCGAGGGTGAGGTCGTGGTGATCTGCCGTTCCGGCGGGCGGTCGGGGCAGGTGGTGGGCTATCTGATGAACAACGGATGGGACAACGTCCGCAACCTGGTGGGCGGGATGCACGCGTGGGCGGCGGCCAACCGGCCCATGGCCAGCGAGGACGGACGCCCGGCCCGGGTGATCTGACCGTGGACGGCCCATTGGTGTTCGCCCACCGTGGCTCCTCGGCCGCGCTGCCGGAACACACCCTGGCCGCGTACCTTCGGGCACTCGACGAAGGCGCCGACGGTCTGGAGTGCGACGTACGACTGACCCGGGACGGCCACCTCGTCTGTGTCCACGACCGGCGGTTGGACCGGACCAGCAACGGCCGGGGTCGGGTCAGCGCCCACACCCTGGCGGAACTGGATCAACTCGACTTCGGCTCGTGGCACACTGGGGAACCCGACGAGACCGTCGACGACGTGGGCGACGTGCCCGCGGATCCGAACCGTACCCGGCTGCTCACGTTGGACCGGCTGCTGACGGCCGTACGGTCGGCCGGGCGGCCGGTCAGGCTGCTGATCGAGACGAAGCATCCGAGCCGGTACGGCTCCACCGTCGAGCGCCGCCTGATCGCGATGCTGCGCCAGCACGGACTGAGCGACCCCCGACCGGACGACCCGGTACGCGTCACCGTCATGTCCTTCTCGCCGCTGGCCATCCGCCTGATGCGGGGACTGGCCCCGCGACTGCCCACCGTGCTGCTGCTCGAGGTCGTTCCCCGTTGGCCACGCATGACCCGGTTGCCGTTCGGGGCGCAGATCGCCGGACCGGGCATCAACCTGGTACGGACCCGGCCACGACTGGTCCCGGCGCTGCGGGAGGCCGGACATCCGGTCTACGTCTGGACCGTCAACGAACCTCCCGACATCGACCTGGTGCTCGACTGTGGGGTGGACGGCATCATCACCGACCGGCCCGCGCTGGTCCTCGGTCGCCTCGGTCGTTGATCACCGCAAACCGGATCAGACCACGTCAGGTTGCGGTGATACCGGAGCAACGGACATCCCGAACCGGGTAATCGGATGGTGACCCCGCACTGCCCAAAGTCGGACCGAGAGGGCAGACTCGGGGTATGCCGGAGCGCCTCGACTACGCCGCTCTCATCGCCGGCCAGACCGTTGTCATAGAGATGATCAATTCAGGCGATGCCGGGCTGCCGGCCATCAACGAACTGCTGCAACTGGTCCAGCGGTCGCTTGGCGCGGCAGGCATGGCCTTCGTGGAATACGCTCCCACCGGTGGTCGTGTCATCGCCGCCACCGGCGGGATGCAGTGGTCGCTCGGGCGTCCCCTACCCACCACCGATCCGGCCATCGCCCGCCTACTGACCGGTCCCCGGGTCCAGGAACTGTGCTTCGACCAACTCCCCCCGATACTCGCCGACCAGCTCATCGGGCGAGGCCTGCATCGCATGATCACCGCTCGGGCGGAGATCGGGGGAGTTGCCGTGGGCAGCCTGCACGCGCTCTACCCGGACGCCGAGGGCTGCGGCAGCGCGGAACAGCGCATGGTCCTCGCCCACCTGGCGGCCTGTGCCGCCCACATCTACGGGGACCAGACCGGCCTGCCCATGCACGGTGACGGCCCCGTGGTCGCCGCCCTCACCGACGGGCTGGCCATCGTCAACCAGGACGGCCTCGTCCGGCTCTGGAATCCGGCGGCCGAACGGGTCACCGGCTGGGCTGCGGCCCAACTGCTCAACCGCCCCCTTCCGTTTCCGGTGCAACCGTCCGGACAGCTACTCGACCACCGGCTGGCCGACGGCCGGTGGATCAGGATCACCGCCACCGAACTCCCCGGCTTCGCCGACCACCGGGTGGTGACCTTCCGGGACATCACCGATCAGCACCTGCCCGGCCCCGACCACGATCTCTTCGTCGCCGTCACCAGCCATGAGCTGCGCACACCGGTCACCGTCATCAAGGGGTACGCGGAGACGCTCAGCAACCACTGGGACTCCCTCTCCGAGCCGCAGCGTCGGCAGGCAGCACGGGTGATCGGGCAACGTGCCGACGAACTCGCCCGACTGGTCGACCGGCTGCTGGCGGCCACCAACGACGCCGGGCCGGCGGGCGACGCGCCGCCCGTACCCTTCGACCTGGTTGAGGCGCTGCGGAGCGCGGTGGGCAACCTGCCCACGGACCTGCGCCACCGGTTGCGCCTGGACCTACCCGAGAACCTGCCCAAGGCGCTCGGCGACCGGGCCAGTCTGGCGACGATGCTGACCGAGCTGACCACCAACGCCGAGAAGTACTCCGAGCCGGGAAGCCCGGTGGAAGTCAGCGCGGACTACGACAAGCGCACCGTGTCGTTCCAGGTCAGCGACCGGGGCATCGGAATCCGGCCCGAACATGTCGAACGCGCGTTTGAGCGGTTCTGGCAGGGGGAATCCGGTGACCGACGTCAGTATCGCGGGGCGGGGCTGGGTCTCTATCTGGTACGTCGAATAGTCGAGCGACAAAATGGATGGGTATCCCTCCGCCCACGCGAAGGGGGCGGTACCGTCGCAGAAGTGCGACTTCCCCGAGGGTGAGCCGCCGTAACCGATCCATGCGGGTATCCAAGGAGGGATGTTCGTGTTGACGGCCATGGCCGAGCGTTCGTGGTGCGTGGTGGTTCCGCACCACGCCCAGGGGGCGCGGCTGGCCCGTCACCGCCTCACCGCCGAACTCACCGATGCAATCGATCCGACCATGCTGGCCGACGTGGTCTCGGTGGTCGCCGAACTGGTGGGCAACGCCGTACGGCACGCCGAGCCACTGCCCGGTGGGGTGATCCGGGTGGCCTGGCGGCTCCGCCCCGGCCCGGCTGGCAACGTGGTCAAGGTGCAGGTCACCGACGGCGGCTCGGTCGAGCCACCACAGGTACGGGTGGTCGGACCGGACGCACTCGACGGCCGTGGCCTGACCATCGTGGCTGCGCTGGCCAGCAGTTGGGGTGTCGAACGTGACGGACTCGGCCAGAGTGTCTGGGCCGAGGTGTCCGCAACGGTCGAGCAGGGACTGGTCACCGCGCCCTGAGCCCGGGACGATCTGGCTTTCCCACCCGGCCGGTCCGGGGCAACGGTGCCGGCTGCCGGGGCTTAGGCTGTCTCGCCGTGAGCAAGCGTCGAAAGCAAGCCCGGTCCACCGCCGAAGCGGCCCCCAGACGGCAGAAGGTGCGGGACATCTTCGTAGCCCGGCCCTTCGAGGGATTGGCCGACGAGCCCGAGTGGATCGCCCTGCGTGAGTTGGTCCCGGCTGCCTCCGCACCCCTGCAGCTCACCCCCGACCTGGTCGAGCGGTACGGTGACCGCCCGGTGACCCTGGCCACCGTGCTGCCGATGGCGGCGCCGGCGATGACCAAGCCGGATGGGCGGATCATGCTGGGCCTGCAACGGCACGTCCAGTCCGGCGACGTCTCCCGGGATCTCGCCGTGGCGGTGCTCTGCGCGCTGGAGACCGCGCCCGGAAACACGGTGTCGGTGCCGCCGCTGCCCGGTGAGGGTCCCCGGTTGCAGGACATCCTGGTCGACGGTCCACTCGACGTCACCATGCACGACGGGTTCGACTTCTGGCTGGACGAGGGTGCCACCAACGACCCGAACGTACGGGCCTCGCTCGAACGCGCCGACGCCTCGATCTATCCGACCGTCCGGCTCAAGGCCGCGCCGGCCGCGTACTGGTGCCAGGTGCCGGAGAAGGCACACGTGCGTTGGGTCCTGCCGGACAGCGAGGACGATGCCCTCGACGCGCTGTCGCGGCTCAGCGCCGCCGGTGAGCTACTGCTCGGCGACGGTACGAAGTTCGCCGGCATGTTCCGGGCCCACGGTCGGCTGGTGCCGGTGTGGGACCTCCCGCGTGACCCGGAGGCTGGCGAGTGGGAGACCCCGCTGGCCGAGTTCGCCAAGCGGTACGCCGAGGCGCTGGCCGACTCGACGCCGCTGGACGCCGCCGCCCGCCGCTCCCGGCAGGGCCTGCTCGGTCGTCAACTGACGCTCCGGTAGGTAGTACCTCGCTGTAGGGAAGGGCCCCTCTTCGCTTTCTGCCCAGGGCGGATCGGCGGATTCAAGGGGCCCTTTCCCAACCGCAACGCTCATGGCTTGCGGTAGTTCAGGAGCACGATGCCGCTGTCGAAGGCCCGGCTGTCGAACAGTACGAACCGTCGCGGGTCGAACTCCCGGGTGACCAGCGGGACACCGGATCCCACGATCACCGGATTGAGCTTGATGAGCAGCTCGTCGATCTCGTCCAGCAGTTGACCAGCGAGGTCCCCGCCGCCGCAGAGCCAGATGTCCCCGCCCTCCTGCTGCTTGAGGCGTCGGACGAACTCGACCGGATCACCCGACACCACCTCCACCTCGGGCTCCGGCGGGGCGGCCACCGAGCGGGAGAAGACGTACTGCTTCAGGTGTGCGTACGGGCTGGTGATGCCCTCCTTCAGCGCCGGGTCGTAGGTGCCCCGCCCCATGACGACGGTGTCGAACCGCGCGTTGGGCGCGGTCACCCCGAGCATCTTGCGGCCTGCGGTGGGCAGGAATTCCGGGTATCTCGGGGTGATGTATTCGGATAGGTCGGGCTCGATGGTGAAGAAGTCCCACGAGCCGTCGGGCGCGCAGATGTAACCGTCGATGGTGCTGGCTACGTAGTAGACGAGCTTTCGCAAGATGACTCCCAATCACTACTTCTGTCGTGGTTCTCTGAATGTACAGCACCCGTAGTGGTTAGTGCTAGCGTGATCGCCATGGCAAGGAATCCGGAACGCCGTAACCTCCTGGCTGACGCCGGGCTGCGCGTACTCGCCGCCTCGGGTCCACGTGGCCTCACCCACCGTGCGGTGGACGCCGAAGCCGGCGTACCGACCGGCACCGCCTCCAACTACTTCCGATCCCGGGACGCCCTGCTCGGCGCGCTCGGCAAGCGCATCATCGAACGGTTCGCGCCGGACGAGGCCGTACTGGCGGAACTGGGCAGCCGCAAGCCCTCGCTGGAGCTGTTCGCCGACTACCTTCGCTACATCGTCGAGCGCACGACGCGACAGCCCGAGCTCACCCGGGCGCTCCTTGAACTGCGCCTGGAGGCCGCCCGCAGCCCGGAACTGGCCCGGATCCTCGGCGAGACCCTGCGGCAGGGCTACCGTGACGACGTCGCCTTCCACCGGGCGGCGGGACTGCCCGGTGGGGCGTTCGAGGTCGCGCTGCTGCACTACGCGACCGACGGTCTGCTGCTGGACCTGCTCACCACCTCCATCGACCCGGAGATCGACCCGGACGAGGTGGTGGCCGAACTGGTCGACCGCCTGGTCCGGAACCACCCGGAACCGGGGTAGTCCGAATCAGCCCGGAACCGGTCGGCTACCGGTAGCCACGGGTCGGCTAGATGGTTCCGTTCCGGACGAGCGGGCAGGACAGGCAGCGTGGCCCACCCCGGCCCGAACCCAGCTCGGAACCGGCGATCCGGATCACCTCGATACCGGCCCGTTCAAGTTGCCGGTTGGTCTCCACGTTGCGCTCGTACGCGACGCAGAGCCGGGGCGCGATGGCGAGGGTGTTGTTGCCGTCGTCCCACTGCTCGCGCTCGGCGGTGACCGGGTCCAGACCGGTGTCGATCACCCGCAGCGTGGTCAGGTCCATCGCATCCGCCGCCGCCCGGAGGAACGGTGCCGGCCCGTCGATCTGCAACCCGCCGTCGGCACCGGCGACCACGGTGTACGCCGACAGCGAGTCGGCGATGTTGGGGTACATGACCACCGCGTCGACGTCCACCATGGTGCAGATGGTGTCGAGGTGCATGGTGGCCCGCTCCTGCGCGATCGGCACGACCAGGATGGTGTGTGCCAGGTCCGCGTCGAACACCCGCCGGGCCAGTTGCTCGGCACCGGCGGGGGTGGTCCGCTCGCCGACACCGATGGCGACCACACCGGGGGCCAGCAGCAGCACGTCGCCCCCCTCGACATGCTCGAACTCGGGACGGTAGACGAACCGCGTACCGCCGAACCGGGGATGGTGGCGGTAGATGGCGTCGACGAGGCTGGTCTCCCGTCGCCGGGCCGGCATGGCGAGGCTCATCACCGCGGCGCGGTCCCGGATCCACACCGACTGGTCGCGGGTGAACAGCAGGTTCGGCAGCGGGTCGATGACGAAGTCGTGCCGGTCCATCAGGGTGTAGACCAGGCCGCCGGGACGGTCCCAACTGGTCCGCAGTTCCTCGTGCGCGAGGCCGGCGACGAACACGTCGGCCAACCCCACCGGATCGAGGTACGCCAGGTGGTCGGATACCCGTTGCCGTAGGGTGCCGCCCAGCCGGGGATCCTGTAGCACCCGTTCAATCAACTCTGCCCGTGCGTCATCGACAGCCAGCGTCTCGACCAGTAACGTAGCAAGGTAGAGCACCTCGACCCCCCGCTCACGCAGGACTGCGGCGAAGGCGTCATGCTCCTCCTGGGCCCGACCGACCCAGGGGATGGCGTCGAAGAGCAGTGAGTCGTTGTTGCGTGGTGTCAGCCGGGCGAGTTCCCGGCCCGGACGGTGAAGCAGGACGGTGCCGAGCCGCCCAACCTCACTGTTGGCGTAGTGGCTCATCTCCGCAGCGTAGGGCAGCTGTTGGCACCATCCGGGAAATAAGGCTTCCCGTGAATGTGGCATTCATCCATACTCACTCCGGCGCTTCGACTTGCCGGACCACCGGTCACAGCACGTACTGTAGTGAGTAGATAACCTCGAGGGACCTTTTGCCGGAGGTCACGATGACTGTCTTTCCCGCGCGTCGAGCGGTGCCCTCCCCTCGGGCCCTGCCTCCCGCCAACGCACGGCACGCCCCCGCCGAGTCGCCCGGGATACTTGAGCCAGTCCGCCCAAGCCCGATGGAATGGGCTCGTCGCCGTCGCGCCGAACGCGACGCCCGTCGAGTCGAGGCGGCCGGCGCGCGTGCGCTCAACCAACTCGACCACCTTGGACCGTCCTGGCACGTGATCGACTGGCCACGCGACCTGTCCGAGGCGCAGGCGATCGACCTGGGTCGCAGCGTAGCCGACGACCGCGCCGGCTTCCTGGCCATCGGCCCGGGCGGACTGTTCGCGGTCACCATTGCCGACCACGGCCGGGCACGCGTCATGGTCGCCGGCGACGTCGTACAGATCAATGGCAAGCGACCGGCGTACGTTGCCGAGGCGCGCCGCGACGCGAAGCGGGCCAGCAAGGCGTTGTCCAAGGCGGTTGGCCTGACCATCCCGGTAACCCCGGTGCTGACGTTCGTCGGATCCGGCGTGATCAGCGTCTACGGGCTGCCCAAGGAGTGCCTGGTCGCCACCCATCGAGAGTTGGACCGGCTACTCATCGCCGGCGGCACCCGGATCAGCGCCGCAACGGCCGAGAAACTGTCCCGGGTCGCCCAGGCACCCAGTACCTGGGCGAACACCCCATTCCGGACGAGCGCCGACTACCGGTGGTACGAGGAGGGCCGAACGGCCGCTGACAAGCGGGCGACCCGCCGGTAACGTCACCAACCGGTGCCACCCCGCCGGGGCGTACAACCGCTGCCTCGGCGGGCGTCGGCCATCCCGGTCTGAACCGGCTAGCGCGATGAGCCGGCGGTGTACATAGGAGGCGCGGTGGCGCACGTCGAACTCTCCCTCTCGGAAGTGCGAATCCCTCCGATCAGCGCTCCGGTAGAGCAGAAGTCCGACGACAGCTTCGCCCGGTGGTCCGCCACCGTTTCCAGCGCCGCCGAGCCGTGCCTGCTCATCGACCGTGACACCACCATCGCCGCAGTCTCCGTCTCCTGTTGTCGGCTGCTCGGGCTCGGCGAACCGGCCGACGTCATCGACCTGCCACTGCTGGACGGCGGCCTCCGGCTGCTCGACTTCACCGCAGCCCGCGCCGAACTGACCGAGCAGGAGGTCGACAAGATCCCGCCGCTGTTGGCGCTGACCTCCGGTCGGCTGGCCCGAGGCCTGCTGCGGGTCCGGCCCACGTCGGCCGGTGAGGCCGACGCCACAGTCGATGCCATCACCACACCGATCCTGGCGGATGGCGAGGTCGCCGGATCGCTTACCTTCTTTTCCGAGATCTGACGTTCTATCTAGTTGTCGTTCCCGACACCGGGCGTTAGCGGGCAGGACAACCTCGTCGGCCAGCATCTCGGCAGGCGCCGAAAGAAGCCGCTGTGGTTTTCGCCGCACCGTACGGAGTTGGGACATTCCCCTGACCAGCGTTAGGTTCCCATCATGCTGGATGTCGCTCTGCTGCCGGAGGAATACGCCGTGTGCCGACTGCCCACCGGCTCGTCGGTGCCGGCCGGTCTGCTGAGCGGCCCCACGGATCCCGGGATCGTGTCGGTCAGCTGGACCGCCGACGAGATATCGATCATCTGCCCCGCCGACCGGGTACCTGCCGAGGCCACCGTCGAGACCCCCTGGCGATGTCTCCAGGTCGCCGGCCCGATGGACCTGGCCCTGACCGGAATCCTCGCCTCGCTGGTCGTGCCGCTGGCCGATGCCCGGGTCAACATCGTGGCCTTCTCGACCTACGACACCGACTATCTGCTGGTGCCCTCGGTCCGACTGGCGGAGGCACTGGCCGCCCTCACCCACGCCGGGCACCGGGTCGCCGGCATTTGATCACCGCCTGACCTCCAAATGGCGATCGACAGGCCCTACGATGGGGCTCAGTCACGCGACACAACGGCGTCCACCTATGCCCAGGGAGGCGGCTCGTGCTCCGCGCACCGTTCTCCAGTGCTGCAAACCGGCTGCTCATCGCCAGCGCCCTGGCCGCCGCGACCCTTACGCTGTCCGCCTGCGGGGTGCCACCGGAGTTGGAGAATCCCGGCGGGAGCCTGCCCACGCCGCACAGTTCGGCGCCCACCGGCCTGCCGCCGACCCTGCCGGGCAGGTCCCTGCCCACACCGACTGCCCCAACGCCCACCGCCCGCTTCCCGGAGGCCACCGCAACCGACTGTCAGGGCAGCCCGACCGGGGCCCAGGTGATCGCCCTGCTGCGTCGGGCGTCCAACCTGCTGTCGGCCAACACCCGGGCCACCGTCTCCACCGGTCCACTCTGCGCCGGCGACTGGCAGTACAGCGTCGTCCAGATCCCCAACCGCGAGCCGCTGCAGGTCGTGTCGAAGGGATCCCCGGCCGCCCTGACCCTGGTCACCGCAGGCACCGACGTCTGCAACATCCCGGTCCGGGTCGGTGCGCCCACCGGCATCAGGTTCGTCGCCTGCGAGCAGGCTCTGCTGCCCACCTTCGGTGGATAGGCTGGGTGCCATGCCTGGCACTCCACCCACCCGCTTCGTCTACCTCGGCCCCGAGGGCACCTTCGCCGAGCAGGCGTTGCGCACCATCTCCGCCGCCGAGCACGGCAGCCGTACGCCGGCCCGGAGCGTTCCGGAGGCGCTGGACGCCGTACGCGTCGGTGATGCCGACGCCGCCCTGGTACCGCTGGAGAACTCGATCGGCGGGGCGGTCGGGGTGACCCTGGACGAGATGGTCGACGGTGAACCGCTGATGATCACCCGGGAGATCGTCCTACCGGTCGAGTTCGTGCTCGGTGCCCGGGCGGGTACGACGCTGGACACCATCCGTACGGTCGCCGCACATCCGCAGGCGTCCACCCAGTGCCGGGGCTGGCTCGGCACCCACCTGCCCGACGCGGTGGTGGTGGACGTGCTCTCCAACGGCGCAGCTGCCGCCTCCGCCGCCACGGGTGAGTACGACGCCGCGATCTGTGCGCCGATCGGGGCGGCCCGGCAACGGCTCGCCGTCCTGGCCGACAAGATCGCCGACCACAAGGACGCGGTGACCCGGTTCGCCCTGGTGTCCCGGCCCGGACCGGCAGGTCCGCCGACCGGTGACGACCTGACTTCGCTGGCCGTCTACATCGCCCACGACCGGGTCGGCGCATTGCTGAACGTGCTGATGGAACTGGCCGTACGTGGAGTCAACCTGACCCGCATCGAATCCCGCCCGACCGGTGAGGCGCTGGGCCGGTACGTCTTCTTCCTCGACTGCAACGGACACGTCGCCGACGACCGGCTCGGCGAGGCGCTACGCGGGCTGCGGCTGGTCTGCGCCGACGTACGCTTCCTCGGGTCGTACCCGAGACACCGCTGGACCGCGACGGCGGGGGAGCAACCGACAGCCGCTGCCCCCACCGACCGATCTGATCTCGACTACGCCGACGCCACCGCCTGGCTGGCCCGGCTGCGGGCCGGCGACATCACCTGACCGCGTCCTCTGCACCGCCGGGACCTGGCCGTGTTCCTGCTGGTCCTGGCGGTGCACCACGGACCGCGCGGGAATGCGTCCGTTGCCGGCGTCCCCGGTTGCGATCAGTCCATCAGCCCACCGAGCAGGCCGCCACCGCCCTGTCCCTGCTGCCCGCTGCCGGCGATCGGCGGTTCCTCGGACGGCTGGACGATCACGAAGCCCTGGCCGGCGAAGCTCATGGTGAACGCTTCCCCGGTCCGACGACCGAGCAGCGTGCCCAGGCCGAGCTGCTCCGCCCGGTGGTAACCGACCTGAAGGTTGGCCGACCAGCAGACCGCAGCCTGCGGGTCGACGTAGGTCGGCTGGTCGACGTTGAGCACCACGGGCGTTCCCTTGGTGGTGACGGCGATCCGGCCGTAACCGGTGAACACGCAGTTGAACAGGCCGGAGGACGACATCATGCCGGCTCCGCTGACCATCTTGATGTCGTACTGCAGGGTCGAATCGAAGGCCAGCACGCTGGAACCGTTGATCGACAGCGCGTCGCCCGGCTCCAGGTCGATGATGTGTACGTCGGAAGCGAAGTCGGCGAGGAAGACGTCGCCCCGACCGGTCAGCTTCATCAACGGCACGCCTTCGCCGGTGAGCTTCTGCTTGAGGAACTTGCCGATCCCACCGGAGCCGAGGGCCTGGAACTGGACCTGTCCCTGGTAGGCGACCATCGAGCCGACCCGGGCCATGGCTTCCCCGTTGAGCTCGATCTTCAACATCTTGTGGTTCTGGAGCCGCATGCCGGGCTGGGCAGACTCCTTCTCCAGGTTTTCCGCGGAGAAAAGCGCGCTGCGCATCTGAGAGTCCCTCCTGGTACTGAACTGATCGCCTGAGGGTAGGCAACCGACACAAGACCGTAGTCGCCGTATGTCAGGAACCTGATTCAGCCCCAGCCGAGTTCGTGCAGCCGTTCGTCGTCGATACCGAAATGGTGGGCAATTTCGTGTACGACGGTAATGGCCACTTCGTCGATGACGTCCTCGTCGCTGTCGCAGATGCGCAGAATGGGCTTGCGGTAGATCAGGATCCGGTCCGGCAGCACACCCGAGTAGTCCCAGCCCCGGTCGGTCAGGGCATGACCCTCGTAGAGGCCGAGCAGCTCCGGCTCGCCGGCAGGCGACTCGTCCTCTACCAGGATGACCACGTTGCTCATCAGACCGAGCAGTTCCTCGGGCACCTCATCGAGGGCCTCGGCCACCAACTCCTCGAAACGCTCGCGGCTCATCTCAACCGGCACGTACACCATTGTGCCGGAGTGGGATCAGGAGAGGCGGGCGGTGAGAGTGATCTCCGCTGCGGCGGAGAGCAGCCGGGAGATCGGGCAGTTCGCCTTCGCCCCCTCGGCGAACCTGCCGAACTCAGCCTCGTCGAGCCCGGGCACGTCACCGACCGTTTCGAGGTCGATCCGGGTGACCGTCATCCCCGCGTCGGTCTTGTCGAAGTGGACCCGGGCCGTCGTCTCGACCGAGGTCGGCGGCGAACCGGCGTCGGCCAGCGCCTTGGACAGAGCCATCGAGAAGCAGCCGGCGTGGGCGGCACCGATCAGCTCCTCCGGGTTGGTTCCCTCGCCCTCCTCGAAGCGCGACTTGAAGGA
Source organism: Micromonospora sonneratiae (assembly GCF_042679305.1). Lineage (NCBI taxonomy): Bacteria > Bacillati > Actinomycetota > Actinomycetes > Micromonosporales > Micromonosporaceae > Micromonospora > Micromonospora sonneratiae. The sequence goes on along the minus strand of NZ_JBHTMP010000035.1, from coordinate 58,458 downwards.
GTAGTTCCCCTCCAGACCGCCCTTGCCGGTGCGGACAGTCCCGGAGCCGTCAGTGAGATTGCCCTGCCAGCGGGCGGAAGCGGTACGAATAGGCATGGGACCGACGCTAGCCCAAAGCAGCGGGTGATGCGATGCGCCGACGGAACAAGGCCGTTGGCACGCGAACGGCCCGTCCGTCGTACGCCGACGGCCAGCCGCGCGCTTGTCCGACGGAAGGCCCGCGCTGTGTCATGATGCGGCGGAGCGTCACGCCTCCGGCGGAAGGACCGTCCTATGTCCAACGATCATCCAGTTCCCCGACCGGACGCCCGGTCGGACGGCGCAGTGGTGATCGAGTGGGGCAACGGCACACCGAGTAGTCCGGGGCGTACCCCCCGGTTGTTGACCGGTTTCCTCCAGGATCGCCGACTGGCACCGGTGGTCGCCGGTCTCGGCGCGGTGGCCGTCTTCGCCTCCCTGGTCGGCGAGTGGACGATAACCACGCTGCCGGACCGGGACTCGACCCGGGTGCAACCGACGGTCGACGTGACGGCCGGCGTCTCGGAGATCGGCTCCTTCGGCATCGGCTACCTGGTCGGTGTGCTCGGCCTCGTAAGCGTGCTGTCCCTGGTGCTGTTCGGCTCCTCCCCGACGGTCCGGCACAACGCCCGGGTGGTCGGTCTGGCCGTGAGCGTCGGTCTGCTGGCCATCCTGACCGCCGCCACATATGCGCTGGATGCCGACGTTGAACAACGACTGACCCTCGCACCGGGCGATCGGCTCTCCGTCGTCTACGGCCGGGGACTGGTGATGGCGTTCGTCGGGACCGCAGCCCTCGGGCTGGCGCTCTACCTCGTCGGGTTGACCGCCCGCCTTCCGTACGACCGCGACCCGCACCCGGACGACCAGGACCACGCCGACTCCGAGGCTGGCGACGACGGTCACCGGGCGGGCGACGAAGGCGGGGACCGGGGCGACGGTGGTGGCTGGCCGTGGCAGCGACGCCGCAGCGCCGAACCCGATGTGGTGGCCGAGGTTCAGGCGGCCACGCCGGACGACCTGACGGTGTCGCCGGCCGTCCCGTTCGCCTCCTGGCCAAGGCGGGCTGACCAACGCGCCGACCCGCGACGGGACGAGCGGCCCGGCCAGCGGCGGGACGACGACCGCTCCGGTCCTCGTCGGGACGACCGCTCCGGGCACTGACCTGGTCGGTGGCCAGGGCGGCCGGTGGTATCTCAGTGGGACCGGGATACCGGCCCCGGTAGGATCGGTTCTCGTGATTGACCTGCGCCTGATCCGCGATGACCCGGAAACCGTCCGTGCCAGCCAGCGTGCCCGTGGCGAGTCTGAGTCCGTCGTCGACGATCTGTTGCGGGCAGACGAGGAGCGCCGCGCCTCGGTCCAGCGGTTCGAGGCCCTCCGTGCCGAGCAGAAGCAGCTCAGCAAGCAGATGCCCCGGGCCACCGGGGACGAGCGGGAGGCGCTACTGCGGCGTACCAAGGACCTGTCGGCGGAGGTGAAGGCGGCCGAGGCGGCAGCCGGCGCGGCCGACGCGACGCTCCGCCAGGCGCAGTTGACGATCTCCAACGTGATCGAGGAGGGTGCGCCGCCCGGTGGCGAGGACGACTTCGTGGTGCTCCGCGAGGTACGGCCGACCGGCGAGGCACCGCTCGGCTCGGCGGAGAACCCGGCCGGGTTCCCGCTTCGTGACCACCTGGAACTGGGTGAAGGCCTCCGCGCGATCGACGTCGAACGCGGCGCGAAGGTGTCGGGCAGCCGGTTCTACTACCTGACCGGCGTCGGGGCGCTGTTGCAACTGGGCCTGCTGCAACTGGCGATGGCCCAGGCGGTGGAGTACGGCATCATCCCGGCCATCACCCCGGTGCTGGTCAAGCCCGACACGATGGAGGGCACCGGCTTCCTCGGCGCGCACGCCAGCGAGGTCTACCGACTCGAAGCCGACGATCTCTTCCTGGTGGGCACCAGCGAGGTGCCACTGGCCGGTTACCACGCCGGTGAGATCCTGCCGCTGACCACTCCGCTGCGTTACGCGGGCTGGTCGTCGTGCTTCCGCCGGGAGGCCGGGTCGTACGGCAAGGACGTCCGGGGCATCCTGCGGGTGCACCAGTTCGACAAGGTCGAGATGTTCTCCTACTGCCGGCCGGAGGAGGCGCACGCCGAGCACCTGCGGCTGCTGGCCTGGGAAGAGGAGATGCTGGCCAAGGTCGAGGTGCCCTATCGGGTGATCGACGTGGCTGCGGGTGACCTCGGGTCGAGCGCGGCCCGCAAGTACGACTGTGAGGCGTGGGTGCCGTCCCAGGGGCGCTACCGTGAGGTGACGTCGACCTCGAACTGCACGACGTTCCAGGCTCGACGCCTCAACATTCGATACCGGGACGAAAACGGCAAAACACAGACGGCTGCCACGCTCAACGGCACCCTCGCCACTACCCGCTGGCTGATCCCGATCCTGGAGAACCACCAGCAACCGGACGGCTCGGTACGGGTGCCGAAGGCACTCCAGCCGTACCTCGGCGGACGGGACGTGCTCGAACCTTCACGTTGACGCGTTCGATTCACCGGAAAGCCATGGGAGCGCCGTGTCTTGCGAGGTACGGTTGCTCCCCGTCATCGTGGGCACAGGCCCGAGCGGTCGGGCCGGGGGCCTGCTCCCCGGTCACCGGATGGCGGGAGAAGGAGGATCGATGCCCCGCCCCGGACTGCCCAAGCTGATCGCCACCGACCTCGACGGCACGCTGGTACGCAGTGACAACACCGTCTCGGCGTACACCCACCAGGTACTCGACCGGGTCCGGGCGGCCGGAATCCCGGTGGTGGCCGCCACCGGACGCGGTCCCCGGCTGGCCGAGCTGACCCGCAACGACATCCGGGCAGCGGACTTCCTGGTGATGGCCGGCGGTGGCCGGGTGGTCGACCAGACGGACCCGGCCGGTCCGGTGGTGCTACGCGACGAGCGGCTCCCCGGTACGGTCCTGGCCGAGTTGCTGACCACGCTGGAGGCCGAGGTCGGTCCGCTGACCGTGATGGTCGAGGCGATGGACGGACACGAGGCCCCCCTGTGGGGCGACTTCGATCCGAGCTGGCCGTACCCGGACAGGTTCGAGGAACGCAGCCGGACGGACTGCCTGGCCACCGACGTGATCAAGGCGTTCGCGCGGACCAGGAACCACGACGTGGACGTGTTGTTGGCCACCGCCCGGAAGCTCGTCTCGCCGAGCCTGGCCGCGCTCACCCAGGCCGGACTCGGTTTCATCGAGATCTGCCCGCCCGGCGTCGACAAGGGCACCGGGCTCAACGTCGTCGCGCAGTCCATCGGCGTCGACCCCGCTGACGTGCTGGTCTTCGGCGACATGCCGAACGACCTGCCGATGTTCGACTGGGCCGGCTGGGGACGGGTCGCCGTCGCCAACGCCCATGACAGCGTACGGGCGTCCGCCGACGAGGTGACCCTGCGCAACGACGACGACGGGGTAGCGGTCTACCTCGATCGTCTACTGTCGCGTTGATGGGACAACTTCCTCGCCTGGTGGCCACCGATCTCGACGGCACGCTGCTCCGATCTGACCGGTCAGTCAGCCCCCGTACCGTCGAGGCCATCGAGCGGGTCGTCGCGGCGGGCGGACAGGTCGTGCTGGTCACCGGCCGTCCGATCCGGTGGCTCACCCGGGTGTACGACCACCTGGGTGCCCAGGTGCCGGCGATCTGCGCCAACGGCGCGGTGGTCTACGACCCGATCGAGGACGTCGTGCTGCGGGCCGATCCGCTGGCCCCCGAACTGCTCGGCGAGGTGGCCCGACGGCTCCGGGCCGAGGTTCCCGGGATCAACTTCGCCGTCGAGATCGCCGACGGACGCGAGATGCGGCACGAGGCCGGATACCGGATACACCGGGACGAGATACCCGAGGCCATCCGGGCCGTCGACGCGCCGGAGGAACTGCTCTCGGCACCGGCGGTCAAGTTGCTGGCCCGAGCCGGCGTCCAGGATCCGGACGCCTTCGCCGCGGTGGTCGCCGGCGCGCTCCAGGGACTCGCCGAGGCGACCCACTCGTCGCGTAGCGGCCTGGTCGAGATCTCCGCGTTCGGGGTGACCAAGGCCGCCGGCCTGGCCTGGTTCTGTGCCCGGCACGGTCTGACCGCCGACGACGTCGTCGCCTTCGGCGACATGCCCAACGACCTGCCGATGCTGACCTGGGCCGGTCGGTCGGTCGCAGTGGCGAACGCGCACCGCAACGTGCTGGAGATCGCCGACGAGGTGACGCTCGCCAACGACGAGGACGGCGTGGCCGCGTACCTGGAGAAGCTCTATCCGGTGACCTGACCGGTCGTCGGGACGGTTCCCCAGGTAGCGACCGGGATGCTCAGAGGTACTGCCCGGTACCCTCACCAGGCTGCGGATGCGGGTGAGCGGCACCGGGTATGCCGGACAGGATGCTGGTCCCGGCCGGGCCCATCGGCAGTGCCTGACGGCCACCGGACCGCATCTGCTCCAACTGCAACCGGGCGGCCATCTGCTGTGCCACCAGGGCGGCCTGGATGCCGTGGAACAGGCCCTCCAGCCAGCCGACCAACTGGGCCTGGGCGATCCGCAACTCGCTCTCGCTCGGCGTGCTGTCCTCGTTGAACGGCAGCGAGATCCGCTCCAGTTCCTCCCGCAGCTCCGGGGCCAGCCCGTCCTCAAGCTCGATGATCGACCGCTGGTGGATCTCCCGTAGCCGGTGCCGGCTGGCCTCGTCGAGCGGGGCCGCCTTGACCTCCTCCAACAGCTGCTTGATCATGCTGCCGATCCGCATCACCTTCGCCGGCTGCTCGATCAGACGGGCCGGGTCCTCACCCGTCGACTCGCTCTCGGGCTCTGCCGCAGCAATCGGTCTGCCGTCCGGCCCCACCACCAGCACGGTGCCGGGATGCCCGCCGGAACGGATCGGCTCGTCGTTTCCTTCAGGAGAACGTGGGGCTTCGGTCATGCCATCCATCTTCCCGCAACGCGGGCGTTCGGCGTCGCCCGGGACCGCGATACCGTCGCCGCCGGTGCGGTTCCGGACCTTCTCGGGACCGCGATACCGTCGCCGCCATGGCCGACGACCCGAGAGCCGTACTCAGCCGTCCCGCCCCCGCACCGGACGCCACGGTCAGGTACGGGAAGCAGCCCGATCAGATCGCCGATCTGCGTAGGCCGACGGCCGACTCCGGATCACCACAACCGCTGGTCGTGGTGATCCACGGCGGTTTCTGGCGGGCCGAGTACGACCGTACGCACACCGGCCCGCTGGCGGTGGACCTCGCGGCCCGGGGTTACCCGGTGGCCCAACTGGAATACCGGCGGACCGGGCAACCGGATGGCGGCTGGCCCACCACCTTCGACGACGTGCTCGCCGGGGTGGCTGCGCTGCCGGCCCTCTTCGCCAGTGCGCTACCCGATGTCCGAATGGCGTCCGGCGCACCGATCCTGCTCGGCCACTCGGCCGGTGGCCAGTTGGCACTTCACTGTGCCGCCAGCGCGCCGACCGACGTACGCGGAGTCGTGGCCCTGGCGCCCGTCGCCGACCTCGCCGAGGCGTACCGGCTCGACCTGGACGGTGGGGCGGTGGCCGCGCTGTTGGGCGGCGGACCGGATCAGGTGCCCGACCGTTACACGGTGGCGGACCCGACCCGACGCCTGCCGCTACGAACTCCGACCGTGCTCGTCCACGGTCAACTGGACCGCCACGTGCCGGTCGAGATGAGCCGCCGGTACGTGGAACTCGCGCGGGCCAGCGACAGCGAGACCCGGTACGTGGAACTCACGGACTGTGAGCACTTCGGTCTCATCGACCCGGCCTCGTCGGCCTGGAAATCGGTGATCGATGCACTCGAGTCAATACCGGTTGATCGACCAAAAATTGACGTGGCTCCACCGAACGGGTAGAACGCCGGATGGATCGTGCACCTACCGCAGTTCCCGGAGAGGAAGATCCTTGTCGCAGATGACCCGTCGACAGGCGCTCACCCTCCTGACCGTGCTCGGCGCAACCGGACTGGCGACCGGCTGCGGCTCCGACGTCGACGCCGATGTCCAGCCCGACGAGCCGGTCAGCGACGAGCCGATCCGGATCGGGCTCATCGCCCCACAGACCGGCGGCGACAAGCCGATCGGCGATGAGATCACCAATGGTTTCCAGCTCTTCCTGGAGCTCAACGGCAAACTGCTCGGCGGGCACCCGGTCAACCTGCTGACCGCCGACGAGGGCGAGACGTCGGCCGCCGGCAAGGCCGCCGCCGATGGACTGCTCAAACAGGGTGTGCTGGCGCTCACCGGAGTGGTCAACTCGTCGGTCATGCTCGGCATCCGGGATGCGGTGGAGCAGGCCCAGGTACCGTTGATCGGCTCCAACGCCTCACCCACGACGCTACAGAGCGTCGTCTACATCTGGCGTACGTCGTACCGCAACGACGAGCCGGGGCGGGCGCTCGGATCGTACGTGGCCAGCCGACTGTCCCGCCGTGGCAAGGTTGCGATCATCGCACCGGAGAACCCGGCCGGGCACGATGCGGTGACCGGGTTCCGGGAGAGCTTCGGCACCAACGACCCGCGCCTGACGAAGCCGGTGATCTGGACCGACGCCGGCAGCAGCCCCAGGCCGGGCGCGTACGCCGCACCGATCAGCCAACTCCAGGCCCTCAAGCCGGACGCGGTCTTCTGCCCGTACGCGGGGGCCGCAGCGGTAGCCTTCCTCCGACAGTTGCACCTGGCCGGCTACCGCAAACAGGTCTACGGTCCCGGGTTCCTCACCGAGGGTGCCGTACTCGACGAACTCAAGCCCGCCGAGAGCGAGGGCGTCATGACCGCCCTCAACTACTCGGCCGACCTCAACAACGCGGTCAACCGCCGGTTCGCCTCGGCATACCGCAAGGCGTACGGCAGATCGCCAACCACGTACGCGGTGGCCTCCTACGACGCGGCCCAGGTGCTCGACCGGGCGATCCGGATCGCCGGACCGCAGCCGAGCCCGCAGCAGGTCAACCTGGCCCTCGGCAAGGTGGGGCAGGTCGACAGCCCACGTGGGGTGTGGCAGTTCAACCAGCCGCGCACACCGCAGCAGAAGTGGTATCTGCGTAACGTGGCCCGGGATGGTCAGATGCTCTCCAACGTCCTGGTCAACGAGTTGGCGACCCTGGGCTAGTGGGTCCGCCTGGGCCAGCGGGTTCCACCCGGGGTAGCGGACTCGGCCTGGGCCAGCGGCTCGGCCTGGGCCGGCTGATCAGCGCCGGAGTTCGGCCACGCAGCACTTGACGCTGCCGCCGCCCTTGCGCAGCTCGGCGAGGTCGACCGGCACCGGGATGTAGCCGGCGGCCTCGACCTTGGCCGCCATGCCGGTCGCCTCACTGTTCAACACGACATGCCTGCCATCGCTGACCAGGTTCAACCCGAAGGCGAACGCGTCGGTCTCGTCGGCCAGCACCGCGTCGGGGAAGAGTTGGGCGAGAACCCGCTGCGCGGACCGGGAGAACGCCCCGGGGAAGTAGCTGACCGTGCGGTCGTCGAGGACCGTCAGCGCCGTGTCCAGGTGGTAGAAGTGGGGGTCGACCAGGCGTAGGGACACGACCGGACGGCCCAGTGCCTCCTGCGCCTCGGCGTGCGCGGCCGGCTCGGTACGGAAGCCGTACCCGGCCAGGATCAGTCCGCCGTACGCCTCGGGCAGGTAGGCGAAGTCGCCCTCACCCTCGTTGATTTCCCCCGGCGCGACGAACCGCCACCCCTCGGACTCGTAGAACGCCTGGTGGGCCGCTGCCTCCGCAACCCGCTGTCGATGTTTGAAGCGGGCACCATAGGCGGTGCCGTCGACGACGAAGGCACCGTTGGCCGCGTAGACCATGTCCGGCAGGTCCGGCTCCGGAGTCAACACATGAACGGTGTGGCCGAGATCCACCAGCGTCTGGCGCAGGCCGTCCCACTGCCGTACGGCCAACTCCGAGTCGACCTCGGCACCGGGATTCATCCACGGGTTGATCGCGTACGTCACATCGAAATGCTTCGGCGAACACATGAGATATGTCCGCTTTCGTGGGAACTTATGCTGGCTCACGGACAACAAGAGTAGGTACGGTGGGATGTTCGATGACAGCCGCATGCATTGCTTCTGAGAGGCGGAACGTTGCAGATTGACGAGGTAGATCAGCGAATCATTGCGTTACTCGTCGCTGATGCGCGTGCTTCGTACGCCGACATCGGAGCCAAGGTCTCGCTGTCCGCTCCCGCGGTCAAACGCCGCGTCGACCGACTCCGATCCGCCGGCGTCATCCGGGGATTCACCGCTGTCGTCGACCCGGCCGCCGTGGGCTGGAACACCGAAGCATTCGTCGAACTCTTCTGCACCGGCCGCACCACCCCCGCGCAGATCGCGGTGGCCACCCGGCGGCACCCCGAGGTGGTCGGCTCCTACACCGTCTCCGGCGAGGCGGATGCGCTGGTGCACCTACGCGCCGCCGACATCGGACACCTCGAACAGGCGCTGGAACGGCTACGCGCCGAGCCGTTCGTCACATCGACCCGAAGCATGATCGTGCTGTCCCGGCTGGTCGAGTCGCCAACCGTCGTACCGGCCCCCACACCGGGCTGACGCGGCGGACGCGCCGCCTCGGGAAGCATCAGGATGAATACCTCACACTGGGAACCCGGGGACAACCGAACCCGTCGAACCCCCCATGACCGACAACCGGCGGCTATTCATCAGCCGTACCCGTGACGGAATCTACGGCCCTGGCCGGTCACGGCGCAGCCCGTTCGTTCGTACTGGCGCGGCATTCGCCGCCGGGCTCCTACTGGTCTCCGGATGTACGGCTCAACCAGCGACGACCTCCCGGACCAGATCCGTCGAGCGGTCGGAAACCACCGGGCAACCGGGCGGGATGAAGCTTGTGGCGTTCACCTCGTGTGACGAGGCGCTGGCCGGGCTCAGGTCCGCCGCCAGGTCGCACGTCGGGCCGTGGGGTTTCCAGGGCGACCCCCGGCTCTTCGACGTACGACCGGACTCCGCCGGCGCGCCCGATGCCGCCGCCGGCCGCAGCGCCATCGAGAAGGCACCCACCCACTCGGGCACCAACACCCATGAGGTCGGCGCGGACGAGCCCGACATCGTCAAGACCGATGGCCGACGGATCGTCACGGTCAGCCGGGGCAGGCTACGGGTCGTCGACCCGGCCGCCGGTCGACTCACGGGTGAACTCGATCTGATGCCCGGAGCCGATGAGGTCAGGTGGACCGAGGCGAACCTGCTGCTGCACGGCGACCGGGCACTCGTGTTGATCGCAACGACCAGCCGGGACTTCGCGTTCCGGCCGGCACCCGCCGACCGGGTACGTCCGGCCCCGGACAGCGCCGGCAAGCCGGCATCCCCGAGTGGTACGAACAAACCGGTCTCCCCGGACGGGTCCCGGCCGGACACCGGGATCGTCGGGCCAACCCTGATCATGGTTGATCTGTCCGGTCCGCCAAGGACGGTCGGCCAGTACCAGATCGACGGCAGCCTTGTCGACGCCCGCCAGGTCGGTGCCACCGCCCGGGTCGTGGTCCGCTCCACACCCCGACTGGCCTTCCCGGCCCACCCTCGCGCAACCGACCAGCAGCGGACAGCCGCCAACCGGGCGATCATCGACCGGGCAACCGAGACCGCCTGGCTGCCCCGATACCGGGTGGCCTCCGCCGATGGCGATACCCGCACCGGACAGATCGGCTGTGACCGGTTGAGTCGACCGACGACCTACTACTCCGGCACCTCGCTGCTGACCGTACTCAGTTTCGGGCTCGACGCGGCCGACCTCGGTGACGGTGACCCGGTCACCGTGGCCGCGGACGGCGAGACCGTCTACAGCAACGGTTCCCGCCTCTACCTGTCCAACGACCGACGGTGGCGGATACTGCCGGCGAGGGTCGGCAGGCCGACCGAGGCCGACCCGCACGACGAGCGGACCGAGATCTACCAGTTCGACCTCGCCAAGCCGGGCCGGCCCCGGTACGTCGCCTCCGCCTCGGTGCCCGGCTGGTTGATCAACCAGTACGCGATGTCCGAATGGGACGGTCATCTGCGGGTCGCCACCACCAGTGGCCGTACCTGGGGGGAGAAGCCGACGTCGAGTTCGGCGGTGTACGTCCTGCGGGCCGACGGAACCGGTTTGGTGGAGACCGGTCGGGTTACCGGGCTGGGCCGGGGGGAACGGATCCACGGCGTACGGTTCGTCGGCGGCACCGGTTACGTGGTGACCTTCCGGCAGACCGACCCGCTGTACACAGTGGACCTACGGAATCCGGCCGCGCCGAGGGTGACCGGCGAACTGAAGATCACTGGCTACTCGTCGTACCTGCACCCGATCAGCCCCGACCGACTGCTCGGTGTCGGCCAGGAGGCGGACCGGAGCGGTCGTACCCGGGGCACCCAACTCTCGCTCTTCGACGTCTCCGATCCGGCCCGACCGAACCGGTTGGCCCAGCACCACGTACGGCGGGGCCACTCGGAGGCCGAGTTCGACCCGCATGCGTTCCTCTACTGGCCCGCCACGAACCTGGTCGTGGTGCCGATCACGACGTACGACGCGAATCGGGCGGGTCGGCGACTGCCCTCCGCCGGGGCGTTGGCGCTACGGCTCACCGACCGTGGATTCACCGAACTCGGCCTGGTCGAGCACCCGGTCGCGGAAAGCTCGCGGGGCGTCCCCACGATCCGCCGCTCGCTGGTGGTCGACGGAGTGCTCTGGACCCTGTCGGACGCCGGCCTACGGGCCACCGAGTTGACCACGATGGCCGCCCTCAGGTGGCTCCCCCTGTCGTGACTCCTCCCCTGATGGGGTGGTGGGGCCCGGTCTCGGGTTCCGGGTCCCACCACCCCGCCCAAGCTCAGAGATACATGCCGGTACGGTGCTCGCCCTGCTCCCGACGGGCCGGCTTGTCACCCTCACCGAAGAACCGCTTGCCGCCGAACTCGCCGTGCAGTCGGTCGTCCAACTCGTCGGCGAGACCGGTCATCACCTGGACGGCCAGCATCAGGTGGGTGGCCTGGAAGTTACGACCGAACACCGGGATCGACGCCCACACCGTGTCGTTGGTGCAGTAGAGCCGGCCGATCGGCATGCGGTTGGTCAGCTCGGAGAGCTTGACGTAGAGCTGTTCGGTCGGCTCCACCTCGGTCAGCACCGGCGAAAAGACGTCGACCAGGGGCGGATTGTCGCGAACCCGGACGAACACCATGGCCGACCCGGCCCGGATGTTGATGTCGCCGTCGGAATCGACCTGGAGCTGGTCGGCGTCCGACTTCAACATCGTGGACACCACCGTACGGACCCGCTCGTCGAGTCCGATCAGCTCCTCCTCGCCCTTCTGGGCGGCCCGGGCAGCTTCCAGCGCGTCGTCGAGATCGAGGTCGAGGTTCTGGTCGGCCGCCACTTCGGGACGGGCCGTGCCGAGCGGCTCGACCGGCAGCGGCTCGTCGGCCTCGTCGTGCACCAGGTAGACCAGGAACGCCGGATGCGGAGCACCGTAGACGTCCCGCAACGTACGGGAGACGGTGGTGGCGAGCCGACTGGCACCGTCGACGTCGGTGGTCAACCCGAAGTGCTCTCCGGAGCCTGCGACCACGCCGGGCGGCGACCAACCGAGTGCGATCATGTCGGCCACCGCCGCCCGGCCCAGTCGGTAGCCCTGGGGTAGAACCGCATTGCCGACCGCTCGGGCACCGATCCGGCCGTCGCCGGCAGCCTCGATGCTCACCGAGTAGATGGCGTCGTCGGTGCCGGACGCGGTCGGGTCGAGGGTCAGATCGACGCGAGCACCGACCGGCAGTCCCCGGACGCAGACGGCCAGCGCCCGGGCGAACTCCCGCCACGCCTCGGTCACCTTCGCCTGCAGGTCGGTGGTGGTCGGATCGTCAAGCAGAATCGACTCCTGGTGATCGGACGAGTGGCCTTCAGCCACACCGGTCACCGTCGCCTGGGGGTGGTCCGCCATCATGATCGCCTCCGTCCGTTCAAGCACACACCCTATCCAGGTGGCAACTTGATGAGGGCACCGCGGACTCCCATCGGACACTCATCTATCGAACGCTGTCACCATCTGCAGGTTCGGTCAGCCACCCCTTGGCCAGTACGCTGAGTCGGGCTGCTGCCTCAGCCGGGTCCGCGCCCCGGCCAACCGCGATCCCGAGCAGGTAGGCGGCGACCGGCGCGCCGGGACGCAGCACGTTGTGGGCGACATCACGGGTCAGATCCAGCACAACCGGCACGTCGCCCCCGGCCGGGTCGAGATCCAATTCGGCGCACACCGCCGACACCCAGCGCTCCATGGCGTTCATCGCGCCCACTCCTCCGCTCGACGTACGTCCTCGTCAGTGTCGCAGTCGAACCAGGGTGGCGGTCCCGACCCGGGCCACGAGACCTCGGCCACCGTCAAGCCGGCCAGCAGCCCACGCATGGCGGCCCCCGCCAGGCTGCCGCCACGCTCGACCCGCTGCCGGTCCACTGCGGCTCGCAGCGCCGAGGTCCGCCAGAGCCCACAGAGCGGTTGGCGGCGTCCGGTGTCATCCAGGTAGACGACGCCATCGGCGGTGGACCGGTCCAGTTCCCCAGCGAGGAACTCCACCGCCTCGGCGGTCAGCAACGGCAGGTCGGCTGCCAGCAGGGCGACCCTGGGCACCTGCGGTTCGACCAACGCGAGACCGGCTGCGGTGGCGGCCACCGGGCCGCCCCCCGGCGGCTGCTCCCGGGTCACCAGGACATCCGGTGGCAGGTCATCGGCCGGGCCGACCACGATCCGTGGCGCACATCCGGTGACGGCGCCCAGTACCCGCCCCAGCATCGACCGGCCGCCCACCGGTACTGCCGGTTTGTCGGCGCCCCCCATCCGGCGCGCGGCACCACCGGCCAGCACTACTGCCGCAAGGCCCTCCATTCCGCCACCGTAGCCGGACCGCACCCGCCGCCGGCACGCACCTCGGCCGGATCGGGGTCCGTTTCCGAGGACTCTTCTCGGGCTGGGCAAGGCAGGATGAGCAGATGGGACGAGCCACTGACCGCCGTACGGTGCTGCGGATCGACACCGCCCCGCCGGACGCCGACCCACCGGACGCCGACCCGCCCGGAAAGTCCGGATCAGCTGCGGACCCGACAACCGGGTCGACCCCCGGATCAGGCTCGGTGGCCTCGGTACGCCGTATGGCCTCGGTACGTCGCGTGACCTCGGTACGTCGCCTGGACAGCCTCGCGGCGGAGGAACCGCTGGAGATCCGCACCGGAGTCGCTGGTCCCGGTCGGCGCCGGCCGCTGACAGTGACGATGCGCACCCCCGGCGACGACCTGGACCTGGCGATCGGCTTCCTGCTGACCGAAGGACTGATCCGGTCGGCAGACGACGTGGTCACCGCCCAGTTGTGCGCCGGCGCAGAGACCCCGAACACGTACAACGTGGTGGACGTTGTGCTGGCCGCCGACGTACCGACGCCACAGGTCGATCCGGCTCGCAATTTCTACACCACCAGTTCCTGCGGGGTGTGCGGAAAAGCCAGCATCGACGCGGTACGCACCCGGTCCCGTTACGACCTGACCACCGACCAACTGGTCGTACCCGCCAGCACCCTGGCCACGCTGCCGGACCGACTGCGTAGCGCACAGCGCGGGTTCGACCGTACCGGTGGGCTGCATGCCGCCGGTCTGTTCACCGCTGCCGGGAAACTGGTGGTGCTCCGTGAGGACGTCGGCCGACACAACGCCGTGGACAAGGTGATCGGCTGGGCGGTACGACAGCGAAGGCTGCCCCTGCACGGTCACATGCTGCTGGTCTCCGGCCGGGCCAGCTTCGAACTGACCCAGAAGGCGTGGATGGCCGGGGTGCCGCTGCTGGCGGCGGTCTCCGCACCGAGCACGCTGGCCGTCGACCTGGCCACCGAGGCGGGAATGACCCTGGTCGGGTTCCTACGTGGCAGCACCATGAACGTCTACGCCGGCGCGAACCGGGTCCGTACCTAGCAACGGTTCGCCAACCCCGTGATCCGCCTCGGCAGTGGTTGTCACTCAGGCAAGCGCGCCGGGGCGGGTGTTGGTACGACGACGGGCGCGGCCACGGGTGTCCCCGCGCGACCGCCGTCTGGTCGTACGGCCCCGGCGTCGGCCACTTCCGACCTTCGGCCAGCCGTCCAGGGTGGACGGTTGTACTCCGTTGCGGAGCATTTCGTCCAGAAGCAGCGCCAGGGAGTAGTCGGGCTGGTCCCGTAGTGCCCGTTCCACCGCCACGGCAGCCAGTGCCCCATGGCCGGCTCGCCAGGCCGCGAATGCCAGCAGGCTGGCCGGGGCGGCCACCAGGCCGGGCTCGACGCGGCGGGTCACCTCGGTCCAGAGTGCCTGCTGCCACTCGAACCCGTCGGTCCGTTCCCAGGCATGGTCGCGTACGGGAACGTGGGTGAGCAGAACGCTGAGCCAGGCCACCTCGTCATCGGTCAGCCGGCCGCCCTGGCGGTGCCGGTCCATGGCGGTACGGATCGCCGACGCACCGGCACTGCGCAGTGCCCGTCCACCGAGCAGATCCGCCGAAGGAGCCGAGTCGAGCAGGCGGACGGCGCGCTCCTCGGCACGCCGGGTGGCCCGCCGCATCGACTCCCGGACCGGACCACCCAGCGGAGCGACCTGGCTGGTCAGGGCGGCCCGGTCAGGCAGCGCCACCTTTCCGGCGAAGGTGGCCTCGGCGGCGACCTGGCTGCTGGTCGGGTCGTACGCCTTGCCCTCCATCGGGCAGCATCCCGGGTCGACGCAGAGGTAGGACCAGTAACGGCCGTCGGTGACCCGGAGTGCGTCGAGTACCCGCAGGCCGGCCAGTTCCAGCGCCGCCCGGGTCGCATCGACCGCCGGGGTGACCTGTTCGGCCGGGCCGTACCCGATGGCCACCGTGGACTCCACCTGCTGCCGGGCCACGATCTCCGCGATGTAGGCGGCGATCTCGTCGGCCCCGGGAGGCGGGTCCACGGTCGTCTGGTCCACGGTCGTCTGATCCACGGTCGTCGGGCCGTTCGCTTCCGGCCGGGATTCCGTGCCGGCCAGGTCGGCCCGCGCGACGAAGACGACCCGCTTGCCGCGCAGGGCGACCACCACGACGCTGTCGGTCGGATGGAAGCCGAGCAGGTACGGCACGGCGGCCAGCAGGTCGGCGGGTGAGCGTACGGACAGCAGGGGCAGGTCAGGCGAGGTCATGCGAGGAGGGTGGTCGCCCAGTCGTTTGATCGGAAGACCTGTTCCGGGACCTGTGGACGACACGCCACGTCATCCACAGTCACGGTTCGTAGTCGCGCTGATCAGCGACGACATGGAAAAAGATGAAAGTGTTGGCCTGCTGGCGGCGACCCTGGCAACGACGGTTACCTTTCCCTGATGGACCTGGCGTATCTCCGGGCACACCCACAGCATCTCCCCACCTTTCTCACCCACCAGCGGATCCGTGAGACGCCGGTCTCCGGCGGGAGCATCTGCACCGCCTCCCGACTCACCCTCGACGATGGCAACTCCGTCTTCACCAAGTCCTGGCCGGAGGCGGCAGGGAGCAGTGCGCAGGCTGGTTCCGGGGCACGTCGTCCGGTCGTACCGGAAGGGTTCTTCACCACCGAGGCGGCCGGGCTGCGGTGGCTACGGGCGGCCGACGCGGTGCCCGTACCGGAGGTGATCGTGGCGCTGCCGGAGCTGCTGGCGCTCGACTGGATCGAGCCGGGGTCCGCGACGCCAGCGGCAGCGACCCGCTTCGGGCGGGAACTGGCCGCACTGCACCGGGCCGGGGCACCCGCCTTCGGTGCCGACTGGCCCGGTTTCATCGGCCCGCTGCCCCAGGACAACACGCCGTCGGTCGGACCCTGGCCGACCTGGTTCGCCGAGCGCCGGCTCACGCCGTACCTGCGGCTCTCCGTCGACAACGGCGCGCTCTCCCCGGCGGAGGTCGCCCTGGTCGAGCAGGTGATCTCCCGGATCGAGGAGTACGGCGGAGCCGAGCCCCCCGCCCGCATCCACGGTGACCTGTGGCCCGGCAACGTGCTGTGGGCAGCCGACGGCCGGGCCTGGCTGGTCGATCCGGCCGCACACGGGGGGCATCGGGAAACGGACCTCGCCCAGCTGGCCCTCTTCGGTGGTGCGCCTCACCTGGCTCGGGTCCTGGCCGCCTACCAGGAGGTCTGGCCGCTGGGCGATGGCTGGCAGGAGCGGGTGCCGGTACACCAGTTGCACCTGATGTTGGTGCACACCGCGCTGTTCGGTGCCGGCTATCGAGAGGCGGTACACAACACAGCTGCCAGCGCAATGCGCACGTAACGCGCTACCGTCGAGCGGTGACCGCCCCGCAGCCGACCGTCGAAGCCCTCACCGATGGGTACGGTCGCGTCGCAACCGACCTTCGGGTGTCCCTGACCGACCGATGCAACCTGCGCTGTACGTACTGCATGCCGGCGGAGGGCCTGCCCTGGCTGCCCAAGCCGGAAGTGCTCACCGACGACGAACTGATCCGGCTGGTCCGGGTGGCGGTGCAGCGTCTCGGGATCACCAAGGTCCGGTTCACCGGGGGCGAGCCACTGCTGCGCCCGAACCTGCCGGCCATCGTCGCCGCCGTGGCCGAAATCGCTCCCCGGCCCGCCCTGTCGCTGACCACCAACGGGATCGGGCTCGACCGGCTGGCGGGCCCGCTGCGCGCGGCCGGGCTCGACCGGGTCAACGTCTCCCTGGACACGCTCGACCCGGCACGGTTCGCGGAGTTGACCCGACGTAAGCGGCTGCCCGACGTACTGGCCGGGCTGGCCGCGGCAGCGGAGGTCGGACTCACCCCGGTGAAGATCAACACGGTCCTCATGCGGGGCATCAACTCCGACGAGGCACCCGCACTGCTCCGGTTCGCCCTCGACCACGGCTACGAGCTGCGGTTCATCGAGCAGATGCCCCTCGACGCCCAGCATGCCTGGGACCGCAAGTCGATGGTCACCGCCGACGAGATCCTTGCCGCGTTGCAGACCGAGTTCACCCTGTGTCCGGATCCGGCCCACCGTGGTGGCGCACCGGCCGAGACCTGGCTGGTCGACGGCTTCACCGGAGGCACGGGCCGGCCGGCCCGGGTCGGCATCATCGGCAGCGTCACCCGGCCCTTCTGCGGTGACTGCAACCGGACCCGGCTCACCGCCGACGGCCAGATCCGGGCCTGCCTCTTCGCCCGGGAGGAGGCCAACCTGCGCGACGCGCTGCGGGCCGGGGCGGACGATGCGGAGTTGGCCCGACGCTGGCAGATCGCGATGCGGGGCAAGAAGGCCGGACACGGAATCGACGATCCGTCCTTCCTGCAACCGGCCCGCCCGATGTCGGCAATCGGCGGCTGACCGTGGGCGGTGACCTGACCGTCCGCTACTTCGCGGGCGCCCGGGCCGCTGCCGGGGTCGACGAGGAGAACGTCCCCGCCGGTCTCACCCTCGACGGCCTCGCCAGGGAACTCATGGTCCGGCACGGCAACCAACTTCTCGCCGTGTTGACAGTCGCCAGTTTCCTGGTCGACGGAACGGCCTGGCATGATCGGCAGGCACCGCTGCCACAGGGGGCCACGGTCGATGTTCTACCGCCGTTCGCGGGCGGCTGAGAAAGGGCAGACGGGTTGGCGATCATGGGATTCGTGGCGACGCTGGCACTGGTCACCGGCCTGATCCACCTGTATCTGTGGAAGCGCCTGGTCCGGGACACCACCCGCCGGGGCCGCTGGCGTCGGGTCGGCACGGTGGTCATGCTCGTACTCGCCCTGCTCATCCCGGCGACCCTCGTCGGCTCCCGGGCCGGCATGAACTGGCTGGCCTGGCCCGGGTTCCTCTGGCTCGCCGTCATGTTCTACCTGCTCGTACTGCTGCTGGTGCTGGAACTGCCGATGCTCGTCGCGAAGCTGGTGATGCGGCGGGCAGCCACCCGCCGGTCGGCCGGTACGCCAACGACCGAGCCCGCCGTCGAACCGGCCCGCGAACCGACCCTGGAACCGGCGCATCAGCCGGCCCGTGAAGCAGCTCTCGAACCGGCTCTCGAACCGGCCCTGGTCGGTGCCGCCGATACCGGTGCCAGTGCCGATGCCGGTGCCGATGCCAATGCCGATCCCGACGTCCCACCGCCACCGGCGGCACCCGTCGAGCCGCCCACCGATCACGATCCGAGCCGTCGGCTGCTGCTGGCCCGGGGAGCCGCCATCTTCGCCGGACTCACCGCCGTCGGCGTCACCGGCTACGGCGTACGCACGGTTCTCTCCCCGCCCCGGGTCGGCCGGGTACAGATCCCACTGGCCAAGCTGCCCCGCAGCATGGACGGCCTACGCATCGCCACGGTCTCCGACATCCACATCGGGCCACTGGCCGGACGGGCACACACCGAGCGGATCGTCTCGGTGATCAACCGGCTCGACGCCGACATCGTGGCGGTCGTCGGTGACCTGGTCGACGGCACGGTCGCCGAGCTGGGCGACGCGGCAGCTCCGCTGCGGGACCTACGGGCGAAGCACGGCAGCTTCTTCGTCACCGGCAACCACGAGTACTACTCCGGGGTCGAGGAGTGGGTCGTCGAGGTCGACCGGCTCGGTCTGCGTGTGTTGCAGAACGAGCGGCAGGAGATCCTCGCCCGGGGCGGCGCGCTCGACCTCGCCGGTGTCAACGACCCGGCCGGCGAGGGTCTCGGGTTCGCCACCGGGCCCGACTTCGCTGCCGCGCTCGGCGACCGGGACACCAGCCGCCCGGTCGTACTCCTCGCCCACCAGCCGATCCAGGTGCACGAGGCGGCCAGGCACGGCGTCGACCTGCAACTGTCCGGGCACACCCACGGCGGCCAGATGGTCCCGTTCAACTATCTCGTCCAGCTGGAACAGCCGGTCGTCGCCGGCCACGCCACCATCGACGGCACGCAGATCTACGTCACCAACGGTGCCGGTTTCTGGGGGCCACCGGTACGGGTCGGCGCACCGCCCGAGGTGGTCCTGGTCGAGCTACGTTCCACCTGATCCGAGGCGTAGCGGCGGTCAACCGGGCGGCTCGTCGCGACGGTCAGTCTGGCTCTGGTGATGCTGCCCGGCTACTTACTTCCGACCAGAGTCGACTTGGGGACACCGCAAACCGAGCTCTCCACGCCAACGCATCAAGCCGGACACCCTCACGACCTTGCCGGGACCCTGCTGAAGGGGTAAACCCTCTCCCGCCAAGCGTTCGGATAGTGGCTGCCAAGCGCCGCCGCTCAGGCTGACCTCAAGTCAGCAGGACGCAGGCGACGGGGTTCCAGCGGGCAGGGCGACCAGATGCGTACGCCGCTCGGTTCGCGTTCCCACCCGGTCCCCTGCAACCGATCGTCCTGCGCCGGAGGAAGAGAGGGAGCGGCAATGAACACGATGGCAAGATGTCGTGGTCTGGTCAGCGGACTCGTCGCAGCGGTGGCCGCCGTGACGGTGGTTGGGGTCGGCCTGGCCGCGCCGGCCTCGGCGAACCCACCCGGCCAGGAGATCGTCTCGGTCGGCTCGGGTTGGAACAGCACCAGCAAGAAGATCACCGCGCCGTGTCCGTCCGGCAAGGTGGCCAGCGGTGGCGGCGGATACCCGGCCGGCTCGACCCATGTGCACGGGCGCGTCGCCCTCGACCGGCTGGAGCCACTCGCCGGCGACGGTGGATTCGTCGCGACGATGTGGGAACTCGGCGACGTCTCGGACGACTGGGCTGTCACCACCAAGGCGGTCTGCATCACCCAGCCCGCCGGCTACCAGGTGGTCTCAGCCACCGCGCCCGTCGAAACGGTCTCGGCCACGGTGAGTTGCGGAACGAAGAGCGTGATCGGTGTCGGCGGTCGGATCAACGGCGGCTTCGGCGATGTCGTGTTGGACGAGGTCGTACCCTCCTTCGACCTGAAGTCGGTGACCGTCCGCGCGGTGTCGGTGCAGGGCTCGACGCGTACCGGCTGGAGCGTGACCGCGATCGCCGTATGCGCCAACGCTCCCGCCGGCCTGGAACTGCTCACCGCATCGAAGCCGTTCACCAGCGACTCCGAGCAGAACACGGACAAGACGTGCCCGGCCGGCAAGGCGCTCTACAGCGCTGGCGTGAACATCGGTGCGGGTAACGGGCAAGCGGTGCTCACCGGGGTGAACCTGTCGACGAACCTCACCGTCCGGGCCTGGGCGAACGAGGATGTGGATGGCTACGGCGGAGTCTGGGACATCACCGTCTACGCCATCTGTGGCTAGGCCACAGCCGCAAACCGGTCGGGCCGGTCCACCATCCCCGGTGGGTCGGCCCGAGACGGTCCGGTCGGGCTGGCGCGACCGGGCGAGGTGATGCCGAACACATCCGGGCCCACCGGGTGAACCTTTGCCGCGGCAGCGGCTACCCAGGGTGGGATGGATGCGACGGTCGCCGGGCAGCAGGACGCCGACCGGCGGCTACTGCACCAGGTGGCCGCCGGTGACCAGTCCGCGCTCGAACGGCTGTACGTCCGGCACGGCCCGGCCCTGCTGGCGTACGCCGAAGGGCTCCTCGCCGACCGGCAGAGCGCCGAGGAGGCGCTCCAGGACACGCTCCTGGCCGTGTGGCGGGCAGCCGACTCCTTCCAGGCGCGCTCCACCGTACGGACCTGGCTCTTCGGAATCTGCCGCCGGCAGGCGCTGCACCGGCTGAGAGCACGCGGACCGGCGTACGTGCCGATCGACACCGCCGCTGAACTGGCCACCGGTGAACCCGGCCCGGAGGCCGTCACCCTCGCCCGGGCCGACGCCCGGGCGATCGCCACGGCGATGGCGGGACTGAGCCCGATCCACCGGGAGGTGCTGGACCTCGCCTTCGGTGCCGGGCTGGCCCACGACGAGATCGCCGCCGTGCTCGACGTACCGGTCGGCACGGTCAAGAGCCGTCTCCACCACGCCCGCGCCATTCTGGCCCGTGCCCTGCCGAGCGAGGCAGACGGGGTGTCGGGGACACCCGGACCGGTTACCACGAGGGGAGGCCGCCGATGAGCCATCCGACCGGCCGGCTGGCCGAGTACACGGCCGGCACGCTGCCGGAATCCGAAGCGGCAGCGGTCGCCACGCACCTGTCGCGGTGCGGGGCCTGCCGGCGGGACGTGGCTGCCTGGCAGCGGGTGGCCGAGGGCGTCCGGACCCGGGTGGCACCCGCACCCACCGGCCTCTTCGCGGCGCTACGCGACCGGCTTGCTCCGGCGTCCCCGGGGCCGGGGGTGCTGCCGCCGTACCGGGCGATCCCGGGCACGCGGCCGATGGCCCGCGCCGTGGATCTTCTCGCCCATCAGTGGCGGCTGGTGGGTTGGCGGGTGTGGGTCGTCTCCGCCGTGGTGCTGGCCGCCGGGATGGCCGTCGCGGGTTGGGCGAGCGTACCGGCGGAACCGGTGCTCGCCACGGTCGTCCCGCTGGTCGCGGCACTCGCGGTCGCTGCGGCCTGCGGCAACGATGATCCGCCGAGTGAGCTGATTCAGGCCGCGCCGACATCGGTACGAACGATCCTGCTGGCCCGCCTGACCCTGGTCCTTGGGGCGGTCTTCGGGGCCGCCGTGGTCGGCTCGCTGGCGCTGAGCCTGGCCGGTGCCGGCGGGCCGGGCCAACTGCTGGCCGCCTGGCTCGGCCCGATGGTCCTGCTCTCTGCGGTGAGCTTCGCCCTGTCGCTCACGTGGCGCCCGGCGGTTGGCGGCTCCGCCGCCCTGTCGCTGTGGGCGGTACGGGTGCTGGCCGCCTCCGGTTCGCTCGACGCCGACCTGTCCGGTGTGGTCGAGGCGGTGTGGCGGACGACGTGGCCTTCGCTGGCCGTGGCCGGTGCCCTGGTGGTCGGCGTACTGGCCATCGCGCCCCGGCTGCCGCTGACCGGGACAGCACGGTTCGGACCATGAACGACGGGGAGTGACCTGGATCACCATGCCGCCGGGTGAACCGGATGACACGGTGTGCCTACTCAGCTGGCGTGGAGATCTGGAGGCACGAGGCGAGCCGGCTCGGCTGGGTGGCCCCTGCCGCACCGGCACTGGCGATCCTGCTCACGGTCGCCGGGGCGCTGCTGGTCGGTGGTAACGGCGCGGGACGCACACAGGTGTCCGGTGTCCTGCTCACCGGGCTGGAGGCGCTGCTGCCCCTGGCGGTGGCACTCGTCGCGGCGTCGGTCGTCGCGGCCGAGCGGGCGCGGGAACTACACCTGTCGCTACCGACCCGGTACGCCACGGTCCTGGGCCGTCGGCTCGTCCTGCTGGGCGGAGCCACCGCCGTCATCGCCGTCGCCTTCTCGGTCGTGCTCTGGTCGGCCGACCTCTGGACCGGACCGTCGCCCCTGACGTCCCCGCTGGTCTGGGCACCGCCGGTGCTGTGGCTGACCGGTCTGGCGATCTTCGTCGGGCTGCTCACCCGCAGCCTGCTGCTGGCCACGACCGTGCCGGCCGGTCTCTGGCTGGCCCAACAGATCTTCGCCCCGGCGTTCACGACGCACGACTGGTTACGACCGTTCTACCTGTTTCCGGTCACCCGGCTCGACGCGTATCCGGGCTGGGTCACCGACCGGCTCCTGCTGGCCGCCGCAACCCTGCCGCTGGCCGCCGGTGCCGTGGCACTGCTGCGCCGGCCGGAACGGCTGCTAACTGAGGAGGAGGTGTGACCGGGATGACGAAGATGCTGCCGGTCGCCTGGTACGAGTTCCGGATGCAGATCCGCAAGCGGTCACTCTGGATCACGATCGTGCTGATAACGGGACTGCTGGCCGTCGCCCGTTCCGGGATGGGTCCCCGGTACGCGTCGGCCCCACCGGGGGCGTCCGCTCGGGAGGTGATGGCCCGGTGGGCGTTCCTGTTCGCCGTCCTCCTGCCGATCGGGTTCGGCATGGTCCTGGCCGACCGGCTGATCCGCGACCGCCGGTTGCGTACCACCGAGCTGCTGACGAGCCTGCCGACCGGCGTAGGCGGTCAGCTGGGCGGCAAGTACCTGGGCAGCATCGCCGCGACCGGCACCCCCGCCCTCCTCGCCATGCTCGCCGCAGCCGGCTACGAGGCGGTACGCCGAGGCGACGTCGCCATGGTGCCGTGGGCTGTCGTGGCGTTCGCCACGGTGCTGCTCCCGGGGCTGGCGTTCGTGGCGGGATTCGCGCTGGCCTGCCCACTGGTCCTGACCACGCCACTGTTCCGGGTGTTGTTCGTCGGGTACTGGTTCTGGGGCAACACGCTCCTACCGGAGACTCTGCCCACGCTGACCGGGTCACTGCTGACCCCGAACGCCAGCTACCCGACCAGTTGGCTGCTGGGCACCACCGTCAACTATGCGGGCATACCCGGCCCGCTGTCGTTCCTGCGGCCGGCACCGACCGGCGCGACCGCCGCAGCCAGCATCGTCCTGCTCGTCGTCGTCGGCCTGCTCCCCCTCGCGGTGGCCGGCCTGCTACAGACCCGCCGACGTGCGGCCTGATCACCGGAGGCGATCCAGATGGACATTCAGATCACGGGACTGTGCCGGTCGTTCGGTCGGGTCGCCGCGTTGCGGGGCGTGGACCTGACGGTGCCGGGCGGGATGTTCGGCCTGCTCGGTGGCAACGGCGCCGGCAAGACCACCCTCATGCGCGTCCTGGCCGGGGTGCTTGCGCCGGGTGCCGGTCGGGTGTCGGTCGGCGGCCATGACCTGGCGAGCCGGGCCGGGCGGCTCGCCGTCCAGCGTCGCCTCGGGTACCTGCCGCAGGATCTCGGGCTCTACCCGGACCTGTCGCCCCGGGAGTTCCTCGACTACGTGGCCCTGTTGAAGGGACTGGACGACACGGCGGCGCGACGCCGGCAGGTGGGAGAGCTGCTGGACATGGTCGGGCTGACGGAGGTGGCCGGCCGACGCATCAAGGGTTTCTCGGGTGGCATGCGGCGGCGGGTCGGGATCGCGCAGGCGTTGCTCGGTGACCCGGCGCTGCTGGTGGTGGACGAGCCGACCGCAGGGCTCGACCCGGAGGAGCGGGTACGGTTCCGCACGCTGCTGGCGGGGCTCGCCGGGCGGCGCACCGTACTGCTCAGCACCCACATCGTCGAGGACGTGGCGCAGACCTGCCACGACGCTGCGGTGCTGGCCGCCGGCCGAGTGGTCTACACCGGCTCGGTGGCCGAGCTGGTACGGACCGGCGAGGGCGCGACCTGGGAGGTACGTACCGCCGGTGCGCCGCCCACGGTCGGCGTGGTGGTCTCGGCGGTCAGCCGGGCCGACGGCACCGTCTACCGGGTGGTGAGCGAGGTACCGCCCGCGCCCGACGCGACGCCCGTCGCTCCGTCGCTGGAGGACGGATACGTCGCGCTGATGCAGCGCCACACCTCGGCTCCGCCGTCCGCCTGACGAGCCCCAGAGAATGGTGCCAGGCGTACCCGGCTGATCATCCGCTGCGGAGCTGGCCGCACTGCGCGGTGATCAAACCTGGTCACTGCGGAGAATCTGTCGACGGCCCTGAAGCTGTAGGCGGAACGTCGGGTGCCTCGAGTCACAACAGATTGACGTTGACCCAAGGATGTCACAGTTGACCGGGTCACTCACGGCAGGTGTCTGCTACTTCGCCCGCAGGCAGCAGGTCGAGCCGCTACTCGAAATAGCCCACTTCCCCTTAAGCTAGGTTCAATGCTAGCATCGACCGACGCAGATGAGCTGGAAAACAATTTGCGCGAACACTGGAGGCCTTCATCGGAATACACCACCATGTCCGCCACACGAAGAAACCCCTTCTCAACCCAGTCTGCAATGACACCACTAACAGCCAAGACACTTTGCTGCATAGATTCTCCAACAAAACCATTCGAACCACTAGCGCTAACGCGAACTCGCTCAGTTCCATTGCTCAATCAGGTGGATGCGACTGCGTGGCGAGCAAGAAGGCTATCGCCCCCGTCGCATTAACCGCCAGCACAACAGGAGGCCCAAGTGAAATTTAAACTGAAAACAAGCGGGCGAATAGTCGCTACGGCGATTGTCGCGACAGGGATCTTCGTTAGCACACCAAGCCCTGTCAGCGCCGAAGCTCCTGACTGCTCATCCAGTCAAAGGTTCGGCGAGGGCGGATACTACAGGGTGAACTGCAACAAAGAAGTGACCGGCTATTACCGAGCCTACGCATGGTGCAAGGGCTCCCCAACGTCACCCTTGTCCGAAATATCTTATGGACAATGGGTAACCGGCGGAAACACTTCGCAAGCCACATGCACCGACGGCGAATTTCCATACTATTCTTCAGGAAATGTCGAATTCGCTTAAAAATAAAGATCATCGAAGTTCGGGAATGCGGCACCGGCAACACCTACGATAGCGCGGCGACCCATGGGTCCTTCGAAGTTGAGCGGGGTTTGCGCCGAGTGACGGCCCGGATGTGAGAGCGCCGTCCGCGCCTGGGCCAACGAGGACGTGGACGGGTACGGCGGGATCTGGGACATCACCGTCTACGCCATCTGTGGCTAGGAAATCATCCGCAGTTCGTCGGGCCGGCTCACCGCCATGGTGCGCCGGCCCGACCCAACGCGGCAGCCTGCTCGCTGAGGGCGTACCCCGGATGCCGTCCCGGCAGCCATCCGCGCGCACCACCGTGCTCGTCGCGGACCTGCACGTCCGGTCTGCCGAAACCCCGGAGTCGAAGTTACTCGTCCATCGACCTCGACCACCTCGCCACCCGTTGATCATCGTCGGCCCGGGATAGCGCATGTCACCTCTGAGCGTGGCGCCAAGCGCGGGCACACCCGAGCATGGAAGGATGCGGCGTGCTTCCGTTCAGCGCCGCGCCCCCCGGCGGCTCCTCCGTGGGCACCCGTCCGTTCGTCGCGGACCTGCACATCCACTCGAAATACTCACGCGCCTGTAGCCGTGACCTCAACCTGCCGAACCTGGCGTGGTGGGCCCGACGCAAGGGCATCAGTCTGCTCGGCACCGGTGACTTCACCCACCCCGCCTGGTACGAGCACCTGCGCGAGACCCTGCAACCGGCTGAGCCCGGCCTCTACCGGCTGAGCCCGGAGGTCGAACGGGACATCGCCGGGCGGCTGCCGCCCCGGCTGGCCAGCATCGCCGAGGCCAGTCCGGTCCGGTTCCAGCTCAGCGTGGAGATCTCCACGATCTACAAGCGGGACGACCGCACCCGTAAGGTGCACCACCTGATCTACCTGCCCGATCTGGACGCAGTCGCCCGGTTCAACACCGCGCTCGGGCGGATCGGCAACCTGGGCTCGGACGGCCGGCCGATCCTCGGCCTCGACTCGCGTGACCTGCTGGAGATCACGCTGGAGGCGAGCCCGGACGGCTACCTCGTCCCGGCGCACATCTGGACGCCGTGGTTCTCCGCGCTCGGCTCGAAGTCCGGCTTCGACGCGATCGCCGACTGCTACGCCGAC
Source organism: Micromonospora sonneratiae (assembly GCF_042679305.1). Taxonomy (NCBI): domain Bacteria; kingdom Bacillati; phylum Actinomycetota; class Actinomycetes; order Micromonosporales; family Micromonosporaceae; genus Micromonospora; species Micromonospora sonneratiae. The sequence continues at coordinate 32,106 of NZ_JBHTMP010000035.1, read as the reverse complement.
CTGGCCGACCACATCTTCGCCGTCGAGACCGGGCTCTCCTCCGATCCGGAGATGAACTGGCGGGTCTCCAGCCTGGACCGTTACCGGTTGGTCTCCAACTCCGACGCCCACTCCCCGGCCGCGTTGGCCCGGGAGGCCACGGTCTTCGACACCGAACTGGACTACTTCGCGGTCCGGGCGGCGATGCGTACCGGCGACGGGCTGCACGGCACGATCGAGTTCTTCCCCGAGGAGGGCAAGTACCACGCCGACGGGCACCGGGTGTGCGGCATCAACTGGCAACCGGAGCAGACCCGCCAGGTGGACGGGCAGTGCCCGGAATGCGGTAGGCCGCTCACGGTCGGTGTACTCAGCCGGGTGGAGGATCTCGCCGACCGGCCCGAGGGCCACCGACCGGGGACCGCGCCCAGGGTCACCCACCTGATCCAGTTGGCCGAGATCGTCGGCGAGATCAACAATGTCGGGCCCAAGTCGAAGACCGTGCAGGGCCAGCTCAACAGCCTCGTCGCCGCACTCGGCGCAGAGTTGGACATCCTCACCACCACCCCGCTCGACGACATCTCGACGGCCGGCGGCGAACTGCTGGCCGAGGCGATCGGCCGGGTCCGCCGTGGCCAGGTCCGCCGCATACCGGGCTACGACGGCGAGTACGGCGTGATCACCGTCTTCGAGCCGGGTGAGCTGAACCGGTCCGCACCCGGTGTGCAGGCGGACGCGCTCTTCGACGTACCCGTGCCCGAGCAGCGGAAGCCGGCCGAGCCGGCAGCGAAGTCCCGCACCCGGACCCCGGCGAAGGTCGAGCCGAAACGGCGGGCGCCCCGGGTCGCGGCGAGCCCGCCGCCACTCCCGCCGATCGCCCCGCCGCCGTCGCCGCACGAGCCGTTCGAGCCGATGCTGGCCGGCATGGAGGAGGTCGGCACCGGCCTCCTCGACCGGCTGGACGCGATGCAGCGGGTCGCCGCCTCGGCCCCCGGCGGACCGCTGCTGATCGTGGCCGGTCCCGGCACCGGCAAGACCCGCACGTTGACGCACCGCATCGCGTACCTGTGCGCGGAACTCAACGTCTTCCCCGAGCACTGCCTGGCGATCACCTTCACCCGTCGGGCCGCCGAGGAACTACGGCACCGGCTGGACGGGCTGCTCGGCCCGGTCGCCGAGGCCGTCACGGTGGGCACCTTCCACTCGCTCGGGCTGTCGATCCTGCGGGAGAACGCCCGCGCCGCCGGCCTGCCGGAGTACTTCCGGATCGCCGACGACACCGAGCGGACCGCCGCCCGGACCGAGGCCGGAACCGACGACACGGCATACACCAAGCTGCTGCGCGCCCAGGACCTGGTCGACCTGGACGAGCTGGTCACCCTGCCGGTGAGCCTGCTACGCGACGATCCCGAACTGGTCGAACGCTACCGGGACCGGTGGCGGTGGATCTTCGTCGACGAGTACCAGGACGTCGACGCCGTACAGTACGAACTGTTGCGACTGCTCAGCCCGGCCGATGGGAACCTGTGCGCGATCGGCGACCCCGATCAGGCGATCTACTCGTTCCGGGGTGCCGACGTCACCTACTTCCTCCGATTCTCGCAGGACTTCACCGACGCACGACTGGTCCGGCTGACCCGCAACTACCGTTCCTCGGCACCGATCCTGGCCGCCGCCGTGCAGGCCATCGCGCCGTCGTCGCTGGTCCGGGGACGGCGGCTGGACCCGGCCCGGCTGGACCCGGAAGCGCCACTGGTCGGCCGCTACCCGGCCCGCTCGGTCGCCGACGAGGCCGACTTCGTGGCCCGTACCGTCGACGACCTGGTCGGTGGACTGTCCCACCGTTCGATGGACGCGGGACGCAGCGACGGCCGGACCTCGACCGTCTCGTTCTCCGACATCGCGGTTCTCTACCGTACGGACGCCCAGGCGGCACCGGTCGTCGAGGCGCTGGGCCGAGCCGGTATCCCGGTGCAGAAGCGGTCCCACAACCGGCTGCGGGACCGGCCCGGGGTCGCGTTGATCGCCCGGGAACTGCGGCACGCCGACGGGCTCGGCGGGTCACTGGCCGCGCGGGTACGCCTCGCCGGACAGGTGCTCGCCCAACGGTTCGCCACCCCCACACTGGACGCTCCGGTCGGGGTGGAGCCGGCGGACATCTGGAGTGCGGTCGACGTACTCACCCCGCTGGCCCTGCGCTGCGGTGACGATCTGCCGCTCTTCCTGGCCCAGATCGCCACCGGTGCCGAGGTCGACGCGCTCGACCCGCGGGCCGAGGCGGTCACCCTGCTCACCCTGCATGCCGCGAAGGGGCTGGAGTTCCCGATCGTCTTCCTGATCGGCTGCGAGGACGGGCTGCTGCCGTTCCGGTTCCCCGGCACCGACCCGACCGAGGACGAGGTGGCCGAGGAACGACGGCTGTTCTTCGTCGGGCTGACCCGGGCGCAGGACCGTCTCTACGTCACCCACGCCCAGCGCCGGCACCGGCACGGACGCGAGTACGACTGCCGTCCCACGCCGTTCCTGGACGCGATCGACGCCGGGCTCTTCGAACGGTTCGGCGACAGTGCACCACGCCGCCCGAAGGACCATCAGCTCCGCCTGCTGTGAGGTGAGGCAGGGCCCTGCCCGGAAAGGGGCCCTGCCCGGAAAGGGGCCCTGCCCGGAAAGGGGCCCTGCCCGGAAAGGGGCCCTGCCTAACGCCCAAGCAGGGCGGCCAGCAGCGCGCCGGTGAGTAGTGCCGGACCGAGCGGTAGGGCGGTCCGGCGATCGATCCGTCCAGAAAGCAGCAGGCCCAGGACGACCACACCGTTGACGACGTGTGGCAGGACCAGCCCCAGCAGTACGGTGGGCCAGCCGAGCCACCCCAGCGGCAGCCCGAGTACGCCGGCCAGCTTGACGTCACCGAACCCGAGCCGGGAGCCGGGCAGCAGTGCCAGCAGGACGTACGCGGCGGTGCAGACCAGGGCACCGGTCAGTGCGCGGAGCAGTGGTTGGGGCGTACCCAGGGCGAACGTCGCAGCGACCAGCCCGGCCAGCGCGCCAAGTCCCGCAGCGGCCACCAGGGGATCGGGTAATCGCAGACTGATCAGGTCGATGACGGCCAGTGGTACGCCGACGGCCGCCACGGCGAGGAACGCGGGTAGCGCCGGATCGCCGGCCAGCCCGGCGGCCAACAGCCCGAACGTGGTGGCTCCCGCGACGGTGGTCGACCAGGTCGGCGGCCCCAGGCCAGCGGCGCAGCCGGGACACCGGACCGCCGGCCCGAGCCATCCGGTCAGGCCGCGCGGAAACGGGTGGGCACACCGGTCGCAGGCGCTACGTGCCGGCGTTCCCGACCGGACAGCCAACCGATGAGCCAGTCGAGGCGTGCTTGCCCCGATCACCGCGCCGAGTACGGCGGTGGCGAGCACGGCCAGCATGTGCCCGGATGCTATCCGGGCCGGGCAAGGCAGGCCGGGCACCAGGACCAGCCGGGCACGCCTGGCCAGTCGGATAAGCCGGGTCAGTAGGACCAGGTACGCCGACGGGTCTTCAACCGCACGGCCTACGGCTGCCCACAGGGATGGCTGATCCACAAGCGGGCTTCCTGGACAGCCAATTGACGACAGGTGGGCGAAGTCACGCAGGTAGAGACGTTGATGGGACTGGGCATATCGGATAAAGCAGGTGCTCCTGACCCGGCTTGACGCGATTTCGGGAGTGAGGCTGTCGCCGGGGCACGCTACCGTGACCGAAGCGGATCCTCTCCCGCCAGTTGGCCAGCCCCTTCAGCATCCCCCGCACGGAGGAAGATCGATGTCTCACCACGGACCGAGCGGTGGGCCATACCCCGGCCGGCCGTCAGATCCGTGGTCGGACCGGCAGGACGGATACATCGAACCGTCCGACCCGTGGGGCGGTCAGGCGCTGCCATCCCCTGGTTACGCGGCGGACTACCCGCCCCCGCACTATCCCGTACCCGGTCATCCATCCGGTGCCGGGCCGGCCTGGCCGGTTACGGGCCCGCCCACCGGCCGTAAGCCACGAAGGACACCACTCATCGCCGCACTCGTGACGTTGGCGGTGCTGGTCTGTGGCGGTGGCGCGACCGGGATCTATCTTCTCGGCCAATCCCAGGGTAGGAAGACCGACGAACCGACTGTCCTGCCGACCGGTGCAACTGGACCAACCGGGCAGGCCACCAACACCACTGAGGCGACGACGTCCCCTACGCCGGGAGCGCCGTCACCGACCGACGCACAATTCGTCAAGGTTGGCGAGTGCGTGAAGAATGAAGGCGACACCAGCAAGCCGAAGCTAACGATCACCCCGTGCGCCCCGAAGACGTACGAGGTACTGCAACGCTTCGACGGCGCCACCGACGGTGAGGACGACGCCAAGGCCAAGTGCTCGAAAGTACCGGGCTACACCGACTGGTACTTCTTCAACAGCGGGTTCGACGCGCTCGATTTCGTGCTCTGCCTCAAGTTGCGCTAACTACCACTGATCCTCTGGGGAGATCATGTCAAGCTACGGACCGCCCGGCCCGAGCCAGCCCGAAGACCCGTACAACGAGCCAACCACGGCGATGCCTGGTGGTTACCCGCCGGCCCCGCAGAGCCCGTCCTCGCCCGGTGGCTACCCGCCGCCTCCGCCCCCTCAGCCGCAGTGGGGACAGCCGGCCCAGCCCGAGCAGCCACAGTGGGGCCAGCCGCAACAGTCCGTACCGCCGGCACCGCAGTGGGGGCAGCCGGCCCAACCGGAACAGCCACAGTGGGGCCAGCAACCGCAGTCCGTGCCACCCGCGCCGCAGTCCGTACCGCCCGCCCCCCAGTGGGGACAGCCGGCCCAACCGGAACAGCCGCAGTGGGGACAGCCGGCCCAGCCCGAGCAGCCGCAGTGGGGCCAGCAACCGCAGTCCGTGCCACCCGCGCCGCAGTCCGTACCGCCCGCCCCCCAGTGGGGACAGCCGGCCCAGCCCGAGCAGCCGCAGTGGGGTCAGCCGCCGCAGTCCGTACCGCCCGCGCCAGCGGAGCAGTCCTGGGGACAACCGCCGCAGTCCGTACCCCCCGCACCTGCCGAGCAGGCCTGGGGCCAGGCGGCGCAGGCCGGGCCGTACGGCCAGCCGGAGCAGCCGCAGTGGGGTCAGCCGCAGCAGCCCCCGCAGTTCGGAGCGCCGGTTCCGCCGGCCAAGAGCGGTGGCGGCGGAAAAATCGCCCTCATCATCGGCATCGTCGTCGCCGTACTCCTGCTCTGTGTCTGCGGCGGCGTGGCCTTCTGGGCGTTCAACTCCGACGACGAGGACGACCCGATCGCCTCGCCGACCCCCACCGCCACCGCGCGGGCGGACCAGTCGCCGACCGCGAAGCCCTCGCCGACCAGGTCGCGCAGCGACGACAACAACAGCACCACCTACTCCAAGGGCGACTGCCTGGTCAACGATGGCACGAACTCAAACCCGAAGCTGCGTAAGGTGCCGTGCGGGCCGGGCACATTCGAGGTGCTGTCGCGGATTCCGTTCACCGCTGACGCCGAGAAGTGCCAAACCGACCCGATCTTCGGGGCCAAGGAGGCGGACGCCAACTACGTCCACGACTCCTCGTCCGACTATGCCGACTACGTGCTCTGCTTGAAGAAGCGTTGATAGCAGAAACTAGGGCTGTCTAGCGAAACTGCTAGACAGCCCTAGTTTTTTGTCGACGGCGACACGCCATCGCGACCTCTACGGATATCTAGGCCTACCGCTAGACATGCGGATACGGTTCGATACGTGGATCCGGTCCGCAACCCGTACGCACCCGGCGCCGGCCAGCGTCCGCCCGAACTCGCCGGCCGTGGTCGGGAACTGGAAGTCTTCGACATCGTCCTCGAACGGGTGGCCCGGGGACGTCCGGAACGCAGCCTCATGCTCACCGGCCTGCGCGGAGTCGGCAAGACCGTGCTGCTCAACACGCTGCGGTCGCAGGCGATCGGGCGACTCTGGGGCACCGGGAAGATCGAGGCCCGCCCGGACCAATCACTACGTCGTCCGGTGGCCGCCGCCCTGCACATGGCCGTACGCGAACTCGCGCCGAACCACCGCGCACCCGACCGGATCGACGCCTTCCTCGGTGTCCTCAAGGCCTTCGCCCTTCGGGGCGAGCCCGGCCCGACCGGTCGCGGTGCGGCCCGGCCCCGACTGCGGGACCGCTGGCAGCCCGGCATCGACGTGCCGGCGGCAACCGGACGGGCCGACTCCGGCGACATCGAGATCGACCTGGTCGAACTGCTGACCGACGCCGCCGACGTCGCCGCCGACGTCGGTACCGGAATCGCGATCTTCATCGACGAGATGCAGGACCTCGGCCCCGAGGACGTCTCCGGCCTCTGCGCCGCCTGTCACGAACTGTCCCAGTTGGGCTCCCCGTTGATCGTGGTCGGTGCCGGCCTGCCACACCTGCCCGCCGTACTGTCGGCCGCCAAGTCGTACTCGGAACGGCTGTTCCGCTACCAACGCATCGACCGGCTCGACCGACTCGCCGCAGATCAGGCATTCTGCGCTCCAGCCGTACGGGAAGGTGTCGAGTACGAGCAGAAGGCCCTCGACCTGCTCTACGAGAAGTCCGGCGGCTACCCGTACTTCGTGCAGGCGTACGGCAAGGCCACCTGGGACCACGCCCCACGGTCACCGATCACCCCATCCGACGTACGGGTGGCGGCGCCGGAAGCGGAGGCGGAGCTCGCGGTCGGCTTCTTCGGGTCCCGGTTCGAGCGGGCGACCCCGGCCGAACGCGAGTACATGCGGGCGATGGCCACCCTGTCCTTCGTCGCCGACGAAGCCGACGCCGAACGCCGTGACGACATGGACGCGGCCGTGCCGACCGCCGACATCGCCCGGTCCCTGGGGCGTAAGCCGGCCAGCCTGTCACCAGCCCGGGATGCGCTGATCAAGAAGGGGCTGATCTACTCGGGCGAGCGTGGGACGGTGGCGTTCACCGTGCCGCACTTCGGGCGCTACCTGCGCACCCAACCCGCATAACCGCCTCAGCCCTGAGCTGCCTCAGCCCTGAGCTGCCTCAGCCCTGCACCCATGCCTGTCAGACCTGTGCCCAGGCCTGCGGAAAGCTCACCTCGCCGCTGGGCGGTGGCTCGGCTCCGCTCACCGCCGCCGGCAGCACCAGCGCCTGCCACGGATCGCCGAGGCCGGACCAGTGGCTGGTCAACGAGAACCGAGCTCCGGGCTCGAAGCCGAACCGGCGGTAGAAGGCGGGATTACCGAGCACGACGACCAGCCGCTCACCGAGCTCAGCGGCGGCGTCCAGGACGGCCTGCACCACCGCCGTGCCGTACCCGTGTCCCTGCCGGTGCGGACGCACCGCAACCGGGCCCAGGGCCAGCGCCGGCACTATCCCCGGATCCACCCGGACCCGGGTCAGCAGCGCGTAGCCGACGATCTCCCCACCGACCTCAGCCACCATCGACAGCTCCGGCAGCCACGCCTCACTGGCCCGCAGTGCCTCCACCAGCCCGACCTCGGCGGGCACCGGTACGTCGGGACGGGCGAACGCCTCGGTCACCACCTGCTTCACCGCCGTGGCGTCGGCCGGCCCCTCGGGTCGCAGCCGAACAGTAGTCACGCCTGGCGACGCTACCGGTACCGCAGCAGGTCATGCATGACGAATTGCCGGAGATGGCAATAGATGACCACCAAGACCGGCAAATGAGGTTATGCAGATGAAGTCCGGCAGATGACCGGGTGATCAAAGCCGCAGCAGGGTATGAAGTTATCCATGAGACCCCTACGTAGCGTCGCTCGGGTACTGCTGAGCGGGATCTTCGTGGTCAGCGGGGCCCGCGCCATCGCCAAACCCGACCCGCTGGTACCCCGTGCCAAGGAGGTCACCGATCGACTCGCACCGCTGCTGGCCAGGACACACGAACGCATCCCGACCGACGCCCGGACCCTGGTCCGGGTGAACGGCGCGGTGCAACTCCTCGGTGGCCTCCTGTTCGCGACGGGTCACTTCAGTCGGCCGGCCGCCGCCGCACTGGCCGGCAGCCTCGTACCGACCACCCTCGCCGGTCATTCGTTCTGGACCATGGAGAACCCGGCCGACCGGGCCAACAATCAGATCCACTTCATGAAGAACCTCGGCCTGATCGGTGGCCTGCTCCTCGCGGCGGCCGACACCCAGGGCCGCCCCGGACTGCGCTGGCGGGCCAGCCACGCGGTTCACGACGGGCAACGGTCGGTACGGCGCGCTCTTCGTACCGCCCGACGGGACGCCCGCATCGCCGTGATGTCGGCGACGACCGCTCGACGCCTACCCGGCTGACCGCCCCGAGCCGCCTACCCGGATAATCTATGTCGATAAAGTGCACTAGGTAATGACCCAGACACGGAGCTGGTGAATTACCTTAACTACACCCTCCGCGTTAACGCGGTAGAAATGTCGCGAACTCGTGTGGGATCGGACACGGTCGCATAACGCGGGAGGCAAACCAGTGACACACCGTTCTAGGCTCCTTGGTGGACCTGGACGGAAACCACAACATCGGTACGGGGGTGGCCACGCCATGCCGGCGACCGTCGAAAGACGGCTGGGCCGCCTCGCCCAAGTCCGCCGTGCTGCTCGTGGATTGGATCGGCGAGCACTCGTACGGATCGGCATCGTCGCCGGGGCCCTCTACGCCGCATGGCTCGCCATCGGCGCTTTCGGCCGCCCGTACAACTTCTTCGATATGAAGATCTATCACGGCGCGATGGTCTGGTGGGCGGGCGGTAACGAGCTCTACAACTTCATCGCACCCAAGACCACCCTGGGGTTCACCTACCCACCGTTCGCGGGGCTGGTCATGCTGCCGATGGCGAAGCTTCCCATGATCCTGGCCGGATGGTTCAACATCTTCGGCAGCATCGCGGTGCTGGCCGTCATCCTGACCGCGCTGCTCCGCCCGATCGCCCACCGCCGAGGATGGTCGCTCTGGTTCACGGTGGGCATCGCGGTCCCGCTGGCGATCGCGATCGAGCCGGTACGGGAGACCCTCGGCTACGGACAGGTCAACCTGCTGCTCTTCGGGCTCGTCATGGGTGACCTGGTGGCGCTGCGCTGGCGGGCCCGGCGCGGTGCCCGACACGATCCCGCCGACGGTCCGCTGCGGCGACTGTTCTTCAGCGGTGCCTGGGCCGGGGTCGGCATCGGACTGGCCGCCTCGATCAAGCTCACCCCGGCGCTCTTCATCCTCTACCTGGTGGTCACCCGGCAGTGGCGGGTCGCGGCCACCGCGGTCGGCACCGCCATCGCGGTCACCGCCGGCGCCTTCGCGGTTGCCGGGCGGGAGTCGTCGAAGTACTTCACCTCGGTGTTGTGGCAGACCGAGCGGATCGGTGCTGCGGACATGACCCCCAACCAGTCACTGGCTGGCGTGCTTGCCCGGCTCTACGACTCGATCGAGACCCCCGGGTTGCTCTGGTTGTCGTTCGCGGTGCTGATGCTGGCGGTGGGCCTCTCCCGGGCCGCCAGTTCGCACGCCGACGGTGACGAGCTGACCGCTTTCACGCTGGTCGGGCTCACCGCCAACGTGATCAGCCCGATCTCCTGGTCACACCACCTGGTGTTCGTGATCCCGGCGATCGTCGTCCTCTTCGACGCCGCGGTCCGGCGGCGTGAGGCGAGTCGGGGTCTGGCACTGCGTACCCGGCCACTGGTGCCGAACCAGAACCTGCCGGTGATCGCCACGCTACGGTCGCCGATCTGGTTCCCCACACTGACCGGGTTCCGGCACGCAGCCGCCGCGCTCGGGCTCTACCTGCTGTTCCTGATCTCGCCGATCTGGCCGTACGAGCACCAGCTACCCGAGGTGTCGCACTACCAGGACGGTCTCTTCGGGGCGGTCATGGAGAACTCGCTGGCACTCGCCCTGATCGTGTTGGTGGCCGCCCTGCCGTGGCGGCCCGGTGCCGAGCCGGTCTTCTACTCCGAGTACGCCCGAGCCGACCGCCGCAGCGTGCCCACCCGCTGACCAGGTCCACTGGGCCGAACGCAGCACCCGTCCCCTGAGCAACTGTCGAAAGCCGGTCAGGGGACGGTCGGAAGCTGACGACTCAGGGGCAGTTGACCCACTCTTCTCCGCCGTCGGCGAAGACCTGGTGCTTCCACACCGGCAGGCGGGCCTTGACCTCGTCGACCAGCCGGGCACAGACCGCGAACGCCGCCGCCCGGTGGGCCGTACTCACCGTCGCGACCAGTGCCACGTCACCGATGGCCAACGCGCCGACCCGGTGGGAGACCGCCACCGCGTACACCGCCGGATCCGCCGCGATCTCGGCCGCCACCTCACGGAGCACGTCCGACGCGGTGGGATGGCCCTCGTAGTTCAGTCGGGTCACCGTACGACCATGATCGTGGTCGCGCACGACGCCCTGGAACGACACGACCGCCCCGGCCCGGGGATCCGCGACCGCCGCCTCGTGAGCGGCAAGGTCGATCGGCTCCTCGGTGACCGCAACCAACGTCACCTGTCCAGCAGTTCCCACAGTCACAGAGCTTTCCCTTCGTTCGCGACTGCGGGGCTCGCAAGCTCAACTCGCATTCCGGCGTCCCCGCGTCCCACCCGAGCGACCCCGGAATGCTCGCTCCTCGCGCTCACAGGCGCTCCCCGAACAGCAGCGGCAATGGTACGACCGACACCCGCTCACCCGGTTCGCCCTGGGTGCCCGGCGGGATGACCGCGAAACCGTCGGCCTGGGCCAGTCCACGCAGCATCGCTGAGCCGACGTGCCGGACCGGGTGGGCGGTGCCCTGCGCGGGGTCGACGCGTACCAGGGCCAGGTGGGTGTAGTTGCCTCGACCACGGATCGGCTCGGCCAGCGTCGCCTGCGGCAGCACCGGCATCGGTCGCCCCTGGAGACCGGCCAGCAACGGGGCGACCAGCGACACCAGCGCGACGATCGCGGACTGCGGGTTGCCGGGCAGGCCGGCCACGAACCGGACCCGCCCGTCCGCTCCGACCACGCGGGCCAGCAGCATCGGGAACCCCGGGCGTACGGCCACCGTGTTGACCACGTACTCGGCCCCCAGCTCGGTCAACGCCGGGTGCAGGTGGTCGACGGGACCGTGCATCGTGCCACCGGTGGTGCAGACCAGGTCGGCCCGATCGAGCGCCGCCCGCAGCGCAGTCACGTGCGCTGACAGGGTGTCCGCCACCGGGCCGATCACGTCGGACGGGTCGACGGTGCAGCCGTACCGGCGGAGCCAGGCCGGTACGGCCGGCCCGAGCGCATCCCGTACCCGGCCGTCACCCGGCCGCCCGGTGGTCAACAGTTCGTCGCCGAACACCAGCAGCGCCGCTCGGGGTGCCCGTCGCACGCGGAGCACGTCGTAGCCGCAGGACGCGGCGAGTCCGACGACCCCGGGGTCGACCGGGGTGCCGGCCGGCAGCAACTGCTCCCCGGCCCGTGCCTCCTCACCCGGAGCGCGCCATTCCGGTGCCGGTCGCAGCACCCCGGTGATCCGCCCGTCCCCCGTACGGGTCGACTCCTCGACGCGCAACACCCCATCGGCACCGACGGGCACCATGGCGCCCGTCGCGATCTCCACCGTGGTGCCGTCCTCGGTCAGCGGTACGGGGACGCTGCCGGCCAGGGCCCGTCCCACCACCCGCCACGGTGGCGCACCGCGTACCGCCCACCCGTCGACGCTGGAGCAGGGAAAGGCCGGTAGGTCGGTCAGGGTGGTGAGCGGCTCGGCCAGCGTCAGCCCGTCGGTGTCGGCCAGGGGCAGTTCGACGACGGGCGCGGCGGCCTCCCGACCCGCGGCATGGACCTGTGAACGGGCCAGGGCCCATTCGGTCGGCGACGCGACGGCAGCCGGATCGGTAACCACGACAGTCTCCACGCTCATCAGCTCTGTTCTTCGTTCCCGGGGTGGTCGCCGCCGCGCAGCTGATCCACGGCGTGCACCAGGATCGGCCCGAGTACGGCCAGCCCGTCCCGTGCGCCGCCGGTCGACCCGGGCAGGTTCACCACCAGCATGCGCCCGGCCACCCCGGCCAGTCCCCGGGACAGCGCCGCCGCCGGTATCCGGTCCCGGCTGTGTCCACGGATCGCCTCGGCGATTCCGGGGATCTCGCGGTCGATGACCGTGCGGGTGGCCTCGGGCGTACGGTCGGTCGGGTTGATGCCGGTGCCGCCGCTGGTGACCACGACGTCCATCCCATCGGCCAGTGCCTGGCGCAGCGCCTGTGCGACCGGCTCGCCGTCCGGCACCACCACCGGTTCGTCGACCTGACAGCCGAGGTCACGTAGTCCGGTGACGAGCAGGGGACCGCTGGTGTCCGCGTACACCCCGGTCGACGCCCGGTTGGAGGCGACCACGACCCGGGCGCGGATCACGGCCGGTCCTGTGGTCTGGTCCAGTCCCCGGTCTTGCCGCCTTCCTTGCGCAGCACCCGTACGCCTTCCAGGGAGGCTGCCGGATCGACGGCCTTGACCATGTCGATCAGGGCGAGTCCGGCGGTGGCCACGGCGGTCAGTGCCTCCATCTCGACCCCGGTCCGGTCGGCGGTCCGGACCGTTGCGGTGATCTCCACGGTCGCGCCGACCAGTTCCAGTTCGACGGTCACCCCGTGCAGGGCGATCGGGTGACAGAGCGGGATCAGGTCCGGGGTGCGCTTGGCTCCCATGATGCCGGCCAACCGGCCGACGGCCAGAGCGTCGCCCTTGGGTAGGCCGTCGCGGCGCAGCAGTTCGACGACTTCGCCGGTGGTGTGTAATCTCCCAGCGGCGACCGCTCGGCGGCCGACCACCGGCTTCTCCGACACGTCCACCATGCGGGCCGCCCCGGCAGGGTCGACGTGAGTCAGATTCTGTTGAACTGTCACCCTGTGAGCCTAGCCCGGGGGTATGCACCGCCTGTCGGGCACACGATGATCCGGCACACGCCTCTGACCAGCGGTCGAGCGCGGCGCTGTACATAACCCGTTCCAGAGCTCGACGCTGTATGCACACCGGCGCAACCAGCGACGGACCAGGAATGCGGATATTTCACGCTGATCGGACGCGAACCAACGCGCTCAGCTTCCATATGCGGACACAACGTAGCAAGATATCGCAGGATTATCGGAATTCGCGTATAGCGACATTTAACAGTACAAATTTTTTGCCCTGTCGCCTAGGGTTCCCTACATCGCAACGATGGCCAAGCGATTTAGCCCCGGCCCCCGAAACGAAGAAGGGATGACATTATGCGTACCACCGACTGGCTCTGAGTAGAGCTGCCAGACATCTGCAAAGAGCCGTAGGCTAACGAAGCACGTCACGCCGCCAGGCAGGTATGGATGAGTGGCGACCAAAAGGACAGGTGTGGCTGGCACGAAGCAACGCGACATTGGGACCGATCGGCGGCTGATGCTGCTTGTCGGTCTCGTCGTCGTTTCTGCGGCAGCAGCGGCGGCGATCAGCATTGGCGCCATCGTTACCGGCCCGGATTTGACATTTGATGATCTCTCCACGGCCGCGAAACTAACTTTTCTGGTCGCGGTCGGCGCCACGGTGAATGTCCGTATCCGAATCCGCGCCAGCACCCGCGCCACCTCGTGGACCGAGGTCGCATTCCTCATCGGGCTCGCGGTCGCCCCGACCCCGTGGGTGATCCTCTGTACCGGCCTCGGCGTCGGAATCGCCCGCGTGCTCCTCCGGCTCGCTCCGATGAAACTGGCCTTCGGCATCGCCAAGGACATGCTGCTGGCCGGCACCGCCGGGCTCGTACTCGCGCTCTTCGAATGGCAGTGTCCGATCGCCGGCACGGCACAGCGCCTGATCGTCCCCCTGGCTGTCGCCTACCTCGCGACGGTGGTACTCGACGAACTACTCACCCTGCCCGTCCTTGCGCTGGCCACACACGTCAGACTCCGGGGACTCTTCACCGAACACTGGGACCTGCGGATCGCGAGTGCGGTCGCCCGCTTCCTCGTCATCCTCTGCACCATGCTGATCCTGCGGGTGGACACCAGCCTCCTGCTCGTGGTGCCTCCCCTGGTGTTGAGCCTCCATCTCGCCTACTCCAGCCGCGTACGCAGTCGATCCGAACAAGCGGCCTGGCAGCGGCTGGCCACCGCGACCGACGCCCTCAACGACGTGAACCTGGAAGCCGTCCTGTCCACGGCGATCAGCAGCGCCACCGAACTGTTCTCAGCCGACGCGGTCGAGGTCGAACTCCACGACGGAAGCGTCCACCGGACGATCCGTGGCAAGGCGACCGGAATCACCTTCGACGGCCCGCCGGACGAAGCCCCGGACCTGTCCGGAAACTTCATCCCCGTACGCCTCGACGGCCACGACGGCGGACCCGACGTCGGCACCCTGCGACTGCACTTCCGGGGTCCGGTGAAGCTGTCGGAACGTGAGCAGTACACCCTCCAGACGTTCGCCTCCGCCCTCTGCACCGCGATCCGCAACGCCTCGGCGTACGCCGAACTGGTCCGGGTGGCCGATGCCAACGCCCACGCCGCCGCCCACGACGCACTAACCGGCCTCGCCAACCGGCGACACCTGCTCGACCTGGGCACAAGACAGCTGAGCCAGCACCACGCGGACGGGGTGACCGCTCTTCTCCTGATCGACCTGAACCACTTCAAGGAGGTCAACGACACCCTCGGTCACGCCGCCGGTGACCGGGTCCTGATCCAGGTGGCCGACCGCCTTCGCGCCGCCGTACAGGAGGAGGACCTGGTGGCCAGGTTGGGCGGCGACGAGTTCGCGGTCCTGTTCCGTGGCCTGCCGGCTCCGGCGATGGCCGCGCACCGGGCCGAGGCGGTGCTGGCCGCACTACACGTCCCGATCGACCTCGACGGCATGCGGATCAGCGTCGAAGCCAGCAGCGGCATCGCGGTCGCCCCGGGCAGCGGCGGCATGACGGAACTCCTCCGCCGGGCCGATGTGGCGATGTACCAGGCCAAACGCGCCGGACAGCGGATCGCCACCTACACCCCGGCACGGGACACCGCCGACGTCGGCCGACTGGCCCTCGGCGGCGATCTGCCGCGTGCCGTGGCCGATCACGAGTTCTCCGTCAACTTCCAGCCCATCGTCGACCTCAACACCGGTGAGGTGGTGGCCGCCGAGGCACTGGCCCGCTGGCAGCACCCCGCACACGGCACTATCGACCCGTTCCGGTTCCTGGAGACGGTGGAGCGGTCCGGCCTGCTGCCGGCCTTCGCCGAGGCCGTCCTCGACCAGTCGCTGGAGGCGGCCAACAGTTGGCGTGAAGCCGGATTCGACCTGCCGGTAGCGGTGAACGTATCCCCGCGCAGCCTGCTCGACGCCCGTTTCCCGGATTCGGTCCTGGCCCGGCTGAACGCGCACGACCTCCCCCCGGACCGGCTCATCCTCGAACTGACCGAAACCCTCGCCATCAGCCAACTGGAGGTCGTCGACCAGGTGCTCGGTCAGTTCCGCCAGGCCGGGATACGACTCGCCCTGGACGACTTCGGCACCGGATACTCGTCGCTGTCCGCGCTGTCCCGGATCCCGGTGCACGAACTGAAGATCGATCGCGCCTTCGTCATGGCAATGGAGACCTCGACCGAGGCCGCCGCCGTAATCAGGTCCACTGTGGATCTCGGTCGCAGCCTCGACCTCGTGGTCGTCGCCGAGGGCGTGGAGAGCGAGCCCCAGCGCCGCGCACTGTGGGATCTCGGCTGCTCGGCCGGGCAGGGCCACCTCTTCGCCCGGCCGATGCCGGCACCCCGGCTACTCGCCGCCCTGCACCGTGGCTCCGGCGGGCGGCCCGGCAGCCTCGCGCCACCGCTGCACGACGAGGGAGCAGTGATCCGTTTCTCGCCGGGCCGACGCCCGAATGGACGGGGTCGGGCAGATCGTCTGCCACACTTGCCTGCGTGAAACCAGCCGACCCACCATCCGGTCTCCGTCGTTACTGGTTGCCACTGAACCGGGCGGCCGGTGGGCTCGCTGCGGACCTCGTCCTCTACTCCCTCTCCGCCGTCTTCGCCGCGATCACCGCCGTAACCTCCACTTTGCTGCCGCACCGGGCCTGGGGTTCGGTCGCCACAGTCGGTTACCTGATCGCCACGCTGGCGGTAGTCGGACAACTCGTCGTCCGCCGACGCAGTCTCCACTCGCCCCTGGCCGGTGTTCCGGCACGAGCCGTGCTCACCGTCGTGACCTGGTCGACCACCGCCCTCCTGCCACTGGTATGGCAGAGCATCCAGCGCGCGGCCGGCCGTACCGACCGGGCACAGGAGGAAGTCGTCGTCATCGAACAGTCCGGTGCCCGGCTACTCGACCACGGCACCCCATTCCTCGACCGGGACGCGATCGCCGCACTCCCGGTGGATGAACGACTGCTCGGCTACACGCCGTACCAGCCGGGGATGGCGCTCTTCGGACTACCCCGGGCCATCGTCGGCAACACCTGGTGGAGTGACGCCCGGATCTGGTTCGCCCTGGCGACCTCCATCGCCCTGATCATCGCCGTGCTGGTACTGCGTCGGTCGGACAGCACACCCGCTGCGGCGGTCACCCGTGGCACCGCTGAGGCCGTCACCCGGGACGCGGCGATCGTCCGGGCGGTACAGCTGGCCACCGTACTGCCGGTCTGTGCCCTCACCCTCGCCACCGGCGGTGACGACATACCCGTACTCGCCCTGTGCCTGCTGGCACTGGCACTGTGCGCGGCCCGACGGGAGGGAGCCGCCGGCGTGGCGGTCGGCCTCGCTGCCGCGCTCAAGCTCTTCGCCTGGCCGATCGGATTGGTACTGCTGGTCCTCGCCGCGACCCGGGGACGTCGGACGTTCCTGCGGCTGGCAGCCGGAACCGTCGGCCTGCCGGTCCTCGCGCTGGTCCCCGCGCAACTGGTCGACTCCGCCGCGCTGGTCGAGAACGTGCTGCGCTTCCCGCTCGGCCACGGTCTCGTGACCAGTCCCGCACAGTCACCGTTCCCCGGCTACCTGATCGCCAACACCGTGCCCGGCGGCCGGATCGTCGCCGCCGTACTGCTGGTCGCGGCCGGGCTGACGATCGCCGTCTGGCTCGCCCGCCGCCCACCACGCACCGCCGCCGCAGCCGCTGTCGTCTGCGGGTACGGACTACTGACCGCGATCCTGCTGATGCCCTCCACCCGGTTCGGTTACCTGCTCTACCCGGTCGCCCTCCTGGCCCTGGCCCCGGCACTGCGCCGCGCACAGCCGTCGCCGGTCGAGACCCCCGACCGCGTCGACCCACTGGTCCCCTCGACGCCATGAACCTCTCCTCGACGCCATGAACCCGAACGGCCGCCCAGAGCGCGGTGTGCTGACCGCAGTGGCGGTCGGCGGGGCGCTCGGTGCCGCGGCCAGGTACGGGCTGGCGACGGCATGGCCGACCACACCCGCGGGCTTCCCCTGGGCGACGCTGGTGACCAACCTGCTCGGCTGTGCTCTGCTCGGCGCGCTCATGCAGGTCATCGGCAGCCGGCGGACAGCGCACCGGTTGGCCCGCCCGTTCCTGGGCACCGGAGTCCTCGGTGGGTTCACCACCTTCTCCACGTACGCCGTGGAGACCCGCGAGCTGTTGGCTGCCGGTCGCCCCGGTCTGGCAGCGGGGTACGTCCTGGGCACACTGGCCGGTGCCCTGGCCGCCGTCCGGCTCGGTGCCTGGCTGGCCACCAGGCTGGCACCGGGCGGCCCCCGGTACTCACCGAAGGCACCCCGACCATGACCTCCCCGTGGGCGGTGACCCGATGACCCTGCTTCTGGTGATGGCCGGCGGGGCGGTCGGCGCGGCCTGCCGGTTCCTCGTCGACCGGGCGGTGACCGCACGGACCAACGGGGCGCTGCCCTGGGGCACGCTCCTCGTCAACGTGGCCGGTTCGCTGCTGCTGGGCCTGCTGGCGGGGGCGGGCAGCACGTTGCCGGGTTGGCTCGGCCAACTCGTCGGTACGGGTTTCTGCGGTGCGCTGACCACCTACTCGACGTTCAGCCACGAGACCGTACGACTGGCCGACAGCGGGCCGGGTGGAAGGCCACGGGCGCTGCTCTACGTCGCCGTGACGCTCACCCTCGGGCTGGGCGCCGCCGCGCTGGGCTGGCTGATCACCCAGCCACGCTGACCCGGTGGTCGGGCTGTCCGCTCGGCCACGCTGACCCGCTGGTCGGGCTGTCCGCTCGGCCGGCTGTCGCCGTACTCCCTGAGGTTTTATGCGCGGTCTGCCGGCGGGACGGGGCGTCGAGGCGTACACCTTAGGAATGACCACGATCTACCGGGACCGTGCGGATGCCGGTGCGGCGCTGGCGGAACGGCTCACCGCACTCATGGGTCAGTCGGATGTCATCGTCCTCGGGCTGGTCCGGGGCGGTGTCGAGGTGGCCGCCGTCGTGGCCGACCGGCTCAGGGTCCCGCTGGACATCCTGGTCGTCCGTAAACTCGGCGTACCCTGGGCCCCCGAGGTGGCCTTCGGCGCGATCGGACCCGGTGGGGTGCAGGTCCTCACCGACGGTCCGGCGGGACAACTCGATCCGGACCAGGTCGCCGAGGTGGTCCGGCGGGAGACCGCCGAACTTCAACGCCGGGAACGTCTCTACCGGGCCGACCGCCCACCGCTCGATCTCAATGGCCGTACCGCGGTCATCGTCGACGACGGGCTGGCTACGGGTGCGACCGCGCGCGCCGCCGTGGCGGTCGCCCGCCACATGGGGGCGAAACGGGTCGTGGTCACGGTGCCGGTCGGCTCGATAGACGCCTACGAGGCGCTGGCCGCAGCCGCGGATGAGGTCATCTGCCTGCAGAAACCGCCGGATTTCGCGGCGGTGGGCGCCTACTATGAGGACTTCCACGAGGTATCCGATGAGGAAGTTGGAGCCATGCTGACAGCAAAGGCCTAACTTGAGCCGGTACCTTCGAGAGATGCATCTGACTTGTCCGAAGTGCCATGGCGCGATGCGCCAGTACGAGCGCAGCGGTGTGACCATCGACCAGTGCGGCGAGTGCCGCGGAATCTTCCTCGACCGTGGCGAGCTTGAGAAGCTCTTCGAGGCCGAGGCCCAGTGGAACCGCCAGCAGGGTGGCGCG
This sequence comes from Micromonospora sonneratiae, assembly GCF_042679305.1. Classification (NCBI taxonomy): domain Bacteria; kingdom Bacillati; phylum Actinomycetota; class Actinomycetes; order Micromonosporales; family Micromonosporaceae; genus Micromonospora; species Micromonospora sonneratiae. The sequence continues at coordinate 13,100 of NZ_JBHTMP010000035.1, read as the reverse complement.
CCCGGCGTGCCCCAGCCGGCTGGTGGGTACCCGCCGCCTCCGCCGCCGCCCCCGGCCCCCCACCAGCCGGGGTACGCCGCACCGGGTCACGTCCCGCCGCCCCCGCCGCCGGTTTCGCACGGCTACCCGCCGGCCCCCGCCTACGGCGCACCGCACCACGGCTACCACGGGCACTACCGGCACAAGCGCCACAAGGGCTTCCTCGGCGAACTGTTCGACTGATCCCCCTTCGTGATCCGCGTGATCGGGGACCAACTCGCGCGTGTCGTCGGCGAGTCGCGACGGACACCCTGATCACGCGGATCCTGTAACACCCTGTGCTGTCAGCTCAGACGACGCTGTGTGTTGTCGGCGTCGAGCGACGCTGCGATGTCGTCATCGAACGACGCCGCGATGTCAGTATCAGACGATCGCCATGTCGACGAAGCGGGACAGGTGAAGCTGGGCGGCAACCGTCACCGTGTCGGTGGGACCGTTCCGGTGCTTGGCGACGATGAAGTCCGCCTCACCGGCCCGGGGCGACTCCTTGTCGTAGTAGTCGTCCCGGTGCAGCAGGATCACCACATCTGCATCCTGCTCGATCGAGTTATGGGTAGCGATCCCGTTGGCGATGAAGTTATGGGAACCGAGCACGGTGGCGTCGTAGACATCCATCTCGCCCAGTGACTCGATCGAGACGATTTCATCCCAGAAGACGTCGTTCGTGGCATGCAACTCCAGGTCTGCGGAGTCGAGCACACCAGCAATCGCGGATAGACGCGACCGGCTGGGCGAGTGCTTCCACATCGTGCTGCCGCAGAACTGCGTACCGACTGCGGCGGCAAACTCCCGATGCGACATGTCCCGTTCGAGTAGCAATTGCCGAACCTTGTTCCATACCTCCTTCGGCACCGTGTCGACATTGGGGTTAGTCTCCCGCTCACCGAGCACCGCAAGCAGTGTCGCGCAGTTCACCGAGCGTAGGCCGTGCACCCCGATCTCACGCAGGAAGCGCAGTTGGTCGTCGCGACCGGAGATGTCGAGGGTGTACTGGGGCCGCCGGTTCGCCACCTGAACCAATCTCAGGCGTGCCGTAATTCCGTACCTGAGCAACAGGCGCGAGATATCCTCGAGCATCCGCCGGCTCGTAGAGCTGAAGTAGACTCGGCCACTACGGCCGGACTTGTTGATGGTCACGGAGCCATCCGTCGCCCACAGATGGCGAAGGAACAAGGTGACCTGCTCCTTCGGTAGTGCGAAGACTCCCTTCGGAACGAACTTCTCGTGAGAACGCAACCCGAACAGGCCAAAACTGTCCAGCCAGGCGGCAATAGGATTACGTCGTCCCCTAGCCAGCCGGTAGGGGGCAGGTAGCCGCAGGGTGGTTACGCGTGCCGCCGCGTACTCGTCGCGCACAGCAGTGATTCCGAAGTACTTCGCTGCGTCGGCCACAGCCTGCAGGTTGTGCTCGTCCTGGCTGGCGTAGCGAATTGGCTGATGTCGCACGAACGAACCATCGCCGAGCAGGTGGGCCAGTAGTACGACTTCCGCTTCGGCCCAACGCTTCGGACTCAACGGTGGTGGGATGTGCCGGGGGGCGGCGATCCGCGAACCAGGGGCGAGGTCGCCAAGCGCCCGCCATCCGTCGAAGGTCAGGAACGGGTGGTTGGAAGTTGCATCGATCTGCTTACCGGAGGTCAACGTCATTCGGAAGACCTCGCGGGTTCCGCTCGGAAACACGTGGGTCATGGTGCGCGGCGTGTAGCGCAGCTTCTCGTCAAGCGCCCAGACGGGAATGTCTCGCGCTCCGCTGGCGAGCAGTTCGCCCATGGTCACTTCCGAGTTGTCGTCCGCACGGATTACCCGGGTCGCTGCGGTCAGGCAGCCGCTTTCCCGCAGGTCGGACAACTGCGGTCGCTTGTCGGTACGCTGCTCCGGCCCACGGTTGAGCTGGCTCACCGCGATGACCGGGCACTCGACCTCCTTGGCCAGCAGCTTCAGTCCACGGGACAGTTCGGCGACCTCCTGCTGGCGACTCTCCGTACGCTTCGGCGAACTCATCAGCTGGAGATAGTCGACGACGATCATCTTCAGGTCGTGCCGCTGCTTGAGTCGCCGCGCCTTGGCCCGGATCTCCATCAGGTTCATGTTCGGCGTGTCGTCGACGAAGAGCGGTGCCTCACTGATCTCGCCCATGCATCGGGCCAGCTTGGTCCAGTCGTCGTCGGAGAGCTGGCCACTACGCAGGACATGCAGTGGCACCCGGGCCTCGGCGGAAAGCAGCCGCATGACGATCTCGACCTTGCTCATTTCAAGGGAGAAGATCGCGCTGGCCTGGTTCGCACGAATCGCCGCGTTTCGGGCAAAGTCCATAGAAGCGGTCGATTTACCTAAACCGGGTCGTCCGGCCACAATGATCAGCTGGCCCGCATGTAGCCCGTTGAGCAACCGGTCCAGGTCGCTGAATCCGGTCGGCACACCGGTCATCACCCCGCCCTGGGCACCGACGGCCTCGATCTCGTCCAGGGTCGGCTGAAGCATGTCGGCGAGTACCGCGAAGTCCTCGCTCACCCGCCGCTCGGTGACCTCGTAGACGGCCTGCTGGGCCAGGTCCACGACGTCGTCCACATCCCGGCCGCCACCGGCTGCCGAGCCGTAGCCGAGCTGCACGATCCGGGTGCCCGCCTCCACCAGACGGCGCAGCACCGCCCGCTCGCCCACGATCCGGGCGTAGTACGAGGCATTGGCCGCGGTCGGCACGCTGGCGATGAGCGTGTGCAGGTAGGGGGCACCACCGATCCGGGCCAAATCGCCGGAGTCGGCCAGCGCGGCGGCAACGGTGATTGCGTCGGCAGGCTCGCCCCGACCGTACAGATCGAGGATGGCGTCGAAGATCGTCGCGTGCACCGGACGGTAGAAGTCGTTCGTCTTGAGGATCTCCACCACGTCGGCGATGGCATCCTTCGAGAGGAGCATGCCGCCGAGGACGCACTGTTCCGCAGCGATGTCCTGCGGCGGCGTCTTGTCGTACTGGTTCTCCCGCTGAGCCGGAACGCCCGATGATGGCGTGCCGGGCCGTAGGTCTGCCCGCACGTCGTCGCTGACCGACACCGGCTCCCCCCTCCGCAGCCTCGGCTATCTCCCGGTGATACCACCTGGAGTACGACGTTGTTCGCTTCGGCCTAGGTCGGACGGCTCGACCGGGGGTTGTCGCTTCGTCCGAGCAAGGGTCGAGGGGTAACCATACGAAAGAGCAGGTCAGAAGCTCAACCAGGGCGGTGGACGGGTCTTGGGACAACTTGTGGACAGCGGCCTGGATGGTGTGTGCGGACCTGTGCACAGCCTGTGGACAACGACTGGGAATACTGGCCAGTACCTTCCTGACCTGCAACTATTCCTTCCCCAGCCTGTGGACAAGAAAAATCCAGGCGGCGAGCAGACCGTCGTCGAACAGCACCCGATCATCATCGACGAATCTGCCTGTACGGCTGATTGTGATATCGCCAGGGATGGCTGTCCAGAGGGCTGTCTCCCCGAGGTGTCACCGTTCAGCCCACGAGTCGCCGCTGCCAACGAGCTGTTGCCGCCGGTGAGCCGTTCACCTCCCGGGTCATCGCTGCCGCCCGGAGACCGTACGCAGAGACGAGAACGGGGTGCCACACCCGATGGTGTGGCACCCCGTTCTTCGTATGACAGCTACTTGGCCGCCACCACGTTCAGGTCGAACTTGGCGGTGACCTCCGGGTGCAGCTTGACGCGCACGGCGTACGAGCCGACCGACTTGATGTGGCCGGGCATCTCCAGCCGACGCCGGTCGAGGACCGGGCCGCCAGCGGTCTTGACCGCGTCGACGACCTCGGCCGGGGTGACCGAGCCGAACAGCCGGCCGCCCTCACCGGACCGGGCCCGCAGGCTGACCTTGAGCCCTTCGAGCTGGCCCTTGACCTCGTTGGCGTGTCCGAGGTCGCGGATCTCCCGAGCCGAACGGGCCCGCTTGATGACCGTGACCTGCTTCTCCGCACCCTTGGTCCAGGCGATCGCGAAGCCCTGCGGCAGCAGGAAGTTACGGCCGTAGCCGTCCTTCACCTCGACGATGTCGCCCGGGGCACCGAGGCCGGACACCTCCTGAGTCAGGATGATCTTCATGTCGGTGCCTCCTCTCAGCGGGCCGTGGTGGTGTACGGCAGGAGCGCCATCTCACGGGCGTTCTTGACCGCACGAGCGATCTGCCGCTGCTGCTGCGAGGTAACCCCGGTCACCCGCCGAGCGCGGATCTTGCCGCGGTCGGAGATGAACTTGCGCAGCAGCGCGGTGTCCTTGTAGTCGATGTAGGTGATCCCGTCCTTGTCGAGCGGGTTCACCTTCTTCTTCGGCTTGCGCAGTGCCGCAGCCTTTGCCATTGCTCTTGCTCCTGGTTTGCGATCTCGGGCGCTCGGCGCCATCAGAACGGGGGCTCGTCGTCGACGAAGTTCCCGCCGCCCGAACCGGAACCCGAGGAGGCTGGCGCTGCCGTGGCCCAGGGGTCGTCGAAGTTGCCTCCGCCACCCTGGCCGCCACCACCACCGGAGGCACCGAAGCCGCCGCCGGAACGCGACATCTTCTGCACCTTCGCCGTGGCGTACCGCAGCGACGGGCCGATCTCGTCGACCTCGAGCTCGATGACGGTACGCTTCTCACCCTCGCGGGTCTCGTAGGACCGCTGACGCAGTCGACCCGAGACGATCACCCGGGCACCACGCTGCAGTGACTCGGCGACGTGCTCGGCCACCTGACGCCAGACGGTGCAGGAAAGGAACAGCGGTTCGCCGTCCTTCCACTCGCCGGATGCCTTGTCGAAGCTCCGGGGCGTCGAAGCGACCCGGAACTTGGCGACCGCCGCGCCGGACGGGGTGAATCGCAACTCGGGGTCATCGGTCAGGTTGCCGATGACCGTGATGGTGGTTTCTCCTGCCATGACCAACTCCTCGCGCCCTCATCACTGTCTGCCGTCAGGCTGCCAGAGCAGTACGACAGAGTGGATGAGGCTGATCCGGGCGTGCCGGGAACCGGGGCGTACCGGGAAACGCGGTCAGCGCGTCTCCGGCCGGATGACCTTGGTGCGCAGCACCGACTCGTTGAGTCGCAGCTGACGGTCCAGCTCAGCCACCGCCGCAGGCGTCGCCTGGAGGTCGATGACGGCGTAGATGCCCTCGGCCTTCTTGTTGATCTCGAACGAGAGGCGCCGGCGGCCCCACACGTCGAGCTTCTCCACCGAGCCACCCGCGGTCCGGATCACGTTGAGGTACGTGTCGAGCGACGGGGCGACGGTGCGCTCCTCGAGGCTGGGATCGAGGATGACCATGATCTCGTAATGACGCAAGACGTGCTCACCTCCTATGGGCTAGCGGCCACGGTCCTTCCGTGGCAGGAGGTCGTGCGTCGTTGGCCCGGATATGCCGTGGGCGGATCCCGCGGTGACCCGGACAACCTGGCCAGGATACCCGCAGCGACGACCTACTGCGATATCGGTACCCACGCCCGGCGAACGGCAGCAGTAGAAGGTCCCTTCCTTCGCCGAAAGCGATGGAAAGGGACCTTCTGTGATGAGCCGCGGGACGCCGGTCCGCATTCTTTGGGTGGGACCTGGGGAGGAACGACCACACCGATGAGGTTGGACGATAGGCGCCCCGCGGAGCCTATGCTGTTGTCAGCTTAAGCCAGAAGAGTCCGGCATGTACGCTGAATTCCGAAAATCGGAGATGTCCCGATTGACCGATCATCTCGTCGGGAGCGGGCAACGCCCTCCGCCGCGCCGGGCCGCACGGCGGAGGGTGCCCACGGGACGCTGCCTGAGGCAGCTGGTCCCGTACCAACAGGTCCTCCGGACCGGAGCCGCACAGCTCGGCCCGCCACCGCCGACCGCACAGCACCCGAGACTGCGGCGCTGGGGCGTCGGCTGGGCAACGGTCGCACGTGGCCTCCAGGTCTGCGGGACGGCAAGGCAGTCGGCGGATCAACGGAATCGACCGACGTACCGACCTCGCCCTTCACCCGGGCTAACGACCAGTCACCTGCCCGGTGACGCAGCCATCGCACGGACCAGACATCGACGACATCGACGACCCGCCCCTCCCCGCTACGTCGGTATCGCGACGTAGGCTCGCCACCATGCGTATCGGAGCCCATGTCGACCCGACCGACCCACTGGACGCTGCCGCCATCCGTAAGGCCGAGGCCGTCCAGTTCTTCCTCGCCGATCCGCAGGGCTGGAAGGCTCCCGAACCACGCGCGGACGCCGAACAGTTGCGGGCCGCCGACGTCGACATATTCATCCATGCCCCGTACGTCATCAACGTGGCGACGCTGAACAACCGCATCCGGATCCCGAGCCGGAAGCTGCTGCTCAGCCACGCCACCGCAGCCGCGACGGTGGGTGCCAAGGGTTTGATCGTCCACGGCGGGCATGTGAGCAAGGGCGACGACGTCGCGGTCGGCTTCGACAACTGGCGCAAGACCTTCGCCTACGCGGCAGAGCATGGCGGGTTCGCCACCCCGGTGCTGATCGAGAACACGGCCGGCGGGGACTACGCCTGTGCCCGCCGATTCGACGCACTCGCCAGGCTGTGGGATGCGATCGGCGAATACGAGGTGGGCTTCTGTCTCGACACCTGTCACGCGCATGCGGGTGGCGAGGAGCTGCTCAACATCGTCGATCGGGTAAAGGCGATCACCGGCCGAATCGACCTGATCCACGCCAACAACTCCAAGGACGGTTTCGGCTCGGGTCGGGATCGACACGACAACTTCGAACACGGGATGATCGATCCCGACCTGTTGGTCGCAGTGGTCCGGGCAGCGGACGCCCCGGTCGTCGTCGAAACGCCAGGAGGGGCCGATGGGCAGAGCGCGGACATCGCATACCTGCGTGACCACGTGGGCGGATAGGAAACGGACGCCATGACCACGGACCAGTCGAACGCCACCGAGCCACCCGTCCCGGCTACCGCAGAGCCCGCCCGCCCGGGCTCGTCGGGCCCGACCGAGCCGTCCGATCCGGAGGGCCGGGCCGGCTCACCAACCCCCGACGGCGGCGCCCCGGCAGCCGGTGCCGCTCGGGCCGACCATGCCGAGGACAGCAACACGACCGGGAAATCCGCCAAGGACGGGAAATCCGCCAGCGACGACGGTGGGGCGACGGACGAGGGCAGGGCGAAGGACGACGCGAAAGGGAAAAGCGGGGAGAACGCGAAGGACGGGAAGAACACGAAGGACACGGGAGAGACCGGGAACGGAAAGGGCGACAGGACCGAGGTCAGCCCGACCGACAGCACCTCCGCCGATCAACCGACGGACAAGTGGGCCGCCTTCGGCCCCGCCCCCGAGCCGGTAGTTGGCCGGATCCGCCGGTTCTTCTGGAGGATCGGTCGGGGACTCGTCCACGAGTGGACCCTGGCCAGCCTGGCCAGCCTGGTGCTGGCCGTACTGATGACCTGGCCGACCCTGCGGTACCCGTTGCACACCATCCCGCAGGACGCACTGGACCCCACCCTGCAGGCCTGGCAGCTGGCCTGGTCCGGCCACATCCTGCTGACCGACCCGGCACAACTCTGGCACTCCAACACGTTCTATCCGGAGCAGTGGAGTTTCGCGTTCTCCGACACCCTGCTCGGCTATGCGCCGGCCGGGATGATCGGTGACGGTCCGGTCGCGGCGGTCCTGCGTTACAACATCCTCTTCGTACTGGCCCACGCCCTGGCCACCTTCGGGGCGTACGCGCTGGTGCGCCAGCTCGGAGCCGGCCGGATCGGTGCGGCGGTCGCCGGGGTGGCCTACACGTACGCACCCTGGCTGTTGGCCCAGGCCGGGCACCTGCACATCATCTCCAACGGCGGGATCCCGTTGGCGCTGGCCATGCTGGCCCGGGGGCACGGTTATTCGCTGCGGCACGGCTACCGGCCGGAACGCCGGCACGCCGGCTGGGCGTTCGCCGGGTGGCTGGTCGCCGCGTGGCAGATCACTCTCGGCTTCGGCATCGGCGTGACATTCGCGTACGTCCTGGCACTGATCGTGCTCATCGCCCCGGTTGCCTGGTACATCCGGCGGACCTGGGGCCGGGGCGCGTGGCGGCCGTTCGGCTGGAAGCTGTTCCTCTCCGACCTGGCCGGTGGTGCGATCTTCGCCGCGACCGGCGCGTTGCTGGCGATCCCCTACTTCAAGGTCGCCGACCTGCACCCCGGCGCGGAGCGGACCCTCGACCAGGCCAGGGCGTACGCACCGCCACCCACCGGGTTCCTCACCGCACCGGCGGAGTCCCGCATCTGGGGTGAACTGCACGAGCAGGCCCGTGCCGGGTTGAGCTGGCCCCCTGAGATGACCCTCCTGCCCGGCTTCGCACTGTACGCGCTCGCCCTCGGCGGCCTGTTCTTCTCGATCTGGACCGTACGCCAGCGGCTGTTCCTGCTGGCCGGAGTGCTGGCAACCGGGATCCTCGCGATGGGCCCCCGGTTCTTCGGCGGTACCTACACCTTCAACCCGCTCTTCGAGTACCTGCCCGGCTGGAACGGCGTCCGTACCCCCGGCCGGCTGATGTTGTGGACCACCCTGCTCCTCGGCATCCTCGCCGCCGGTGCGGTAACTGCCCTGGCCGCCCGCGCCCGGGCGGTGGCTGCGGAACGGGTGCCCCCGTGGCCCGGCCCGTGGCTGCGACTGGTCACCCTCCTGCCGCTGGTACTGGTGCTCGTCGAGGGGCTCAACGTCACACCGCACCCGATCGTGCCGACCCAGCCGGCGGCCATGCGCACCGTCGGGGGTCCGATCCTGGTGCTGCCCAGCACACAGGACATCGACCAGAACGTGATGCTCTGGTCGACCAGCCGGTTCCAGAAAGTGGTGAACGGCGGCAGCGGGTTCACGCCCGAGAAGTTGGACGAGATACGGAAGAGCACCATCAGCTTCCCCGACCCGGCCAGCATCGAGTACCTGCGGACCCTGGGCGTACGGACCGTCGTGCTGCTCCGCCAGCACGTGACGGACACGCCGTGGCAGTCGACCATCGATCAGCCGGTCGACCACCTCGGCATCCAGCGCGAGAACATCGGGGAGACCGTGGTCTACCGGCTGTAGGCCGGTGTGGGTTCCCTCCCATTACGCAGGCGCAGCAGCCACGGCGCGTCCGGGGCACCGTCGATGATCCCGCCGTCCGGGTCGTCGGGATAGGTGGCCCGGACCGCGTCGTGCTCCGGCCGGAGAATGTCCCGCACGATCAGACCGCAGAGCACGGCCACGGTGATCAGCCGGAGGCTCGCCGCCAGCACGAACACGCCCTCGGGGAACACCTGTTTGCCGGCCGCCCCGAGCAACTCGCCGTAGAAGGCGACGAAGTAGCAGACCTCCGCGAACTGCCAGGCCAGGAACGCCCCCCACCTCGGCCGGGCCAGCACCGCCAGCGGCAGTAACCAGAGTACGAACTGCTGGGACCAGACCTTGCTGAGGATCAGGAACGCGGCGACGACGAGGAAGGCGAGTTGCGCCAACCGGGGCCGGCGCGGTGCCAGCAGCGCAAACGCGCCGATCGCGAGGCAGGCCAGCCCGAAGAGGGCGTACGACAGGTAGTTGAGCGTCGGGATGTTGCCGCTCAGCCACTGGAACACCCCCTGGTCGCCGGGTGCGCCGGACTGCCACTTGCCGTCCAGGTAGCGCCCGATGTACCACAGCGTGCCCCAGTCGATCGGCCGCTCGGTGTTGAGTTCGAAGAAGCGGTCCCAGTTCTCCCGGTACGGCACCGCGACGGGCAGGTTGACCAGGACCACCGTGACGACGGCCGAGCCGATCGCCGTCAACGCCTGCCGGACCCGGCTGGCCCGGATGGCAAGGACGAGGATCGGCCCGAGGATGAACAGTGGCCACATCTTCGCTGCACCGGCCAGGCCGAGCAGGACGCCCGCCGCGACGGGCCAGCGTTTCGCCCAGGCATAGAGCCCGAAGGCACCGAGCCCGATGGCCAGCAGGTCCCAGTTGACGGTGGCGGTGAGCAGCAGAGCCGGCGAGAGGGCGAACATCGCGGCGTCCCATGGTCGTCGACGGCGTAGCGAGAGGATCACCGCTACGGTGGCGACCGCCAGCACACTGAGCACCAGGGCGTTGAGGTTGTAGAACCACATTCCCTGGTTCAGCTCCGGCCGGGTCTCGCCGAGGCTGTGTACGGGCAGCCCGAGCGCGCCCATGAAGTAGCCGGTCACCACCGGGTATTCGACGGGGTGGTCGCGGTAGGGCACCTTGCCCTCGTTGAGCCCCTCGGCGTAGTAGAGCGCCAGCACGTCGGTGTAGCAGAACCGGGTGTACTGCACGTTGTTCTGCCAGGCACCGTCCTGGCAGGGCGACTTCTGGATCCAGTGCAGGGCGAGGGTCAGGCAGACCAGGGCCAGCACGATCCGGGCCGCGGTCCAGAACCGGCCCTCACGGTCGGCTGGACGGTCGATGCCGACTGCGTGCTGGCCGAGTGGCCCGCCGATGAGCTCGGACACTCCGCGTACGAACCGGTCCGACCGGGACGGATGGTCGACCTTCTCAGGCTCATCGATGCTGGCCGTCGACTGCGTGCTCATGAACAGGCATCCTGCCGTACTCGGCGGGGTTTCGTCCGGCCCGGTGGGACCGTGTCGGCGGGGTGTACCAAAAACGCCGGGGGCGGTCGGGTTGCCCCGACCGCCCCCGGCGGCTGTCATGCGATCAATTTCGTGGTCTCGGCGTCGTCGACGGTAACAAGCCACCGCCGGTACCACCGTTTTGTTCAGGGTCGTTCGGCCGGTTCGGCCCACCCGGACCGTTCGGCCCACCCGGAGTGTTCGGCCCACCCGGCGTGTTGCAGGCCGGGTTCAAGTCGCTGGGGAACGGGCAGAGAGGGTTCACCGGCGGGGCCGTCGGCGGCGCGGGAGAGGAACCGTTGCCCGAGGTCGGGTCACCGATGTTCGCCGCGTCGTGGAATCGCTTGATCTCCTGCCCCTTCAGGGCGTTGTTCATGAACTTCTGCCAGATCTCACCGGGTAGGGTGGCACCACCGACATCCTTGCCGTTCTTGTCGAGGATCTGGGGCTTCTTCGGGTCCTTGCTGCCCACCCAGACGGCGGTGGCCAGCTGCGGTGTGTAGCCGACCATCCAGGCGTCGGCATTGTCCTTCGAGTCGTATTCCCAGGTGCCGGTCTTGCCGGCGGCTGGCCGGCCACCGTCCAGGCTCAGTCCGTTCTTGCCCGGAATCTTGGCCAGCGTGGCGGTGACGTCGTCGACCACCTTGGTGTCGATACGGCGCTTCGGGTCGAGCTTCTCACCGTTGATCTTCACCCACTTGCCGGTGTCTTTGTCCTGCTTCTCGATCGAGATGACGAAGTGGGCCTTGTTGTAGGTGCCCCGGTTGGCGAGGGTGGCAACACCGTTGGCGTGTTCGAGCACCGTCACCGGATACTGCCCGTAGGCCACCACGTTGAAGAACGGATCCGGTGCGACCTTCTTGCCGGACTCCTTCAACAGGTTGACCGGCCTCGGCGGGTTGTCGGAGGTGGTCCACATGGTGGTGATGCCGGCCGCCTTGGCCATGTCGACCACCTTGTCCGGACCGATCTCGGCGGTCAGGTGGTAGAAGGGCACGTTGTAGGACTGGACCGTGGACTCCTCCAGTGTGCACCAGTCCTTACAGTCTGGACTCCGGCCAGCGTTCTGCACCACGATCTTGCTGTTGGGAACCTTGTAGTTCGTCGACTTCCAGTGCGACAACAGGTGCTTGCCCTCTTGTAGACCGGCGGCCAAAGTGTAGATCTTGAACGATGACCCTGGCGGGTGGCCGCCACTGAGCACCCCGTTGGCGAGGGTGTTCTTTCCGGCGTAGTCGATGTCCGCCCCGCTGTCGCCGCCGTAGTAGGCCAGCACCTGCCCGTTCTTGGGGTCGATCGCCACCACCGCAGCCATCAGGTTTGCGGGCTGGTCCGCCAGCACCGAACCCTTCTTGGCCCGCATCGCCGCGTTCTCGACCGCATCCTGCATCTTCGGGTCGATGGTGGTCTTGATCTTGTACCCGTCCTCCTTCAGGGCGGCGGAGCAGGTCGGCTTCCCGTCGGTGGGCTCGGCCGCATTGGTGCAGATCCCCATCGCGGCCATCTCCTCGCGGATGTAGTTGACCACGTTGCCCCGCGGGGTCTTCACCCCGGCGCCCATGCCGTTGCCGTCCTTGGGCGGCAGGACCTTCGGGAACTCGGCCGGCCGCTGGTCGGGGGACAGCCAACCCTCCTCGACCATGCCGTTGAGGACGTAGTTCCAGCGGTCCTTCGCGCCCTCCGGGTTCTGGGCGGGGTCGAACCCCTTGTGCCCGGTCGCCGCGTCCGGCATCGGCTGCTTGATCACGCCGGCCAGCACCGCCGCCTGTGCGACGGTCAGCTTCTCCGTCGACACGCCGAAGTACGTCTGCGCCGCCGCCTCGATGCCGTACGCCCCACGCCCGAAGTAGATGACGTTGAGGTAGTGCTGCATGATCTCGGGCTTGTCGTACTGCTCGTTCAGCTTGGAGGCGAAGATCGCCTCCTTGACCTTCCGGGCGTAGGAGTCGTCCTTGAGGTTCTCGTACGCGTTACGGGCGTACTGCTGGGTGATGGTGGAGGCACCCTGCTTGGTGCCACCGGTGAAGTTGTTCCACGCGGCCCGGGCGATACCGACGTAGTCGACACCCGAGTGCTTGTAGAAGTTGCGGTCCTCGGCTGCGGCGACCGCATACTGCACGTGCTGCGGGATCTGGTTCTGGGTCACGAAGGCGCGGTTCTGCTCGCCCAGCCTGGCAAGCTCCTTCTTGCCGTCCCTGGCATACACCGTGGTCGCCAGCGGCATCGAGATCTTTTCGGGCAGGACCACATTGGTGGAGTAGTAGGTGAACCCGACCACGCCGAGACCGGCCAGCATGATGAAGACCGCGAACGAGGCGATCAGTAGGTTGACCCGCTTGCGGCGTTTGGCCTTCCGCAGCGCGTCCGGATCACCGCTGCCGGCCGCCCGGGACCGACGCCCCGACCGGCCCCCCGGGGTGCCTGGCTCGTCGGAGCCGGGACCGCCAGGGGAGACCGGCCGGACCGAGGCCCGACCGACCCGGGCGGAGCCACCGACCG
>NZ_JBHTMP010000034.1:0-76622 GCF_042679305.1 Micromonospora sonneratiae | reverse complement strand
ACGCCCGAAGCTCGGCCCGCTCATCCGACGACATCTCCACCGACACAGCCAACCACAACACATCTCAAGTAAAGACATCGGGATCACGAGACACTAGTTCGCCGTCTTTCGCATGTTCGTTGGCTCGCGGGGGGCACCGGTGCCGGCAAGAGCACCCTCGCCCAGGTCCTGGCGGAGCGCTACGACGTGCTGATCTACGACGGGGACCGCGCGGAGCGCGACTACGCCAGCCGGTGCACCGCGCAGAAGCAGCCGCATCTGTGGGCGTTGCTGGAAGCTCCACTGGCACAGAGATGGAATGGCCGCGGTGCACAGGAGATCTTTGAGTCGATGCCGAGCCTGCACGGGGAAACGTTCGGATTTGTTGTCGATGACCTGCTGGCGATGCCAACGGAGCGTCCGGTCCTCGTTGATGACTTCCGAACCCTGCCCCGCGAGGTTGCTCCGCTGCTGACGTGGCCAGAGCAGGCAGCCTTCCTCCTGCCGACGCGCCAGTTCAGGGATCGGGCGTTGCGGGCTCGGTTCGCCGACGGCCCGAGAGCCCGAATGAACTGGGGAGACGGCGATCACGGCGAGGCGTTCGCTCTGCGACTGGCTCGCGATGAACTGTGGGACGCCGAAGTGCGGCGTGAGGCCTTCGAACTGCACCTGCCGGTGGTGACCGTCGACGGCTCGCGTGACGCTCTCGACCTTGCCGATGACCTTGCTGCCCGGTTTCGTCTGGACCACGCCGGGCTACGGACTGGGTAAAGTGGGGCAAATGACTTGGCTCGGCGTACGCGTTGGCCTGCGGGCACTGCGGCGGAGTCTTGATTGCTTCGATGCCGGCGGCGGTGAAGACCGCGTCAAGGATGTTGGTGAACGGGCTGGCGCGGTCGCGGATGAGGAACCGGAACTGGTCCGCGTGCTCGCCGAGGTCCATCAGGAGGTTGCGGGCTGCCTGTGCGGTCCAGGCCCCGGCGGGGTTGGTGGTGACGCCGAGTACGTGGACGCAGCGGGTGCCGACCTCGATCGACGTACCGGACGAACTGGGGGCGGAGGCGGACTACGACCTCATGAAAAACACGTACACGCGCCTGAGCGTGACCGCGCAGTCGACATGCAGGAAGTCGCGGGCCAGCACTCGGCTAATCCTCCGAGGTGACGACGTGCCGGATCAGCGCCATGGATTCGACGGCCTTGAGATGCGGGATCACGACCGCGTGTGCTGGACAGGTCACGATGTCGAGCACCGCAGCGCCGGGCTGGCATTCCCGTACGTGCACTCGCAGCTCCGTGCCGCACAGGTCGACGCGGTGGATGGCCACCTCGAAACCGCTCGACGGGCACTCTCCCAACGCCGCAACCAGGACGACTTCCTGTCCCCAGTGGACCTCTGCCTGAACAGCTGACGGTTGATCCCAGAGGGCAGTCCATTCGTCCTCGCTGTCCACGGCGAGAAGTCCGCTGGGGTGCCGCCGCTGCTGTCCGGCGCACCGGAAGGTGTGCAAGAGGGTACGGAACGGCACTGGTTCGCACGGCTCGTTGGGCACTGTCCGAACGGTAGCAGTTGTGCCGCTCGGCGCAGGTCCGCTTTGGTGCCGTAGAACCCTCGCTGATTGGGTACTCCTGGCCGATCACAGCGGACGAGAGCTGGTTGTCACCGACGCTGAAGCAGCCGTGGAACTGCCGGACAACGTGCCGCTGGCGATGGTTCGCGGGTAGTCGATCGGGATGCCCGGCCGGTGCCCACCCGGCGCCGGCCTGCGGCTGGATCATCAGCGGACCGAACTCGTCGAAGGTGAACAACCTGCGAGGTCCCAGCACCCATCGGCAAGACGACGGTCAGGCGTACCGATCGCCGAGACACCACAGGTTGGAGATCAGATTCAGTACGGTGTGCCGATCTTTCGCCACCGCCGCCCGGACGTACCGGGCTCGGCGGGCGGAAGTGGACGGCGGCTGCGGTAGACGATGAAGGGCCGCCACAGGTAGAAGAGCGGGATGCTCCAGGCGTGCACCAGCCGGCTGAACGGCCAGACGATGAAGATCAGCCACGCCGATACCGCGTGGATCTGGTAGATCAGCGGTGCCTCGGTGATCGCGCGCACGTCCGGCTGGAAGAGGAACAGGCTGCGGAACCACGGCGCGACGGTGGTGCGGTAGTCGTATCCCTGGCTGAGCAGGCTGAACAGGGTGGGCACGATGCCGGTGAGGATGACGAGCAGTAGCAGGATCAGGGCCAGGTAGTCGACCGCGTCGGTGGTCGCCCGCACCCGCGCCACCAGCAGTCGGCGGCCAGCCAGTATGACCACGCCACCGATGACCAGGACAGCGGCGATGAAGCCGGAAATCGAGGCGAACTCGTGGTAGACAGCTTCGGAGATGCCCATGGCGTGGGTGGCCGAAACCGGGACGAGGATGCCGATGATGTGACCGATGATCGCGGCGAAGGTCGCGTAGTGAAACAGCGGTCCACCCCACTTGAGCAGGCGGCGCTCCTGTAGTTCGCTGGAGCGGCTGGTCCAGCCGAACTGGTCGTAGCGCCAGCGCCAGATGTGTCCGACGACGAACACGGCCAGCGCGATGTAGGGCAGCACCACCCACCAGAAGAGATCCCCGGCACTCACCTCGGTCACGGTCGTACCGCCTCTCCAGTCAGATACTCCGGTGGTGCGAAGGGCTCCAGACCGACCTCTTCGCGGGGTGGTCCCTGGCCCCAGGCCTGTGCGACCCGGGCGAGGTCGCCGGGACCGGGTCGGCCAAGCCGTGCGCAGACCGCGTTGACCACATCGACGTACGGCGTTCCTGCCTGCTGCAACGCGCGGCGCACCAGTTCCAGGTCGGCGCGGTGCGCCCGCAGCAGCGCCTCCCCCCGTGGGGTGAGCGCGGCGAAGTCGAGAACCAGCGGAAGATAGTCGGGCAGGTCCGTGTCGCAGGGGTCGAAACCAGCGGCCCGGTAGGCGGCCTTGAACGACAGCAGCGCCATTCCCCGTTTGCGGGTGTCGCCGTAACGGTAGTAGGTCAGGTAGAGCGCGCAGCGACGGCGCAGGTCGAAGGTCTCCACGTAGTGCTGTGCCACTGCGGTCGGAGGGCTCGCCCGCAGCCAGGACAGGAATCGGTCGAAGGGCCGCCGGCTGCCCTTGGGGCAGCCGCGCACGGCCGAATCGAGGCGGTCGAGGCCGTCGAACAGCGCCACCGTCGGATACTGCAGCAGCACCGAGGCCAGCTTGTACGGATTCACCGGGGTCGTGGGCGCGGTCATCCTTGACTCTCCGGTGGGAACAGACCCGGCGCGCTGCCCTTGCCGTTCCAGCCGAGCAGGTTGAAGTGTGTCCGGCCGTCTCGGCCGCGAAAGGTGCCCCTGTCGTGCGACTCGATACCAGGGTGGAAGCCCTCCACCGTGGGGGGACCCTGCCCGCCCATGCCCGGGCCACCCTCGCTGTCGAGGGGGCAGAACAGTTGCTCGTGCTGGGCGGCGAGCCGACCGGCGTCCTCGACGTGCGCCGCAGGGATCACGTAGCGCTCGTTGTACTTGGCGATGGCCAACAGCCGGTACAGGTCCTCCAGATCGGCGGGGGTCGCCCCGACCGAACCGGGCAAGTTCGGGTCGACCGGCAGGTCCAGCTGTTTGGCCCGCATGTAGGCGCGGATCGCGGCGAGTTTGCGCAGCACCGTCCGTACCACGTCGGGGTCCCCGGCGGTGAACAGGTTGGCCAGGTAGTCGATCGGGATACGCAGGGCGTCGATGGTGGCGAAGACGTTGTCAGGGTCGGCCGGGTCGTAGCCGGCCGCGTGTACGACGTCGGCGACCGGCGACAGCGGTGGGATGTACCAGACCATCGGCAGGGTGCGGTACTCCGGGTGCAGCGGAAGTGCCACGCGGTGGCGTACCGCCAGGGCGTAGACCGGGGAGCGACGGGCCGCCTCGATCCAGTCGGCCGCGATGCCCTGCCGGGCTGCCTCCGCCTGCACCTGCGGGTCCTCAGGGTCGAGGAACACCGACAGTTGTGCCTGGTAGAGCTGCTGTGGGTCGGGTACGGCGGCGGCCGGCAGCACCGCGTCGGCGTCGTAGAGGAACAGCCCGAGGTAGCGCAGTCGACCGACACACGTCTCCGAGCAGATGGTGGGCAGCCCGATTTCGGTGCGGGGGTAGCAGAACGTGCACTTCTCCGCCTTGCCGGTTCGGTGGTTGAAGTACACCTTCTTGTACGGGCAGCCGGACACGCAGAACCGCCAGCCTCGGCAGCGATCCTGGTCCACCAGGACGATGCCGTCCTCGGCTCGCTTGTACATTGCCCCGGACGGGCAGGATGCCACGCAGGAGGGGTTGAGGCAGTGCTCGCAGATGCGCGGCAGGTAGAACATGAACACCTGCTCGAACTCCATCTTGACCCGATCCTGCAGTCCGGCCAGGTTCGGGTCGTCTCGCGCGAGCTCGAGCGAGCCAGCAAGATCATCGTCCCAGTTGCTGCCCCACCGTAGGCGCATGTCCCGGCCCGTCAACGCCGAGATGGCGTGGACGCTGGGGTTGAACTTGCCCAGCGGAGCCTCGACCAGCGTCTGGTAGTTGTAGGTCCACGGGTCACCGAAGTCGTCGATCGGGGGCAGGTCCGGGTTGTAGAAGATGGACAGCAGCTTCCGCAGCCGGCCGCCCGCCTTCAGTCGCAGCCGGCCCTTGCGGTCCAGCGACCAGCCACCCTTCCACTGTTCCTGATCCTCGTAGCGCCTCGGATAGCCCAGGCCCGGCTTGGTCTCGACGTTGTTGTAGTAGACGTATTCCATGCCCGGACGGTTGGTCCAGGTCTGCTTGCAGGTCACCGAGCAGGTGTGGCAGCCGATGCACTTGTCGAGGTTCATCACCATCGCCACGTGCGCCATGATCCTCATCGCCGGGTCCCGTCCGCCTCGCTCGGCACCATCAGTACTCCACCTCCTGCGAGCGGCGTCGGACGACGGTGATCTCGTCACGCTGGCCGCCCGTGGTCCCGTAGTAGTTGAACGCGAACGAGAACTGCCCGTAGCCACCGATCGCGTGCGTCGGCTTGATGATCAGCCGGGTGAGCGAGTTGTCCGAGCCGCCGTGCCAACCGGAGATCTCCGACCGGGGCGTCAGCAGATGTCGATCCTTGGCGTGGTACATGAAGACGGTGCCCTCAGGCATCCGGTGGCTGACCACCGCCCGGCAGGCGACCACCCCGTTCCGGTTGTACGCCTCGATCCAGTCGTTGTCGGCAACGCCGATCTTTGCCGCGTCCACCGGGCTCATCCAGATCACCGGTCCGCCCCGGAACAGCCGCAGCATGTGCAGGTTGTCCTGGAATTCGGAGTGGATGGACCATTTCGAGTGTGGCGTCAGGTAGCGCAGGGTCAACTCTGGGCGACCCTCCTCCTGCAGGCCCTGTGCGCCGAAGTGCCGGGCGTAGTTCAGCGGCGGGCGATAGGTCGGCAACATCTCGCCGTACTCGGCCATCCAGTCATGGTCGAGGAAGAAGTGCATTCGGCCGGTGAGGGTGTGCCATGGCTTCTTGCGCTCGACGTTGACCACGAACGGCGAGTAGCGCCGTCCCGCCGTCTCGCTGCCGGACCATTCCGGCGATGTGATCACCGCCTGCGGCCGTACCTGGGTGTCGTAGAACGTGATCCGCTCGCTGGATCGTTCCTCGGCCAGGTCGGCCAGGCGCACTCCGGTACGCCGCTCCAACTCCTGCCACCCCCGCACGGCCAACTGCCCGTTGGTGGTACCCGACAGGGCCAGGATCGCCTCGGCCACCTGTATGTCGCGTTCCAGCGTGGGGCGGCCGTCGGCCGGGCCGCCGCGTACGACCCCGTTGGCCCGGCGCAGGTAGTCGACCGATTCGGTGGGCACCCAGCCAATGCCCTTGGCAGCGGTGCCGAGGGTGTCGACCAGCGGGCCGAGCGCGGCCATCTTCTGCGCCACCATCGGATAGTCCCGCTCGACGACGGTCAGCCGGGGCATGTTCACCGCAGGTACGGGCTGCTCCTCGCCGGTCTTCCAGTCCCGCACCCGGCCGCCCGGTTGGGCCATTTCGTCCGGGGTGTCGTGCAGGAGCGGAGTGGCGACCACGTCGCTGCGCTTGCCCAGATGGCTCTCGGCCAGCCGGGAGAAATCCTCGGCGATGAGCCGGAACGCGTCGAAGTCGGTGCGGCTTTCCCATGGTGGGGCGATCGCCGGGTTGAACGAGTTCACGAACGGGTGCATGTCGGTGGTGGAGATGTCGTGCTTCTCGTACCAGGTGGCGGCCGGTAGGACCACGTCGGAGAACGTACAGGTGCTGGTCATCCGGAAGTCGATGGTGGTGAGCAGGTCGAGCTTGGCCTGCGGCGCCTGCTCGCGCCAGGTCACCTCCACCGGGCGCAGGTGCTCCGGCGACTCCTCGGCGCTCACCGCATGCTCCGTGCCGAGCAGGTGGCGCATGAAGTACTCCATGCCCTTGCCGGAGGAGCCGAGCAGGTTGGCCCGCCACACCGTGAGTACCCGTGGAAAGTTGCGCGGGTCGTCCGGATCCTCGACCGCGAACCGCAGTCTGCCGGCCTGTAGTTCCTGCACCACGTACTCCGGCACCGGCTGGCCGGCGCGGGCGGCCTCGTCGGCCAGGTCCAGCGAGTTGCGGTCGAACGCCGGTTGCGAGGGGGCCCAGCCCAGCCGCGAGGCCTGTGAAAGACAGTCGATGAAGGTCCGGCCGGCGAACAGGCCCCGGCCCAACGGGCTGCTCAGCTCGCCGGGGCCGAAGTGCTCGTAGCGCCACTGGTCGGTGTGCACGTACCAGAACGACGTGCCGGTCATCTGCCGGGGAGGTCGCTGCCAGTCCAGCGCGAACGCCAGCGTCGACCAGCCGGTCACCGGGCGGACCTTCTCCTGCCCCACGTAGTGTGCCCAGCCACCGCCGTTGACCCCCTGGCAGCCGCAGAGCAGGGTCAGGGTGAAGAATGCGCGGTAGATCTGGTCGGAGTGGTACCAGTGGTTGGTGCCCGCCCCCATGCAGATCATCGACCGGCCGCGGGACAGTTCGGCGTTACGGGCGAACTCGCGGGCCACCCGTACCGCTGCGGCGGCCGGCACCGAGCTGATCGTCTCCTGCCAGGCCGGTGTGTACGGCTGCGGGTCGTCGTAACCGGCGGGCCACTGCCCCGGCAGCCCGTCGCGTTGCACCGCGTACTGCGCCATCAGCAGGTCGAACACCGTGGTCACCAACCGGCCGCCGACCCGCACGGCGGGCACCCCCCGGTGGATCGTCGACCCGCCCTCGGTCGGTCCGACATCGAAGCGGGACAGCTCCACCGCCACCGCCTCGCTGTGTCGGCCGTACAGGGTCAGCACCGGGTCGACCCCCGCCAGGTCCAGGTTCCAGCGCCCCATCCCCGACTCGGTGTACCGGAACCCCAGCGAGCCGTTCGGCACGAACGGCTCGCCCGTCTCGGCGTTCAACAGCACCGTCTTGTGCGCGACGCCTTCCCCGTCGCGACCGAGGTCCGCCGCGGTGAGGAACTTGTCCGGCACATAGCCGTCACCGTGCTGCCGCAGGGTCACCAGGAACGGCAGATCGGTGTAGGTCTTGACGTACTCCGTGAAGTAGGGCACCTGCCGGTCGCGGAAGAACTCGGTGAGGATCACGTGACCCATCGCCATCGCCAATGCCCCGTCGGTGCCGGGTTTGGCCGCTAACCAGTCGTCGGCGAACTTCGTGTGGTCGGAGTAGTCCGGCGAGACCACCACCACCTTTTGTCCCCGGTAGCGGGCCTCGGTCATGAAATGCGCGTCAGGGGTACGGGTGATCGGCAGGTTCGTCCCCCAGATGATCATGTAGGAGGAGTTCCACCAGTCTGCGGACTCCGGCACGTCGGTCTGGTCACCGAACACCTGCGGTGAGGCGATCGGCATGTCGGCGTACCAGTCGTAGAAGCTCAGGATCACTCCGCCGATCAGCGACAGGAACCGGCTGCCCGCGGCGTAGGAGACCATCGACATTGCTGGAATCGGGGAGAAGCCCACCACCCGGTCCGGCCCGTACTCCTTGATCGTGTGCACATGTGCCGCGGCGATGAGTTCGGTGACCTCCGGCCAGGTGGACCGCACGAAGCCGCCCTTGCCCCGGGCGTCCTTGTACCGGGCGGCGCGTTCGGGATCGCCGGTGATCTCCGCCCACGCGGCCACCGGATCCAGCCGTCCCCGCGCCTCCCGCCAGAGCTCCAGCAGCGGCCCCCGGACATAGGGATAGCGCACCCGCGACGGTGAGTACGTGTACCACGAGAATGACGCACCCCGTGGGCAGCCTCGGGGCTCGTGCTCCGGCAGGTCCGGCCCCGGCGACGGATAGTCCGTCTGCTGCGTCTCCCAGGTGATGATCCCGTCCTTGACGAAGACCTTCCACGAGCACGATCCCGTGCAGTTCACTCCATGGGTGGACCGCACCACCTTGTCGTGGTGCCACCGCTGCCGCGAGAACTGCTCCGCCGCCCGACCACCGACGCGGTGTACCTCGCGGTAGTCGGGGGACGACTCGCCCGGCGAGAAGAACTGTGCCCCCCGCAGCAGTGACTCCACCGGCTCGCCGATGGGCAGCAGTGGTGCTAACAGCCGTGGTGGGCGCGGGTCTTCTCGGGCGCCCAGCTCTGCTGGCGTTGGTCGATCCACGTGAACACCCACCCTGAACGGCCCCTGTGGCAATGCGCTGACAATATCTGGCATAACGTCCGAAATCGGGTGTCCAAGGAATATCGGTCCGGCCAAGTCGCGACTGATCACCCGGGTGTTCCAGCCCAGCCGGTCCAGCCAGGGGGAGGGGACCACCTCGCCCGAGAGGTGTTCAACGGCGACCACCACCAGCCCGATCATCGACGCCATGACCGCTGCGGTCGGTGGAGTTGCACTGCGGACCCGACCATGGGGCATCACCGAGGATCACCGTTGTTGACGGCGGCGGGACTTGGCCTGAAAGCTCGGCGGATTCGAGGTCGCCCATCGTCGCGGCGGGGCGGAGAATCGGATTTCCCTTGCCGGTGCATACACTCGCCGGATGAACCCACCCGGATACCCCCAACCGGATCGACCGCCGGTGGTTCGCCCGCTCTGGTCGCTTGCCGGCCCAGCGCTTGGTGCAATGGTCGCCGCAGGACTGCTCACCGCGCCGATCGGACCGCTGGGCAGCGCGATCACGCGCGATCTCGGACTGTCCACCACTGCCATGACAGTGACCGTGGTCGTACCGTACGTGGTGGCGACGGCGGCCCTGGTCGTGCCCGGCTACCTGCTCGGCCGGCGGTGGCCCACCGCAACCGGAGTGCCGGCGCTGGTGCTCCTGCTCCTCGGGAGCGTGCTGAGCGCCTTCGCGCCGGGGGCGGGGCTGATGGGCGTTGGACGGGTGGTCGACGGGCTGGGTGCCGGAATCGTGGTCGGCGTCGCCCTGGCCCTCTCCAGTCAGCTGGGCCGCTGGTGTTCCCGGGCCCGACTGGTACTCGGCCTCGCGCTCGGCGTCGCTCTCCTGCTCGGACCCGTCGTGAGCGGCGTGATAGCGCAGGCCGCGAGTTGGCGGCCGGCGTTCCTGCTCGGCGTGCCGGTGGCCGCGGTCGCGCTGATCGGCACAATAGCGAGCGGAATCGCCATGTTGGTCGGTCGTGCGTCCCGGCCGAGCCCGCCGGCTTCCCCTGCCATGACAACGCTGCTTCCCGGCGAAACCCAGCTCGGCGGCCCAGCGCGCTGACAATCCGTCACTTGATCTGAACAACCTGGGACGGCGCTTCTGTCCACCGGCCCGGGGGTTGCGCCTTTGACATCTGGGCATGGCGATGCCTGGTCCGGCTCACGTGCGCACTCTCGTTGACGAGTTGTTCGGCACTTCTAGTGGTATCCCCACGTGGTGTTCTCGCGGGCCAGGCGTGGCACCTACCGGCGGATTGACCGTACGGTAGGTGCCACACCTGGCCCGCCGGCGTCGGGAAGTTCTGGTGTGCCGGTGGGCGACCGGGTTATGGTGCCAACAGGGCACGGTCTCTGGGTGGACCGGCAGCCGTAGGTTGTGCAGGACGTCCTTTCGGCGGCCGGCGTAGCGGGGCAGCCAGCCACGTTCGGTCGGCCTGCGTGAACGGGACCTTCTCGCTGTGCGGTTGCCGCTGCAGGACGGTGATCTGGTGGCACAGCGCGAGGATTTCGGGGCCTTCGTCTCGATCTCTCATCGGCAGCAGCCGCAGGAGCGCGAGCGTGTCGGTCACACCGCGGTAGGCCAGTCGCAACAGCACAATGATCATTCTTGCGCCCGCTCGGCGTCGATCGCCTGGTGCATCCGGACCGGGCGGGATCGAGGCTGTACCGGCGTTCTGATCTCAGCGATCAAGAAGGTCGTGACCAGGACGGACGAGGTTCTCGGCACCCTCAGGGTCCAGTAGCTGGAGCACCTGCTCAACGAGCGGATCGTTCCTGCTGACATCAGAAGCACCGGATCCGGGTGGGCGGTCCACCCGACTTCCAGGGCGACGAACGTGGCGTCAGGACCAGGAGTGCGTACGACGTCACAGTCCGACCGACCGCGCCAAGGTCAGGGCAGGTCAGGGCGCCGATCCGCCTCGGCCCGATAGTTTCTGTTGATCCGAATCAGGGCCTTGGTCCCACGGGATAGGGGGCCAAGGACACCTGAAAACGACCAATCCACGTGAGGACGATGGGGGAGTGCCACGCAATTGGGCACCGACGACCCAACCGGTCGTTGCCATCGCCACGTAGGAGACCGCCGTGTCAGCACACCGCCCGTCGGACGCAGCCCGGACGCCCGCAACGGATCAGGTTCCCGGCGTGGCACCGCTGCTGGCCGCCCGGCGTTTCCTGACCCGGGAGACCGTCGGCGACCACGGGCGCACCCTGCACCAGATGGACAGCAACGCCTGGGACGCGTTCTACCGGGACCGCTGGCGTTACGACCGGGTGGTCCGGTCGACCCACGGGGTCAACTGCACCGGTTCCTGCTCGTGGAACGTCTTCGTGAAGGACGGGTTGATCACCTGGGAGCACCAGGCGACCGACTATCCGACGACCGGGCCGGATTCGCCGGACTACGAGCCGCGTGGCTGCCCGCGCGGTGCCTCGTTCTCCTGGTACGAGTACTCGCCCTCCCGGGTACGGCACCCGTACGTGCGGGGTGTGCTGGCCGAGATGTTCCGCGACGGGCTCCGGCGCCTGGGTGACCCGGTGCTGGCCTGGGCCGACATCGTGGAGACGCCGCTCAAGGCGCGCTCCTACAAGACCCAGCGGGGCCGCGGCGGCTTCGTACGCGCCACCTGGGACGAGGTGACCACCATGGTCGCCGCCGCCCACGTCTACACCACGAAGAAGTACGGCCCGGACCGGGTCGTGGGCTTCTCGCCGATCCCGGCGATGTCGATGGCGTCCTTCGCCGCCGGGACCCGCTACCACGCCCTGCTCGGCGGCACCCTGCTGAGCTTCTACGACTGGTACGCCGACCTGCCCATCGCCTCGCCGCAGATCTGGGGTGACCAGACCGACGTGCCCGAGGCCGGCGACTGGTGGAACGCCACGTACCTGATGATGTGGGGCTCCAACATCCCGGTGACGCGTACGCCGGACGCACACTTCCTGGCGGAGGCCCGGTACAAGGGCACGAAGGTCGTCGCGGTGAGCCCGGACTACGCCGACAACGTCAAGTTCGCCGACGACTGGCTGGCACCGCACCCGGGTACCGACGCCGCGCTGGCGATGGCGATGGGGCACGTCGTGCTGGCCGAGTTCTTCCGGGACCGGCAGGTGCCGTACTTCGTCAACTACGTCCGCCGGTACACCGACCTGCCCTTCCTGGTCACCCTGCGCAAGACCGAGACCGGTGCCTGGGCCGCGGACCGCTTCCTGACCGCCGCCGACCTGGGCGAGGAGAACGGCACGCACAAGACCGTGCTGGTCGACGAGCGCACCGGGGAACTGGTCGTGCCCAACGGGTCGCTCGGCTTCCGCTACGGCGAGGCCAACGCGGGCCGCTGGAACCTCGACCTCGGTGACGTGGTCCCGGCGCTGGGGCTGCTCGGTCACAGCGACGAAGCGGTGGAGGTCGACCTGGCCCGCTTCGACGTCGGCGAGACGGAGGGCGGAGCCACCATGCGTCGCGGCGTGCCGGTCAGGCGCGTCGGCGAGCACCTGGTCACCTCGGTCTACGACCTGGTCATGGCACAGTACGGCGTGCGCTGCGGCGACCTGCCGGGCGACTGGCCCACCGGGTACGACGACGCGGACGCCCCGAACACCCCGGCCTGGCAGGAGCGCATCACCGGCGTACCGGCCGCGCTGGCCGCCCGGATCGGCCGGGAGTTCGCCCGCAACGCCGAGCGCAGCGAGGGTCGCTCGCTGATCGTCCTGGGCGCCGGCGCGAACCAGTGGTTCCACTCCGACATGACCTACCGCGCCTTCATCTCGCTGGTCACCCTGACCGGCTGCCAGGGCGTCAACGGCGGCGGCTGGGCGCACTACGTCGGACAGGAGAAGGCTCGGCCGATCACCGGCCAGCAGCACATGTCGTTCGCCCTCGACTGGCACCGGCCGGTGCGGCACCAGGCCAGCACCCCGTTCTGGTACCTGCACACGGACCAGTGGCGGTACGAGCCGGTCCCGGCCGACGAACTCGCCTCGCCGCTGGGCACCGGCCGACTGGCCGGCATGACCTTCGCCGACACGATCGCCGCCGCGCAGCGGATGGGCTGGAGTCCCGGCCACCCCGCGTTCAACCGCAACCCGCTCGACCTGACCGACGAGGCGGCGGCGGCCGGGGTGAGCGTGCAGCAGCACATCGTCGCCGAGCTGAAGGCCGGCCGGCTGCGGGGTGTGGCCGAGGACCCGGACGACCCGGCGAACTTCCCGCGCTGCCTGACCCTGTGGCGGGCCAACCTGCTTGGCTCCTCCGGCAAGGGCAACGAGTACTTCATGCGGCACCTGTTGGGCGTGGACTGGTTGGCCAGCGCGACCGAGTGTGAGCCGGACCACCGTCCCCGCGACGTGGCCTGGCGGGAGGAGGCACCGACGGGCAAGCTCGATCTGCTCACCGCGATCGACTTCCGGATGACCAACACCGGTCTGCACTCCGACGTGGTGCTGCCCGCTGCCACCTGGTACGAGAAGCACGACATCTCCACCACGGACATGCACCCGTTCGTGCACGCGTTCAGCCCGGCGGTCGAGCCGCCCGCTGACGCCCACACCGACTACGACATTTTCCTCGCCCTGGCCGACAAGGTCAGCGAGCTGGCCGTGACCCACCTGGGGGTGCGCCGCGACGTGCTGGCCGCGCCGCTGCAGCACGACACCCCGGACGAGTTGGCCACGCCGAGCGGCCGGGTGCGGGACTGGAAGGCGGGCGAGTGCGAGCCGGTGCCCGGCTCCACCATGCCGAAGCTCGTCGAGATCGAGCGGGACTACACGCAGCTCGGGGCGAGGATGCGCGCGGTCGGTCCGCTGCTGGACAAGCTGGGCACCACCACCAAGGCGCTGACCGTCGACGTCACCGCCGAGCTGGAGTACCTGCGGCACCAGAACGGCGTCCTCACCGACGGGCCCTGCGCCGGTCGGCCGTCGCTGGCCACCGCAGACCGGATGTGCGAGGCGATCCTGGCGCTCTCCGGCACCACCAACGGCCGCGTGGCGGCGGCCGGCTTCGAGGTGCTGGAGAAGCAGACCGGCCAGGCGTTCGCCGACCTGATCGCCGGACACGAGAACGACCGGATCACGTATCCGGACACGCAGCGGGCACCGCAGCCGGTCTTCACCAGCCCGGAATGGTCGGGCTCGGAGAAGGGCGGTCGCCGCTACTCGCCGTTCACCCTCAACGTCGAGCGGCTCAAGCCCTGGCACACGATCACCGGTCGTCAGCACTTCTTCCTCGAACACGACTGGGTGGCGGAGTTGGGCGAGCAACTGCCGGCCTTCCGGCCGCCGCTGAACGTGGCGCGCAACTTCGGTAAGCCGGGGGAGATGGTTGACGGCGGACTGACCGTCCGCTTCCTCACCCCGCACGCCAAGTGGTCCATCCACTCGATGTACCACGACAACGAGTTGATGCTGGCGCTGTCGCGGGGCGGGCCGGTGATCTGGATGAGCGTCGAGGACGCCGACAAGATCGGCGTACGCGACAACGACTGGATCGAGGCGCACAACCGCAACGGTGTCGTGGTGGCCCGGGCTGTGGTCAGCCACCGGATGCCCGAGGGCACGGTGTTCCAGTACCACTCGCCGGAACGCACGGTCAACGTGCCCAAGGCGGAGAAGAGCGGCCGGCGCGGCGGCTACCACAACTCGATGACCCGGCTGCTGGTCAAGCCCACCCACCTGGCGGGTGGACACGCCCAGTTCACCTACGCCTTCAACTACTACGGCCCGATCGGCAGCCAGCGCGACGAGATCACCGTGATCCGCCGTCGCACGCAGGAGGTGGAGTACTGATGAAAATCCGTGCCCAGGTAGCAATGGTGATGAACCTGGACAAGTGCATCGGGTGCCACACCTGCTCGGTGACGTGCAAGCAGACCTGGACCAACCGGGAGGGCACCGAGTACGTCTGGTTCAACAACGTCGAGACGAAGCCGGGCATCGGCTACCCGAAGCACTACGAGGACCAGGAACGCTGGCGGGGCGGCTGGCAGCTGGACGGGAAGGGCCGCCTGGTGCTGCGCTCCGGCGGTCGGGCCAAACGCCTCAGCCGCATCTTCGCCAACCCGGATCTGCCGACGATCGACGACTACTACGAGCCGGCCACCTTCGACAAGGACATCCTGGTCAACGCCCCCGCAGGTCTGACGGACACCCCGGTGAAGCGGCCGTACTCGGCGCTGACCGGTGAGCCGATGGCGGTCACCTGGGGCGCCAACTGGGAGGACTCGCTCGGCGGGGCGCACGAGCGCGCCGACGGCGACCCGAACCTGGCGAAGATGCCCGCCGAGGCCGCCGCGAAGGTCAGGTTCGAGTTCGAGAAGACCTTCATGTTCCACCTGCCGCGCATCTGCGAGCACTGCCTCAACCCCGCCTGCGTCTCCGCCTGCCCCTCCGGGGCCATGTACAAGCGCGAGGAGGACGGCATCGTCCTGGTCGACCAGGACCGCTGCCGTGGGTGGCGGATGTGCGTGTCGGCCTGCCCGTACAAGAAGGTCTACGTCAATCACGCCACCGGCAAGGCGGAGAAGTGCACCTTCTGCTTCCCGCGCATCGAGGCGGGGCAGCCGACCATCTGCTCGGAGACCTGCGTCGGCCGCCTGCGGTACCTGGGCATCGTCCTCTACGACGAGGACGCGGTGCTTGCCGCCGCCTCCGTCGAGGACGAGCACGACCTGCTGGACGCCCAGCGGGCGGTCTTCCTCGACCCGCACGACCCGGCCGTGGAGCGCGCCGCCCGGGACGCTGGCATGCCGGACGAGTGGATCGAGGCGGCGAAGCGCTCCCCGATCTGGAAGCTGATCGCCGAGTACCGCATCGCGCTGCCGCTGCACCCGGAGTACCGCACCCTGCCGATGGTCTGGTACGTGCCACCGCTGTCGCCGGTGCTGGACGCCGTCGGTCAGGCGGGCCGGGACGACGCTGACGCCGACGATGTCTTCCACACCATCCGGGAGCTGCGTATCCCGGTCGAGTACCTGGCCGAACTCTTCACCGCAGGCGACGCCGAGGTGGCCGCCGGTGTGCTGATGAAGCTCGCCGCGATGCGCTCCTACATGCGGGCCCGCACCCTCGACGGCACCGTCGCGCAGGAGTTGCTGGACGGCATCGGTATGACCGCCGACCAGGTCGAGGAGATGTACCGCCTGCTGGCGATCGCCAAGTACGACGAGCGGTACGTGATCCCGGCCGCCCACGCCCGGGACGCCGCGGCCCTGGAGGCGCAGGCCGCCGCACACGGCGACTGCGCGCTGGACTGCGAGGGCGGCCCGGGGATGAGCGAGAAGTTCCACCTCACCGAGGGCAACGGCGCGGGTTCCGGCCTGTTCCGGCGTACCGACGGCCGGCGCGGGCTCACCCTCAATCCGCTGCGAGGCCAATCATGAACACCACATCCCCGGCCGACCGGGCCCGGAGCTTCAACCTGATCTCGCTGCTGCTCACCTACCCCGACGCGGAGCTGCTGGACGCGGGGCAGGAACTGCGCGTGGCCGCCGCCGGCCTCGAAAACCCGACGGTACGCACCCAGATCGGCGAGTTCCTCGACTGGCTGCTGGCCGCTCCGCTGATCGACGTCCAGCGGGAGTACGTGAAGACCTTCGACCTGCGCCGCCGCAGCGGCCTTTACCTCACCTACTACCTGCACGGCGACACGCGTAAGCGAGGCATGGCGCTGCTCGTGCTCAAACAGCGGTACCGCGCACACGGACTGCGGCTCGCCGACGGCGAACTACCCGACCTGCTGCCGGTCGTCCTGGAGTTCGCCGCCATGGTCGGACCCGGCGACGGCGAGGCCCCGCTGCGCCAGCACCGGCAGGGCATCGAACTGCTGCGCGTCGCGCTGACCGAGTCCGGCACACCGTACCGGCTCCTGCTCGACGCGGTCTGCTCGATGCTGCCCGAACTCACCGACGATGACCGGGCCGCCATCTCGGCGCTCGCCATCGACGGGCCACCGGTCGAAACCGTCGGCCTGGACAGCATCGGTGCCGGGCCCGACCTGCACGGCACCCAACTCGCCCCGTACCCTTCCTGCTCCTTTGCGGAGGCCTCACGATGACCACGCTGCTCTGGGTCGTGCTCCCGTACGCCTGCCTCGCGGTTTTTGTCGCCGGGCATGTCTGGCGCTGGCGGCACGACCAGTTCGGCTGGACCACCCACACCAGCCAGGTGCTGGAGAACCGCCTCCTGCGCCTCGGCTCGCCGATGTTCCACCTCGGCATGCTCGGTGTCATCGGTGGACACGCCCTCGGCCTCCTCGTGCCGGCCAGCGTCACCGAAGCCGTCGGCATCTCCGAGCACGCCTACCATCTCGTCGCGGTCTCTGCCGGCACGGTGGCCGGTACGTTGCTCCTCGTCGGGCTCGCGCTGCTGATCGCCCGCCGCATCGTCAACCGCCGGGTCCGGCGGGCCACCACCACGATGGACAAGGTCCTCTATGTGGCGCTGGCCGCCATGGTCGGCCTCGGGATGTTCGCCACCGTCGCCACCAACGTGATCGGCGACGGCTACGACTACCGGTCGACCATCGCGGTGTGGTTCCGCGGCATCTTCTGGCTGCACCCGCAGAGTGAGCTGATGACCGACGTGCCGCTGGCCTACCAGTTGCATGCTCTCGGCGGGTTCGTTCTCCTCGCATTGTGGCCCTTCACCCGCCTGGTCCACGTCTGGTCCGCGCCGCTGGCGTACCTGTTGCGCCCGTACGTCGTCTACCGGTCCCGCCGTGGCCCGGCCCCGGCCGCGGCCCCGACGCCCGCCGCGGTCCGCGACGCCGAGGTCCGGGACGCCGAGCGCCGGCCGGTGTCATCCGGACGATGACACCGATTGTTCCGCTCGAGCACCGGTGGCCACGGCACCCTGGCTAACGTATGCGGGTGCTTACTCAAGGAGGCCAGATGGAGAACGACTACCTGCCGGGCATCTACCGGCAGTTCCTGGAACGCTTCCCGGATGTCGCGGACGCGCAGGGCGCGTTGGCACGCACGATTCGGGACCGCAACCCGTTCGACGAGAAGACCGACCGGTTGATCAAGCTGGCAATGGCGATCGGTGCCGAGGCCCAGGGTGCCGTGCGATCCAACGTCCGCAAGGCGTTGCAGCACGGAGCCACGCCCGACGAAATCCACGCGGTCGCCCTTGCCGCCATCACCACCTGCGGGTTCCCCACCGCGGTCGCCGCACTGGGCTGGATCGAGGAAGTCACCGAGGCGGTGTGACATCCTCCTCTCCTGAGGCAGGGTTTCCACGGAAGGAATCTGATGAACGCCACGGAGAATCTCTGGCTACGCAAGACGGCCGAAGATCCTGGCCACTCGCGCTGGTACATCCAGCGGTTCCGGGACCTGGCCGCGCGCGGTGCCGACCTGGCCGGTGAAGCCCGGCTGGTCGACGCGATGGTGCCACGCGGTGCGCGGATTCTCGACGCCGGCTGCGGTACCGGGCGAGTGGGCGCGCACCTCGCGGCGGCCGGGCACCAGGTGGTCGGGGTCGATCTGGACCCCGAGCTGATCGCCGAGGCCCGGGCCGTTCACCCCGGGCCGACCTGGCTGGTAGGTGACCTCAGCGACCTGGACCTGCCATCGGCCGGCATCCCGGCCGGCTTCGACATGATCGTCTGCGCCGGTAACGTGATGACCTTCGTGGCCCCGTCCACCCGGCGGGAGATCCTCTGCCGCTTCCGCGCCCACCTGGCCGACGGCGGCCGGATCGCCGTCGGATTCGGCACCGGACGCGGTTACGGACACGACGAGTTCCTCTCCGACGCGAAGGCCGCGCGCCTGGCGCCGGACCTCCTGTTGAGCACGTGGGACGTGCGTCCCTACACACCCGGCTCGGACTTTCTGGTCGCCCTGCTCACCGCCGCCTGATCGCGGGGGCGCCGAGGGTCGCTGCGCGCTCGACCGGATCGACATGACCCTGCCGCCGCTACCGTCTGGGATCTACCAACCGGAGCTGACGGCGTGGAGACGCAGAGCGTCCCGGTCACGATCCAGGTGCAGGAAAGCGCACGGGGTGGCCCTGCCGGTGTTCGACGCCCTGGCCCAGCTGGGCTGCTTCTGAGCTTTGGCAGCGCCGGTCACATGGTCACGGAGCTGGATCCGGGGTGCCGACCGGTTGTCGCGTGAACCAGCCCGGCCCACGACATAGGCCGGGCTGGTCGTTGTGGTCGTTCAGGCTATGGTGCCGCCGTCCGCCACCAGGGTGCTGCCCGTCATGAAGGTCGACAGATCCGAAGCGCAGAAGAGGGCGACTCGGGCGATGTCGTCCGGAACGCCGGTTCGACCGATCGGACCATTGAGCATCAGGGGGGTCGGGGGAAGACCGTCGGGTGAGGGGGCGACGTCTGCCGCGGCCAGGATGTTGCCCTCGGTCGGAACATGACTGGGGGCGACGCCGAGTACCCGGATGCCCAGCGGGGCGAGCTCCAGGGCCAGTTCCCGGGTCAGTCCCCGGGCGGCGTGCTTGGATCCGACGTACGCGGCGAGCCCGGGCGCGCTCGCGCGGAAGCCGGCCGTGGAGATGATGTTCACGATGACCCCGCCCGCGCCGGCGGCTGCCATTCGGCGCGCCGCCTCGCGGGCACCGACGAAGGTGCCACGCGCGTTCACGTCGAATACCCGGTCCCAGGTCTCGTCGCTCATCTCCAGCAGCGGCACGCTGGGGAAGATGCCGGCGTTGTTGACCCAGATCTCCAAGCCGCCCAGCTCGGCGACAGCGCGGTCCGCGACCGCGCTTACGGAGGCGGTGTCGGTGACGTCCATCACGCAGCCGATCGTCCGTACGCCGTGACGCTGGGCGATGTCCTCGGCGGCGCTGGCCGCGAGTTCCTCCTTGACGTCACCGATCACCAGGTCGGCGCCGGCCTCGGCCAGGCGCAGGGCGATCGCCTTGCCGAGGCCGCGTCCGCCACCGGTCACGACGGCCCGGCGGCCAGTCAGGGAAATGATCTCGGATAGGGACTTGCTCGACACGTCAGCGGTGGACATGGCGGTTTCCTTTCGTGGTGGTGTCTCGTACGGGCCGGCCCGGCGCAATGGATCAGACGTTATGCCGCGAGGCGGGCAGATGGCAACACTATGTTGCCATCTGCTGATCGGCTAAGGTCGGGACCTGATGACTGAACCGACCCGACGCACCCGCGGCGTACAACGCGGACCGCGCAGCGTCCAGGTGGTGGAAGGTGTGCGCGCCGCCACCCTGACGGAGCTGACCCGGGTCGGCTTCGCGGGGCTCACCATCGAGGGGGTGGCCAAGGCCGCGCAGGTCAACCGTACGACGATCTACCGACGCTGGCCGTCGAAGGCAGCGCTGCTCGAAGCGGTGGTGGAGCCGCTACTCGAGCATTACGACACCGATCCGAATACCGGATCGCTGCACGGTGACCTGCTCGCGCTGATGACCCTGATCAGGGACAACGCGGCCCAGCCGGAAGGCCGTGCATTGATCACGGCGGCGACGACCGGTGCCCCGGAGCTGCGCGACCTGGTACGGAGGGCTAACGCACGCACTCTCGCCCCATTTCGCCGGGCGCTTGATCGCGCGGTGGGCCACGGCGAACTGAGCGACCGGCACGACGTGCAGATCATCGCCTACCTGCTTTTCCAGGGAGTGGTCATGTGGGAGCAGTCGCAGGGCGTTCCGCCGACGGACGAGGATTTCGGCCGGATTCTGAGGACCGTGCTGCCCCCGGGGCCGGAAGCACTGCGATCGACGCCTTCAGCGCCTGCCGCAGGCGGCGTAGGGGAACGATGAGGTGGACAGATACGGCTCATACTGCGTGCCGAGGGTCAGCAGGACGTGACCGCCGACCGGCCATCTGGTACTCGTGCATCGCGCAAAGCTGGCGGCGCGGTGCCAATCGGATGTGTTCGGGCGTTGAGGCCGGCGCTGTTGGTCAGCGCCAGAACAGCATGCTGGTTGGCCAACTGTTGCCGGACGGGCAGGGCAGGGTTTCTACCTTCTTGTCGGACGCCGCCAGGCTGATGCACCGTCCGGTTTGCAGATTGCGGTAGGCAACCACGGTGCCGGGCGACACCGACCCGCTGGCCGGGCGCGGATTGGCCACCCGCTGCCAGAGCTGATACCGGTTCGGGTTCAGGCACGGCAGGGTGTAGACGAGACCGTCGCCATTGCTGTCGAAGCAGAATCCGGTCATCTGGTTGAGCAGCCGGTACCAGTCGGCACCTGGGGCGGTGTCCTCGGAAAGCGGCGGTCCCTCGCGCCATTTCTGGCTGATCGCGCTGGTGCAGGCAGCGGCGAAGGCCTGCCCGCCCATCGGCGTGCCGTTCAGCGCGACCACCGGCTTGGTGTTGCTGTCCACGCAGAGTCCGGTGGCCACGCTCCGGAGCCCGCTGGTGCTGCCGGCGGGAACCCCGGTCGATCCGCGTGGAGTCGCGTTCCGGTTGGCCTGGCCTTGCGCCTCCCGGTCGGAGACGGTCGATTTCGAAGCGGTGGGGCTGGTCGGGCTCACGCTGGTCGACTTGGTGGTGTCGGGCAGCGCGAGGTTCGGGTTGACCGGGACCCCGTTGGTGTGAACGGTGAGATCCGAGATCGAATAACCGGAGCCGTTCGTATGGGCGGTGCCGAGCACACGTACGTATCGGCCGGTGCCGGAGACGGTGAATCGCTGCTTGCCGCCGTCACCGGTTGTCGTGGAGTAGACGTCGGTCCAGGTCCGCCCGTCGACCGACAGTTGGATCTGGTACGCGGTCGCGTATGCGCTCGCCCACTGGATCGACACGCCGCACACGTCGACCTGCCGGCCCAGGTCGACCTGGAGCCATTGTGGATCACCGGTGACGCTGCTCCAGCGGCTGGTGCTGTTGTTGTCGACCGCGTTGGCTGCGGCGTAGTCCATGCCCTCGGTTGAGGACGCAGTCGCCGGCTGGTGTCGGGCGATGTCGGCGGTGCCGCAGACGGGCGTCTGGTCAGCCCACAGCAGGGGCACGACCAGGAACGACGCGCCCACCAGTGCGGCGAGACCGACGATGGCGGGCAGCAGGAGGTATCGGGACCGCAAACGGCGCCGTTTCGGAACGGGCGCGGTCGGCCCCTGTGGGCGTACGTCTGCCGGGGCTTCGGTGGGGCCCGATGCGCGGGCTGGCGGCGCGGACACGCCCGCCGCGACGTTGACGGTCCCGGCCGTGGCGGGCTCGGCTCTTACCGGGCTGGCCTCGGTCCCGGCCGTGGCATCTTCCGGCGGGTCCGATGGCGGCGTGACACCGACGACGTTGCGCCGCCCACGTGATGCGGTTTGCGCGGTGATGGCGTCAGCGGCGCGCATGGCGGCGCCCAGCGCCACCGCGTGCTTCGGATGGGTAT
Organism: Micromonospora sonneratiae; assembly: GCF_042679305.1. Taxonomy (NCBI): domain Bacteria; kingdom Bacillati; phylum Actinomycetota; class Actinomycetes; order Micromonosporales; family Micromonosporaceae; genus Micromonospora; species Micromonospora sonneratiae. The sequence continues at coordinate 54,667 of NZ_JBHTMP010000034.1, read as the reverse complement.
TGATCAGGATCGGCCGTCGGAACGTGTCACGTAGCACCTCGGCGACCCGTGGTATCTGCGAGGAGCCACCCACGAGGAGGATCGCGGTGAGGTCTCGCGGCGTGACGCCGGCGGTCATCACAGCCCGCCGGAACGCCTCGACGGTGGCGTCCAGAGAGGGAGTGATCGTTTTTTCGAACAGTTCCCTGGTGATGGTCACGTGTCGATCGCCGTCGGGCAGGGACACCGTGACATCCACCTGCGGGCGCGTGGAAAGGGCCTCCTTCGCCAGGAGGCACTCGCGCTCGACCATGGCCAGCAGCGCAGCGGCGTCGCGGTCGGCGTGATCCAGTTTGTCGATGGCACCGCCGAGCTGACGATTGACGTGATCCAGAATTGCCTGGTCGAAGTCGGCACCACCGAGCCACTCGATGCCCTCCGGGGTGCCTACGATCTCGAGTCCGTCATCACCGTTACGTACGACGGCGCTGTCGAAGGTCCCCCCGCCCAGGTCGTAGACGGCCAGCAGACCATCGCGGGGCAAGGGATGGGTAGAGCAGTAGTAGGTCGCTGCGGCCACCGGCTCGGTGACCGTATGGATCGTCGGTTCGCCGGAGACCGGCGGTACCGGGTCCGCGTGCGAGCTGGCCGGTCGGGGCAGGCCCGCCAGGGGAGGGATGGCGGCGAACTGCTCCCGTCGGTAGGGACCCCACACGGCTGGGTGGGTCAACACGATGTGGTCCGGTGGTCCGCCCCGTGTCTGGGTCACCCGCTCGACGATCGAGCGGAGCAGGGCGGCCATCAACGCGGTAGGGGAGTGCGGTGCGCCGGCGAGGAGCACCGGGGTGGGGTCGCCGAGTCGGCGCTTGAACTCCCGGGCGACCCGGCTGGCGTCCTGGAGACCGAGGCGGTCGGCGGCCTCACCGGTCACCAGTTGGCCGTTCTCGTCGAGGTACACGGCGGACGGGGTCACCATCGCCTGCCCACCGAGCCGCACCATGTCGAGGGCTCCGTCGCACGCTATGGCCGCGGCAGCGAAACTCGTACCCAGATCGACACCGACCCCGTACATCCAGCCCCCTTGTTCAGGACCGATAGGTTATCGACGCTCGAGCGACCAGCATATTGAGTCGAGGTCAGGCGATTATGGTACTCAGGGTCGTGACGGCGCCGGGGCCGCGGGCACATGTTTCGGGTGGCCGACCAATGGATGTCGCGGTGGCGGACGATGGTGCCTGTTCCGGGCGGGCCGACAACTGCTCTTGTCTGCTGCCGGCCACCCTGTGTGGAGGAAGCTGACCAGCTGCTCGAACTACTGGCCGTAACGCCGGTGGACGTGACCAACATGGACATCCGGATGCCACCGGGCCTGGACGGCGGGTTGGACACCGCCCAGCGGATTCGAGCGGGGTGTCACCACGCGGGGAACGCTACCGCAGCATGCCGAGGCTGTCCGATATGGACCTTTCGGATGACAGCTTCGGTCGGTATCGACCGATCCTACGGATGCTGTTGCGCGGACTCGGCATGTCTACCAGCAGAGCTGGATCTGTAGCAGACGCTGCAGCGGCAGCGGATCAGACTGCCCCGCGGGTACGACGACGCCCTGCGGCTGCCTGGCGCGCACGGATCGGACTCCCGGTCCCGAGTCGGTCTGGCCGGTGACGCCAACGTGGCGCAGGTGACCGGGGCCGCGCCGGGAACCTGCGTTCTGGCAGGCCCGGTCCATGGTGCCCGTCCAGCGTCCACCACACGCACGGCCGGGTACCACCGGCGCAGGTCGCGTTCCAGCCGGTGACGCAGGGTCAGGTGGGCGGCGGGACAACCGTGGCAGGCGCCGGTGAGGCGGACGGTCACGACGCCGTCGCGTATGTCGACCAGGTCGATCCGGCCGCCATGGGAGCGGGCGTACTGACCGACCGCTCCGTCCAGCAACTCCTGGACCACCGGGTACAGCAGGGCGTCGACTCCGCAGCCGTCGGGGTCGTCCGCCGCGATCCACGCGGTGGGCTCCTCAAGGGCCGCGTGGATCGCGGTGCGTACTCGGGGAGCGTCGGTGGACCAGCTGCGCCCATGGCCGAGTCGGGTCACCACCGCAGCGGGCTCCACCACGATCTCGGCGAGGGTACCGTCGGTCAGCAGCGCCGCCAGCGGCACCGGGACCGCCGTGACGGTGCCGGTGCCGCTCAGCAGGCTGGCGGGGATGATCCAGCGCACCCGGTCCGGGTCGCCCGGACATGACTGGGGGTGTATGGGAACCACCATCGCGCTACCCCGTCAGCAGACCGGTGACGAACCGGGCGAGGTAGGCCATCAGCCAGGCGGTCACGGCGAGGTAACCGAAGGCGATGGCGGGCCATCTCCAGGTGCCGGTCTCCCGACGGATCACCCCGACGGTGGCCATGCACTGCAGGGCGTACGCGAAGTAGACCAGCAGCGCGGCGACCGTGGGCGGCGTGAAGACCCGCTGCCCGGCGCGGTCGCCGTCGGAGTACGTCATGGCGCGTAGCGCCTCGGCCGGGTCCTCCGGGTCCTCGGCCGCCGCGACCTGGCCGAGAGTGGCCACGAACGTCTCCCGGGCGGACTGGGCCGACAGTATCCCGACGTTGATCCGCCAGTCGAAGCCGAGCGGGTCGAACACCGGCGCCACCAGGCGGCCGAGGCCCGCCGCATAGCTGTGGTCGACGGTGTAGGCGGAGACCGCCGCCGGATCGCCGGTGTCGACACCGGCAGCACGCAGTTGCGCGGCCGAGTGCAGCGGCAGGTTCAGCAGCAGCCACAGCACGATCGTGGTGGCCACGATGATGGTGGAGCACTTGCGCAGGAACGACCGGGCGGAACTCCAGACGGCGATCAGGATCGACCGGGGCGCGGGTAGCCGGTAGGGCGGCATCTCCAGATAGAACGGCATGAGCGCGCCACGCCGGTTGCCGAGTTTCTTGAACGCCCACGCCGCCAGCATCGCCGATACGGCACCGAGTACGTACAGACCGAACATGACCAGCCCCTGCGCGCCGAACGGGCCCACCGAGGCTGACGGATCGACCAGGAGGTCGACCAGCAGGACGTAGACCGGCAGCCGGGCCGAGCAGGTGATCAGTGGCGCGGCCATCATGGTGGCGATCCGGTCCCTGGCCGACGGCAGGGTCCGGGTGGCCATGATGCCGGGGATCGCGCAGGCGAACGAGGAGAGCAGCGCGACGAAGGCGCGCCCCTCCAGCCCGGCGCGGGCCATCACCCGGTCCATCAGGAACGCCGCGCGGGACATGTAACCGACCCCGTCGAGGAGGGCGATCAGCAGGAACAGCAGCATGATCTGCGGGACGAAGACCAGGACGCCGCCCACCCCGCCGATCAGCGCGTCACCGAACAGAGAGGCCAGCCAGCGGTTCTCCACGTGTGTGGCGACCAGGGCCGCCAGGGCACGGAAGCCTGCCTCCACGGCGTCCTGCAACGGGGCGGCGGCGGTAAACAACGTCTGGAAGAACAGCACCATCACCGCGAAGAAGACCACCGTGCCCCAGACCGGGTGCAGCAGAACGCCGTCGACGCGCTGCGTGACCCGGTGCCGTTCGGCGGCACGGTAGTCGGCGTACGTCAGGACGGACTCGACCCACGCATCCCGCTCGGCCGGCTCGGTCGGCGGCGGGAGTGGGGGAACCGGCCACGTCGCCCAGTCGGCCAGTGCTTCGCGCAGTTCCGTGACCCCGTACCGGCGATGGCCGACCACCCGCAGCACCGGTGCGCCCAGCGCCTGGGCGACCGCGTCGATGTCCAGGTGGCCCTGACGGCGGGCCAGTTCGTCGGTGAAGGTGACGACCACACATACCGGCAGGCCGCGGGCCAGAACCTGCGCGACGAACCCCAGCGACCGGCGCAGGGTGGTGGCGTCGACCACCACCAGCAGCGCGTCCGGCCGGTCCACGCCGTCGGCGCGGCCGTCGAGGACATCGACCATGATCCGTTCGTCCGGGCTGACCGGCTCCAGGCCGTACGTGCCCGGCAGGTCCTCGATGACGTACCGGTCCCGCCCCACCCGGCAGGTTCCCACGGACCGGGCCACCGTCACCCCGGGATAGTTGCCGGTCTTGCCGCGTAACCCCGTCAGGGCGTTGAAGATGCTGGTCTTGCCCGCGTTAGGGGCGCCGACCAGCGCGATTCGCGGTGCCTGGGTCGCGACCGTGCCCGTACCACCGCCGTCGTGGCACCCGGCGGTCAACGGTCCACCTCTACCACCCGTACGCATGCCGACTGCGCCCGACGCAGGCACACCTCGTAGTCCTTCACCCGGTACAGCACCGGGTCGCCCAGCGGCGCCCGCCGCAGCACCTGCACCACCGTGCCCACGGTGAACCCGAGATCCGCCAGACGCCCGGCGGTGCCCGGTGTCGTCGCGATGATGCCGGTGACCCTCGCCTGAGCGCCGGGCGGCAGGTCGGCGAGGGTGCCGGTGCCGACCCCGAGGTCCGGGGAGGGGCGACGGCGTTGCCGCTCGGCGGTGCGTGTGCTGGCCATCCGTAACCTCCGGCAGTTGGCCTCGGTACCTCCACTTGTAAGGGCAGGCTAACCTCGCACTTCGCGCCGGGCGCGGGCCGTTGGACCCGATCCTGCACCGATGAGTCATGACTCATACGGTGTCCGCAGCAGGACCACGGAGGTGTCGCGGTGGCCTCTGCCTGTTCGTCGGCCCATCACCCGCCGCCGCCAACATCGCCCGAAGGCCAGACACAGGCGCAGCGGTTCGGGGTTCGCGTGGCGACGGGCGCTGCTGCTGGCTGGGTACCTCGACGACGACGAGGCCACCCGGAAGATCCTCAAGCGGGTGATCCGTGACAGATACCTCACGCGGGACGAATTCTGACCTTCTTCGACCGATGCCTGACCGCTCTGTTCGTTCATCCTGGGCCTGATCGATTACCGGCTTGGCCGGTGCGGTCAGGTGGGTCGGTGAGCGGGGCCACCCACGCCCGCCGCCGGCACTGCCCTAACCTTGTCGGTACGAGGGGAGTACTTCCCACGAGCCATACCGGTCAGTACGGCGCACCCGGAGTGCGTCTCGGGTGGCTGCCCATGAAGCATGGGTGAAGGAGACCTCGAACATGACACGGTGTTCGAGGAGGATTCGTGCCCAAATATGCTGCTGCCGGCCTGGAGTCGGTAGGCACGCCGTCGCTCTGGGCGGTGACCATCGCCGGGGTGATCGCCCTGCTGGTGCTCGACTTCGTGGTGACCCGCCGGCCGCACGAGGTGTCGCTGAAGGAGGCGCTGGGCTGGTCGGCGTTCTACATCGCGCTGCCGCTGGCCTTCGGCGCCTGGATCTGGTCCGAGTTCGGCTCGGACCGGGGCTTCGACTACCTCACCGGTTACCTGGTCGAGAAGTCGCTCTCGGTCGACAACCTCTTCGTCTTCATGCTGCTGCTGGCCGCCTTCGCGGTGCCGAGCGTGCTTGCCCAGCGGGTGCTGCTGTTCGGTATCACCGGAGCGCTGGTGCTGCGTGGTGTGTTCATCGCCCTGGGCCATGCGGCGTTGCAGACCCTCGACTTCGCCTTCCTGATCTTCGCGCTGATCCTGTTGTTCACCGCGGTCAAGCTGTTCCGCGACGCGTTCAGCGGCCACGAGCAGACGGTCGACATCAGCGCCATGCGCTCGGTGCGCCTGCTGCGTCGCATCATGCCCGTGGTCGACGAGTACCGCGGCACGAAGATGATCGTGCGGGTCGACGGCCGACGGGCGTTCACCCCGCTGGCGCTGGTGGTGGCGGCGGTGTTCGCCACCGATGTGGTCTTCGCCATCGACTCGGTGCCGGCCGTCTACGGCATCACCGAGGACCCGTACCTCGTCTTCGCCACCAACGCCTTCGCCCTGCTGGGCCTGCGGGCCCTGTACTTCGTGCTGCACGCAGCGCTGAGCCGGCTGGTCCACCTCAGCCACGGCTTGGCCGTCATCCTGGCCTTCATCGGGATCAAGCTCGGCCTGCACTGGGCGTACGGCATCTGGAAGGGCGTTCCGGTGATCTCCACCGAGGTCTCGCTCCTGGTCATCGTCGGCGTGCTGACCACCGTCACCATCACCAGCCTGCGCGCGACGCGCAACGCGGTGCCGGGCTCCAAGGAGGTCGTCACCGAACGGCAGTAGACGCTGCGGCCGGGCGGATCCGGCACGACCGGCCAAGGTCGAGGCGACCGTGACCCGCCCTGGCGCGGCGATGCCGGGCATGCCAGTGCCGGAACCGGATCCGACGCGTCAGGTGACACGCCCGCGACCTGTGCCGACTCTCCGTGTCTGGTGCTGCGTGAACGGTGGCCACCGCCACGACCGTACGGGCCCCGAGGTGTTCTCGGGGCCCGGGCGGCGTGAAAGTGCGCGGCTCGGCCGGCGCCACGGTCATCGGGGTGCCGGGGCTATAAACGATCTGGTGCGGAGAAAACCGGTTCTTGTCGTCGTCAGCGGCCCGCCCGGCGCGGGCAAGACCACGCTTGCCCATCGACTAGCCCGGCAGATCGGTTGTCCGGCGATCTGCCGAGACGAGATCAAGGAGGGCATGGTCCATGTGGCTGGCGACTTTGTCGCCGCACCGAGCGACGAACTGAGCGTGCGAACGCTCCCGACGTTCTTTCAGGTGCTGGAACTGCTCCTGACGGGAGGTGTCACCACGGTGGCCGAGGCAGCCTTCCAGGACCGGCTCTGGCGTCCGTACCTGCGGCCTTTGGGGGTACTCGCCGACATCCGGGTCGTCCATTGCCAGGTCTCGGCCGGGGTGGCATGGGACCGCATCCAGCAGCGGCAGGAGGAGAGCCCGAAGCGGCGTGCACACGCCGATGCGTACCTTGTCGACCAGCAGGTGCACGGGACTGGCCACGACAGTTTCGACCGCGTCCGACTTGATGTGCCTGAGATCGAAGTGGACACCAGCGACGGCTACCGACCCGGCCTTGATGAGATCGTTGCCTTCGTGAACGCTCACCGATGACCTCGCCCCCGGGCATTCTTGAGCCCGAACACGTCCTGTTCGGATGCCGAAGGGAGCCGCCCGTCGCGGACAGGCTGCACCGGGGCACTACCCGGAAGGGGCCTCCGGGATCTCCGGGGCCTGCGGCAAGGTGTACGGCCAGGTGGAACAGGCGCCCCATCGACGTATGCTCACCCGGGTCGTACGCGAGCTCTGGCGTGGTACCGGGTCAGGGCCGCGCCACCAGTTCGATGAGGGCTCGCAATCGCAGCGGCATCTCCTCGCACAACGAGATCGCCGTATTGGTCCGTACCACGCCCGGTGCCGCAAGGATGACATCGGTGATTCGTTGCAGGTCCGCCGTATCGCGCGCGACCACCTTCACCAGCAGATCCGCCTCACCGGTGGTCCGGTGCATCTCGATCACCTCAGGCACCGACCGCAGTGCCGCGGTCGCATGCACCGAACTCGCCTGGCTCAGGGCAATGGACATGAACGCCACCAACTGACGCCCAAGATGAGCGGGGTCGACCCTGCGGGTGAACTCCCGCAGGGCCCCGGTCTGCCGCATCCGCAGCAGTCGTGCACTCAGCGTGTTGCGGGCGATGCCGAGCCGCTGCGCCAGGGCGAGCGCTGTGGCATCCGGGTCTTCGTCCAGAGCCAGCAGGATCCGTGCATCAAGATCATCCATTTGAGCAGTATGACACCGAATAGAGGTGATCGGCTACACAATGCTCAACTGAGAAGGCTTCGCTTGCGCATACGGGAACGACCTTAGAAGGTGACCGAGTGATGACGTCGCACCTGCTCCAGGAGCTGCGACGGAGCTCCGCCCCGTGTTCGGTGCTCTCCGCCGTGGCCCCGTGCCGCCCCGCTACCTCGTCGGCCACCCGATGACCACCCCCGCCGCCGAACTCGCCCCGCCCCGTCCTGCGGCCCGACACGGCATCGCCGAGAACCTGCTGGCGTTGGCCACCGGGACGCTGATCGCCGCGATTGGGCTCTACCTCATCAAGACCTCCGGCGCGGTCACCGGAGGAACCGCCGGGCTCGTGCTCCTGCTGACCCACCTGGTTCCATGGCAGTTCGGCATGATCTTCGCCCTGGTCAACCTGCCCTTCGCGGTGCTCGCCTGGAAACGCAAGGGGCCGCGTTTCGTGGCCAGCTCCGTACTGGCCATCGTGTTGCTGTCCACCTTCTCGTTGTTCCAGCCCCGGCTACTGCCCCTGGACGGCGCCAACCCCGTGTACGCCGCCCTGGTTGGCAACCTTGCTGCGGGAATCGGGCTCCTGATCGTCCTGCGCCATCACAGCAGCCTCGGCGGCTTCAACGTGGTTGCCCTGGTCTGCCAGGAGCGCTTCGGCTGGCGCGTCGGCTACGTGCTGCTGGCCCTCGACGCCGCCGTCGTGGTCCTTTCAGCGTTCATCGCCCCCCTGCACACCGTCGCACTGTCCGCAGCAGGGGTGGCCATCCTCAACCTCGTGCTGGTCATCAATCACCGTCCTGGCCGCTATCCCGAAGCGTTGTAGCCCCGATCCGGAACCCGTTCAAGGCCATCACATCGCGATGGCCTTGAACGGTCTACGGCTTGGGCAATGACGCGCCACCCTGTTCCGCGTCGCTACCGGATGGGCATCCGGTGCATGACGTCGAGCGCGGGTGGGCGAGCCCAGCCACGCAGGCGGACGCCGGCGGCCATCAACAGGCGTGCGGTCCGGCAACCGTCCGCACAAGATCGGACACGCCCCAGCCATCAGGAACGGGCAGGCCAGCCTTCCGTCGGGCCATGACGGCGGCACCGACCTGCGCGGCCTGGGCGCCGAAGGCGGAGCGCAGCACCGGGGGCGGGGGCCGCCAGGCGAGGGCCGCGTGCAGGGCGTCGCGCACCGGGCCGAAGAACACCGCGCCCGCGTCGGCGAGCCCACCGCCGAGGATGATGCGGGCCGGGTCGAGGGTCAGGGTGAGGGTGGCCAGGGCGGTCCCCAGAGCCTGGGTGGCGTCGTCCCAGACGGTGCGGGCCACCGGATCGGTGGTCACCGCGTCGGCGATGGCCCGGCTGTCCAACCCGGGGGTCCCGCCGAGTCGGGCATAGCGACGGGCCAGTCCCCCGGCGGACGCGTACACCTCCAGGCAGCCCTGCTGCCCGCAACTGCACGGCTCTCCGCCGGGATAGACCGGTATGTGGCCGACCTCGCCGGCCGAACCGGTCGCGCCGGGCACCGGCGCACCATGCACGACCACCGCCGCGGCGATGCCTGTGCCCAGTGGTAGCAGCAGGAAGTTGTCCAGTCCGCTGGCCGCTCCGGCTACCGCCTCGGCGATGCCGGCCGCCCGCGCGTCGTGCCCGACCGCAACCGGCAGTCCGAGGTCCTCCCCGATGAAGGCGCGTAGTGGCACGTTGCGGAACCGGAGGTTGGCGGCGTACCGCACCACCCCTTCGGCCTCGTCGACGAGGCCCGGAGTGACCACGCCGATCGCGGCGGGCGCGGTGCCGAGGGCGAGCGCGTCGTCGCGCAACTGGAGGCACAGGGATCGCACGGCCTCGACCGGGTCGTCGTCGGCCCGCGACGGCACGACCAGCGAATGCCGGAACTCGCCATCCTCGCCGACCACGGCCCCCTTGATGGTCGTCCCCCCGACGTCGACGGCGAGGACGCACTGGCCTTCGGGTCGCGTCACGCGATCACCCGGTCACCACGGTGAGGTCCGCGGCGAAGTCGCGGTCCAGGGGAAACACCGGTCGCACCACATTCCGGTACGGCAGCCGCCCGAGGTCCTGGTCGACGCCGCCCGGTGTCAGTGCCAGCAGCCAGTCCCCGGCCGCCTCGAACAGTTCGGGTTCGAGATAGCCGATCTTCACCACGACGAGATCCATCTCGTCGACCACGATGCCCAGCCGTGCGTAGGAGTCCAGCAGGCGGTACTGCATCCGGCGGGACGTGACGAAGACGCTGAGCCCACCGATCCGTACGCTGACACACTGTCCGCCGTCGGGGTCGTCGGCGACCGCCTCCAGGATTCCGTCGAGGGGGAGCGGGCCCGGGTCCCGGGCGTCGATGCGTCCCCCGACCGTCACCCGTACCGGTGTGCCGAGCGGCAGGTCGGCGATCTGCTTGACGGCCTGCGGGTCGACCAGCGAGGCGAACACGGCGCGGTGCGAGCCGCCCCGGATCTCCGGGCGGGCCAGCATCCGTTCGAGGGCGAAGGTGACGTCGTCGGCGCCGCCGGCACCGGGGTTGTCGCCCGAATCGCTGATGAAGAAGGGGCGTCGATTCGGATCGGCGACCGCCGCCAGGGCGGTGTCGAGGCACTCGTCCATCGAGCCGGTGGGGGCGACGAAGGTGAACTCGTCGCGCGCTGCCCAGAAGTGTTCGCCGAGTTCACGGGCTGCCTCGGCGCTGGCGGTGGCGTCGGTGCCGGTGACGACGACCGCACCCCGGCAGCGCGACTGGTCGGCCCAGGCGAACCCGATCCAGATCGCCGCGTCGACGATGCCGTCGCGGGTCTCGACCTCGGGGATCCGCGCGTAGAGTCCCCGGGCCGGCTCCTCGCGGGTGCTGGTCATCTCGCCCGGCAGCAGGATCGGTACGTGGACCAACGCCTTGTGCGGGCGCTGCTGTCGGCGCAACGCCTCGACCAGGTTCCGGGCGGCGCGTTCACGGGTCTGCCACACGTCGACGTGCGGTGCGGTCCGGTAGCAGGTGAGCAGGTCGCAGGCGTCGAAGAGCACCTGCGACACGTTGCCGTGCAGGTCCATGGCGGCGGAGATGAACGGCTCCGGTCCGATCACCGATCGGATGGCGGTGACCAGTTCGCCCTCCGCGTCGTCACTTCCGACGACGGTCATCGCACCGTGGATGTCCAGCAGCAGGCCGTCGAGCGGACCAGCCGCACCGAGCTTCGCCGTCATCTCGGTGGCCCAGGCCTCGTACGTTGGCCGGTCCACCGCTCCGCCGGGCAACGCCCGGGCGTGTACGAGTGGGATCCACTCGACGTCAGCGGCCCAGGACGCAGTGGGGGAGAGCCAGTCGTATCGCGCCAGCAGCGCACCGTCCCGGGTGACCTCGAAGTCGTCGGCGGTGCTCAGGTGGGGGGAGAACGTGCTGGACTCGATGTGGATGCCGCCGATGGCGACGCGGAGGGGACGGGGCACGGGTGTGGGCTCCTCAGGAGGGTCGTACGTCGGTGGTCGTGCGTAGCAGGTGCCCGAGGCCCACCAGGGCCGCATCCGGGCCCGCGACGCTGGCTTCGATGGTCAGGGACTGGGTCATGGAGGGTAGACAGCGCCCGTAGAGCATTCCCCGGGTCGCGGCCACGTAGACGTCCAGGCTGGACAGCGCGCCGCCGATGACGACGGCGTCGGGGTTGAGGAAGTTGACCAGACCGGAGAGGGCCACGCCGAGCAGGCTGCCGGCGTGGCGTACCCGGGTCACCACGGTCGGGTCCGCGTCGCTGACCGCTGCCACGATGTCCCGGATGGTGGTCGCCGACGAGCCCTGCCCGGCCAGTTGGCGGGCCAGTGCGGCACCACTGGCAACCGTCTCCAGGCAGCCCCGGCTGCCACAGGAGCACTCCTGCTCGCCGCTGTCCGCTACGCGGACGTGCGTGACGTCTCCGCTGAGGCCGCGACCGCCCCGGTAGATCTGTCCGCCGCTGACCAGGCAGGCGCCGATGCCCGTGCCGGCCTTGACGTAGATCATGTCGCCGAACTCGTTTCCTCGGGTGACGTACTCGCCGATCGCCGCGGCCTTGGCGTCGTTGTCGACGACCACCGGCACCTGGAAGCGCTTGGCGAGGTGTCCCCGCGCGTCGACGCCGCTCCAGCCGGGCATCCGGGCGGGGCCGACCAGCCGTCCACCGGGGAACTCGACCGGGCCCGGCAGTGCGACGCCGACCCCGAGCAACTCCTGGCCGGGCGCGGTCTCCGCCTGGAGCCGTGCGAATGTCGCCGCGACGATGTCGAACACCTCGTCGGGCCCGGTGGCGATGTCGATGGACACCTCCTCGGTGGTGCGCAGCCCGCCGTCGGGCCCACACAACCCCACCCGGGCGTGCCTGCCGCCCAACTCCGCGACGGCGAGGACCCCCTTGGTGTCCCGCAGCCGCAGGATCCGGGGGCGTCGCCCCCCGGTGGACCGGCCCACCCCCTCCTCGAGGATGACGCCCTCCTCGAGGAGTCGGCGCACCACGCTGGTGACCGTCGAGGGGGCGACCTGCAACGCCTCGATGAGGTCGGCGCGCGAGGTGGCTGTGCCGTTGGCCAGCAGGCTGAGGGTCTGCTCGCGCAGCGTGGCGGAGATCGATGGTTCCAAGGTGCCTCTCCTTGTTTGGGCGGTCCTCTGGCGCGCCTCAGTGTGGCGCAGTGCCACGGGATGCGGTCCGGAGGCCACGCGAAGAGTATCGCCCGATGCTTCGCCGGCTTTGAGCGTACCCCGGCCGAAGATGCCGAATAAAGAGAGTAACTTTCGTTGACTTGGTACTTCGGCGCGGTTACATTCTCCGCGTCGAACGTCGAGGAGCAGCCTCGGGCGGCTAGGTCGCGTGGCGATGCCGCCGGCACCCGGAGACGCGGGCACGTGCACATCAATCGAGGAGACTCATGAGGAGCAGATTTCCCGGGCGCGCCCTCCGCCGCGCGGTGGCGGTAGCCAGCACGGTCGCCCTCGGGGCGAGCCTGGCCGCCTGCAGCGGCGGTGGTTCTTCGAAGGACGGCGGGAGTCAGGGCAGGGACACCGTGACCGTCGCCTTCCGTACCCCCAACTGGATCCTGCCGATCTCGGCACCCGGCTACACGCAGGGCGAGAACGCCATCTTCGGCCAGGCGCTGTACCGGTCCCTCTACCAGTACAAGCTGGACGGCACCGCGCAGTACAACATCGACCCGCAGCGCTCGATGGCCGAGCCGCCGGTGGTGAGCGACGGCGGCAAGACCCTCACCATCACCCTCAAGGACAACACCTGGTCCGACGGCAAGCCCGTCACCACCAGGGACATCCAGTTCTGGTACGACCTCGTCACCGCCAACAAGGACAAGTGGGCGTCGTACCGGGCCGGTGGCTTCCCCGACAACATCGCCCAGTGGTCGGTCAAGGACGACAAGACCTTCTCGATCACCACCACGAAGGCGTACAACACCGCGTGGTTCGTCGACAACCAGCTCAACCGCATCACCCCCCTGCCGCAGCACGCGTGGGACAGGGACTCCGCGACCGCGGCCGTGGGTGGGCAGGCCAGCACGCCGGAGGGCGCCCGGAAGGTCTTCGACTTCCTCACCGCCGCCGCCAAGGACCTCAAGACGTACGACTCCAACGAGCTGTGGAAGGTCAACAGCGGCCCGTGGAAGCTGGAGCGGTACGTGCCGAACGGTGAGGTCACCCTCGCCGCCCAGCCGAAGTACTCGGGGGTGGACAAACCGAAGCTGGCCAAGGTCGTGCTCCGGCCGTTCACCAGCGACGACGCCGAGTTCAACGTGCTGCGCGCGGGTGGCATCGACTACGGGTACGTGCCCGCGGCCAACGTGTCGCAGGAGGAACACCTCAAGTCCAAGGGCTACACGATCTCTCCCTGGTACGGCTGGTCGATCACCTACCTCCAGCTGAACTTCAACAACCCGAAGACCGGGGTGCTGTTCGACCAGCCGTACCTGCGGCAGGCGATGCAGATGCTCATCGACCAACCGACGATCAGCAAGGTGATCTGGTCCGGCACCGCGGCACCCACCTGTGGCCCGGTACCGGCCAAGCCGGGCACCGGCGGCACCGACGCCGCCGGCTGTGCCTATTCGTTCGACCCGGCTAAGGCCAAGGAACTACTGGAGAGCCACGGTTGGAAGGTGACCCCGGACGGGCAGACCACCTGCCAGGCGCCGGGTACCGGCCCGAACCAGTGCGGCGAGGGTGTCGCCGCCGGCACGCCACTGGCCTTCACGGTCACCAGCCAGACCGGGTTCACCGCCACCACCAAGATGTTCGCCGAGATCAAGTCGCAGATGGCCAAGCTCGGTATCCAGCTGACCATCAAGGAGGTGCCGGACTCGGTCGCGGTCACCCCGGCCTGCAAGCCGACGGAGGCGGCCTGCTCGTGGGACATGTCCTTCTTCGGCTCGCAGGGCAGCTGGTACTACCCGGCGTTCGCCAGCGGTGAGCGGCTCTTCGCCACCGGTGCCCCGGTGAACCTGGGCAGCTACAGCAACCCCGAGGCCGATCGGCTCATCGAGACCACACAGTTCTCCGGCGACGAGAGCGCGCTCAAGGCGTACAACGACTTCCTCGCCAAGGACCTGCCGGTGCTCTGGATGCCGAACCCGGTGTTCCAGCTCTCCGCCTACCGGTCCGGCCTGCAGGGCGTCGAGCCGCAGGACCCGATGAACTTCATGTACTTCCAGGACTGGTCCTGGAAGTGACCGATCACTGATCGTCCCGGCCTCGGCGGCGCCCGCCGCGCCGTCGAGGCCCCGACCGGAGAGGAGGCACGGCCCAGGTGGTCCGCTACCTCATCACGCGCTTGGGTCAGGCCCTCATCGTCGTCGCGCTCGTCACGGTGATCGCGTTCCTCATCCTGCACCTGCTCCCCGGGGGCGCGGCGCGAGCCACCCTCGGCAAGGAGGCGACGCTGGAGCAGCTCGCGGCGTTCAACCACGAGATGGGCTACGACCGGCCACTGCCCCAGCAGTACGGCATGTTCGTAAAGCGCCTGCTGCACGGCGACCTCGGCTACTCGTACCAGCTCAACCAGTCGGTGACCGAGGCGATCGGGCAACGGCTGCCGAAGACGATGGTGCTCTCGCTACTGTCGACCCTGCTGGCCGTCGCGGTGGCCATCCCGCTCGGGGTGATCCAGGCGGTACGCCGAAACCGCTGGCCCGACTACACCATCACCTCGTTGTCGCTGCTGGCGTACGCCACGCCCATCTTCTTCATGGGCCTCATGATGATCATTCTCTTCTCGCAGGTCTGGCCGATCCTGCCGCCGGAGGCACCACAGGGGTTCACCGTGGCGGAGATGCTCGCCGACCCGGCTGGGCTGGTCCTACCCACGGTCACGCTCGCCATCGTCACCGTCGCGGTCTACTCGCGGTACGTACGCTCCGCCATGGTCGACAACCTCAACGAGAACTACGTCCGCACCGCCCGCAGCAAGGGCCTGTCCGAATGGCGGGTCGTGCTGCGGCACACGCTGCGCAACGGGTTGTTCCCGGTCATCACGCTGCTCGGCATGTACCTGCCCGCGCTGTTCAGCGGGGCGTTGGTCGTCGAGTCGCTGTTCAACTTCCCCGGCATGGGGCAGCTGTTCTGGCAGGCGGCGCTGAAGCGTGACTTCCCGATCCTGCTCGGGGTCACCGTCATCATCTCGATCGCGACGGTCGTCGGCGCGCTCGTCGCCGACCTGCTCTACGCCGCCGTCGATCCCCGGGTCCGACTCCGCAGGAGCGCCTCATGACCACACCTTCCGAGGCGGTCCGGCCAGGTACGACCCCTGACCAGACCGGCGACCCGGGCGAGGGGCCGGTGCGCGGTCTCTGGCGGCAGGGGCTGGTCGTCTTCTGCGAGAACCGGCTCGCCCTGGTGGGCCTGGGCCTGTTCGTCCTACTGGCCGGGATCTGCTTCCTCGGCCCGCTCTTCTACCGCACCGACCAGGTGCACACCGACCTCACCGCCGTATACCTGGCCCCAGGAGAGCAGGGACATCCACTCGGGACCGACGGGCTCGGCTACGACCAGTTGGGCCGCCTCATGCTCGGCGGGCAGACCTCGATCGTGGTCGGGCTCGCCGCAGGAGTCCTCGCCACCATCCTCGGCACCCTGTGGGGAGCGGTCGCCGGATTCGTCGGCGGCTGGGCGGACTCGGCGATGATGCGGGTGGTCGACGCGATGATGTCGATCCCGTCGCTCTTCCTCTTCATGCTGCTGGCCGCCATCGTCACGCCGAGCGTGCCGATGCTCATCTTCATCATCGGTGCCTTCGCCTGGCTGGGGCCGGCCCGGCTGGTCCGCGGCGAGGCACTGACCCTGCGGTCGCGCGAGTACGTCCAGGCCATGCGGGCGATGGGTGGGACGGGCGGCCGGGCGGTACGCCGGCACATCGTGCCGAACGCCATCGGAACGGTGATCGTCAACGCCACCTTCCAGGTCGCAGACGCGATCCTGTACGTCGCGTACCTGTCCTTCCTCGGCCTCGGCGTCCCGCCGCCGGCGGCGAACTGGGGCGGGATGCTCTCCGACGGCCTGACGAACACCTACAGCGGTCACTGGTGGCTGCTGTACCCGCCCGGGATCGCCATCATCCTCATCGTCCTCGCCTTCAACTTCATCGGCGACGGGCTGAGGGACGCCTTCGAGGTCCGCCTCCGGCGGAGGTAGCAGGAGCACGCAATGATCGAATCGACCGAGCCGACCGTGCGGCACTCCTCGGCGGCAGGGGACACGACGGGTGCCCAGCCCCTGCTGGAACTGCGCGATCTCGACACCGACATCGCCCTGCGCCGCGGTACGGTGCACGCCCTCGACGGGGTCGACCTGGAGCTCATGCCGGGGGAGACCCTCGGCGTCGTGGGCGAGTCGGGCAGCGGCAAGACGATGACGGCACTGTCGATCATGGGGTTGCTGCCGCCCGGTGGTCGGGTGAGCGGCGGGCAGATCCTGTTCGAGGGCCGGGACCTACGGTCGCTGCCAGCCGACGAGGTACGCCGGATCCGTGGGGTCCGGATGGGCATGGTCTTCCAGGACCCACTCACCTCGCTCAACCCCACCATGCGGATCGGGGTCCAGGTCGCCGAACCGTTGCGGGTGCACGAGCGGGTCGGCAAGGCGGAGGCCCGGGAACGGGCAATCGAGATCCTGCGCCGGGTCGGGATGCCGCGCCCGGACCGGATCGTCGACAACTACCCGCACGAGTTGTCCGGCGGGATGCGGCAACGGGTCGCCATCGCGATGGCGCTGGTCTGCTCGCCCCGCCTGCTCATCGCCGACGAGCCGACCACGGCGCTCGACGTCACCACCCAACGGCAGATCCTCGAACTCATCGACGACCTGCGGGAAGAGTTCCGGATGGCCGTCATCCTGGTCACCCACGACCTGGGGGTGATCGCCGGCCGGGCCGACCGGGTCGCCGTCATGTACGCCGGACGGGTGGTGGAGACCGCCGCGACCGAGAAGCTCCTCCACTCGCCCCGGCACCGCTACACGCAGGCACTGATGGAGGCGCTGCCTGAGTCGGCGATCCGGGACTCCGGTGAACACGCCCGGCTCTACAGCATCCCGGGACTGCCGCCGGACCTTTCCCGGCCCCTGACCGGCTGCCGCTTCGCCCCCCGCTGCCGGTACGCCACCGACGAGTGCCGCAGCACCGAGGTGACCCTGTCGGCCGGTGAGCACCAGCACGCCTGCCTGCATCCGGTGCCCGTGGCATCCGCCGTACCGGTTCCGCTGCCGACCCCGGTCCGGGCCGAGCCGGTCCCGGAGCCGGCCGGCACGGCGGCCCGGAAAGGCGAGCCGGTGGCAGGGCCCGCTGAACCGGCGGCTGGGCCGGCTGAGTCGGTGGCCCCGGCAGGTGAGCCGGTGACGACACCTGTCCTGTCGGTGCGGGCCCTGGTCAAGGACTATGCCGCGCACGGTAGAGGGCTGCTGCGTCGCACCGCCGGTCAGGTGAGCGCCGTGGCGGGTGTCTCGTTCGAGGTCGGTCCGGGGGAGACCTTCGGACTGGTCGGCGAGTCCGGCTGCGGCAAGTCCACCGTGGGCCGTCTGGCCGTCGGACTGGAGCGGCCGACCTCCGGGCAGATCATGTTGGACGGCACCGACATCGCCAGCCTGACCGGGCGGGAACGCCGCCGGATGCACCGGCAGGTCCAGCTGATGTTCCAGGACAGCTATGCCGCGATGAACCCACGGATGCGGGTCGACGCCATCCTCGCCGAGCCGCTGGAGATCCAGAAGGTGGGCGACGGCGCGGCCCGGCGGGCGCGCATCGCCACCCTCCTCGACCAGGTGGGGCTGTCGCGGCGGGTCCTGGAGCGCTACCCCCACGAGTTCTCCGGCGGCCAGTTGCAGCGAATCGGGCTGGCCCGGTCACTGGCCCTGCAACCCCGGCTGATCGTCGGGGACGAGCCGGTGAGCGCGTTGGACGTGTCGATCCAGGCGCAGGTCCTCAACCTCATGAAGGACCTGCAGCGCGAGCTTGGTCTGGCGTACGTCTTCATCAGTCACGACCTGTCCGTCGTCGACTACATGGCGGACCGGATCGGCGTCATGTACCTCGGTAAACTCGTCGAGGTCGGCCCGGCCCGGGACGTGGTCCGGGCGGCCCGGCACCCGTACACACAGGCGCTCATCGACGCCGTTCCCTCCATCACCCCGAACACCCCGGCCGTACGCGACGGCGTCACCATCCACGGTGAACTGCCCAGTGCACTGAACCCGCCCACCGGTTGCCGGTTCCGGACCCGCTGCCCCCTGGCCCAGGAGATCTGCGGGACGGAGCCGCCGCTGGCCGGCGACGGGCACCAGGTGGCCTGCCATTTCCCGCTCCGTGCGGTGTCCACGGCGGCCACTGCGGACACCGGAGCTGTCCGATGAGTTCGACAGATCGGACGATCGTGGAGATCTGCGTGAGCGACGTACCGACCGCGCTGGTGGCCGAGGCGGCCGGGGCCGACCGGGTGGAACTCTGCGCGGACCTTGGCCAGGGCGGTACCACCCCCAGCCTGGGGACCGTCGAGGTCGCCCTGCGGACATTGCACAGGGTGGGGGTACGGGTCATGGTCCGCCCCCGGGGTGGCAACTTCCGGGTCAGCGAGATCGAGAAGCAGGTCATGCTCGCCGACATCGAGGCCATCCACGGCCTGCCCAATCCGCACGGTCTCGCGGTCGGGGTGGTGGTCGGGGCGCTCACCGCCGACGGCGGCCTTGACCTGACCGTACTCCGGCACCTGATCGAGGCGGCGGGGCCGCTGCCAGTGACCGTGCACAAGGCGTTCGACGAGGTCGGCGACCAACTGGAAGCGATCGAGGAGATCATCGGTCTCGGAGCCGACGCGGTGCTCACCTCGGGTGCGGCACCCACCGCGCTGGCCGGTGCCGCACGGATCGCAGCCCTGCGGCAGCGGGCCGGTGACCGGTTGCGGGTCATTGCCGCCGGCGACATCCGGTCGCACAACGTCCAGCGGGTGCTCGCCGAGACCGGGGCGCGGGAGGTGCACCTGCGGGCACCGGTGCGGTGCGGCGGCCGCGAGGCCACGGACGGCTACCAGGTACGCCGGGTCGTCGCCGCCGTACGTGGCCGTTGACCCGACACTCCGTCCCCGTGATGGGAGACGGAAACTGTGGCATCACGGCCGCCGTACCGCCGTCGGTACAGCCCAGCCAGCCGACGACGTACCGTGAAGATCGTCCTCGGCCGACGCGGCGCGTAGGGCAGCGACGGTGCCGATGGCAGTCGACAGCAGCCCTGGGGATGCCGTCCGTGGGCCCGCTCGGCGGTAGCACGTCCGGTGGCGGCTCATTGCGTCGTGGTGATCCCGCCGCCGCAGGGCGCTCCGGGTTCGATCGCTGCGGTCTCCCGGTAGGTCCGGATGAACTCGTCGATTGCCGGGTCGTCGACCTTGTTGACCCTGAGCTGGTACCCCCAGGCCTGTAGCGAGATCGGCGAGTCCTGTCCCGGGTACGGGCTGAGCATCAGGTGTGTCTGTCCGCGTACCCGGTCGGCCAGCCGTTCCACGTCGGCTGCCGGCAGGTCCGGCCGGTACGTGATCCACACCGCGCCGTGTTCGAGGCTGTGTACCGCGTTGCCGTCCACGATGGGGGCAGAGTAGACATCGCCGTTGCAGTTCTGCCATTCGAGGAAGTGTGGGCCGCCGGCCGGTGGGGTCATCGGGTACACGGGGGGTGCCTGGACGTGGTCCGATTTCAACGCGTCCGGGTTTGTCTTGCGGTAGTTGATCACCTCGGGCAGGTCGTCGCCGCCCTTGCCTCGCTGGTACCAGACGAAGCCGCCCACTCCGCAGGCGACGAGCAGGGCCAGTGCGACGGCTCCGGCCACGATCCCGATGATCAGCCCGGTACGCCGGGCCGGTGGAGTCGGTGCCACCGGGGCGCCGGGGTGCGGATAGCCCGGCTGGCCGTAATTGGGCGACTGCCCGTATCCGGGCTGTGGTGCCCCGTATCCGGGCTGTGGTGCCCCGTATCCGGGCTGTGGTGCCCCGTATCCGGGCTGTGGTGTCCCATAGCCTTGCGGGGTTCCGTAGCCCGGGGGCGGCGGTAGGGGTGCGGATGTCTGTGGCGGTACCAGTGGCGGGGCAGGTTGCTGCTGCTGCGGCTGTTCCGGATTGCCCATGTCTGCTGTCGCCTCCGAGCCACGGGTGGGGAACCTGATCCTACCGAGGTCGGCGGGAGAACAATGATTGCCCGCGCCCGCAGACAGTCGGCGGCCGGTGGGTCGAGGAAGATCGTGTACGTGGGCAGCCGCTGTCGCCTACGAAGGTGGGGCGCCGCACGAGCGTGAGGCCGACCTTCCTACCTGTCGTGCTGTCGGCGCACCATCTCGTTGATCCAGATGGGCGCGAACGGAGACGTGCAGTTCGGGGGAGTCGGGTAGTCCTTGAGCACCTCCAGGCGCTCGCCGATGTCGATCGCACGGGCGCGGTGCTCGGCGTGCTCGATCCCGATCTGAGCCAGGCAGTGGTTCATCGCCCACTGGAGGCGATCCGGGGCGTCCTTCATCCCCGCCTCGATGACGTCAAGCAGTCCTGCGAGGTCCAGGCCCTGGGGTTGCTTAGCCACGCGTTCGGTGGTCAGTGCCCAACCTGCACTCGCGACCACTGGATCCGGATCGACGAACCAGGCCAGGCGCAGCTCTTCGGAGTGCGGGTTCTTCTTCACCACATAGTTCACGAGCCAGTCGTGCACCTTGGGTGTGCGTGCCTCGCGCAACATGGCGTCCAACTCGTCACGCTCGAATGTCTTCGGACGGCAGATCAGGATCGCCAGCAGTCTCGCCGCGGTGTCATCCGTCGCCCAGAGCTGGCACGCGAGTTCCTGCTGCGTCTTCAGCCGCTTCGCGAGCGCGCGCAGCATGCTGAGGTTCACACCGTGATCGTCACCGTGTTTCTCGTTCACCTTGCGTGTCTTCGGGTCCTCGAGCTCAGCCAGTTCGGCCATCACCTCGGCCACCGTCGTCTCAGTCACCTCAACCTCCTGTCCAATACTCTCGCGCAGCGGCTGCCATCCGGCGTTCGCCCGGGTCGAAAACCAAGCTCCGGGTGCACCCCTGCGGGTCAGCTTCGTCATGGGAGGGCCCTTCGGAGTGCCCGGTGGGAAGCCGTCAGCGGCGTCGGCGGACGCCGCTGTTCAGCAGCGTTCCCGTCGATCCGGTACCGCCCCGGGCACCCGACCGCCGCCGGAGGTGATGTCGCGGGTCATCAGCGGTCGTCGCTGGTCCCGGGGGCGAAGTGCTGCACCGCGAATGCGATGGCCCCGGCGATGTCTTCGTCACTGGTATGCCAGGCAGCCTGGATCGCGGGCCCCCACGCGTGGCAGCTGCGGATGGCGAACTCCTTTCCCTCGGGAGTGTCCTGCCAGGTGGCGGGGTCGAACTTCACGCCGTGCAGGAAGAGGTCGAGGCCGAGTAGCGCGAGGTCCCAGCCGCAGCCGATTCCGATCGTGCCACCGGGACCGTACGTGCGCACGAGCTCGTCGACGATCTGGGCGGGTGAGGCGTGCTCCAGTTCGAAGAGGGTGCGGCCGTCGTCGCCGGGCGCTAGGCGTACCTCGACCTCGGTCGGCATGCCCTCGCCGAAGACCCAGGTCACCTTGATCAGACGGGGTTCCTCGCAGCGCAGGATCTCGCCACCGGCGTTGTCCTTGAGCTGGAACGTACCGCCGACCCGCAGGTCGCCCTCGACCGGGCCCAGCCATCGGCCGAGCCGCTCCGGGTCGGTGCAGGCGCTCCAGACGTCCTCGACCGGGGCATCGTAGACCCGGCGCAGCAGCACTGACCGTCCATTACCGGTGGCAACCGCCCGATTACCTATCGCCCGCTGGGTGGTGTTGATCTGGTTGATGATGTCGATCACGTATCCTCCTCGCGGACTCGGTCTCCTGACGACGAGCCGGTGTCCCCGCAGTGTCTTCGGTTTCCACTGTCATCGCGCTGTTCGCGGCGTTCGCGTTTGCCGCAGGCTGCTTCGGTGGTCGATGCATCCAGGTGTGCCGGCTCAAGAACTGCCGGAAGCGACCCGGCGGGACGTCGAACTCCACCCGGACGATTTTGCTGACGGCACCGACGGCCTGCTCTCCGTCGGCCAGCAACTCCAGTGTCCGGCGTCGTACCGGTCACTGAGGACGTCGAACGCGTGCACCCGATGAACTGTGTCAGTGGCGGCTTAATTAAGTCAAGTCTGATCTACGCTGTGTCGCGCTGGTGCGCGCGAGGCTGCTCGTCCGCCGGTTTCCGGAAGCTGCCCGACGTCACGGACTTCCGTCGTAGCGGCCAGCTAGCGCTCGACGAATATAGTCTTTGACAAGAATATTCCTTCGTACGGCGCCTGGATGCGGGACAGCGAGAAGGTCGTGCTCTCGAACACCCTCACCGAGGCACCATGGAACAATGCCCGAGTGTTCGACCGCCCCGCCGCTGAGGTCGTCGATCAACTGAGGGGCGAGCCGGGTGGCGACATCGTCGTCCTCTCGAGCGCGAGTGTCATAACGGCGCTCCTCGCGGCCGACCGCGTCGATCGCATCTCGTTCACCGTGTTCCCTGAGATCATCGGCGGCGGCCAGCGGCTGCTCGACGCGGGCCTGCCGCCTTCAAAGTGGACCCTCGTCAAAGCGACCGCCGGAGACCACGGTGTACTCGCCATCGCCTACGAGCGAGTTCGTTAGTCGTTGCCGCGCCAGTGCTCCTCGACGCTGGTCGAGTCGTGCTGGCGGCCTCCGGCCAGGCATCGGCAGCGCAGCCGGCCGGGAGTGGCCCTGGCGGTGCGCTTCCCGTAACCGGGTGTGGGAAGGGTCGGCTGGGCCTGATACGTGGGCCGGGTGGCCTGGCCCGAGACGGCCAGGCGGCCTGTTTTCGTCACTTCCCCTCGCCGAGGTGAGCAGCGTGTCTGGCGGCCATGCCAGGATCATGAGCATGAAACGACTCGTCCTCGTGGCTGCGGTGTCGGTGCTGTTGGTGACCGGTTGCTCCAGTGGTGGCGACAACACGGCCGCTGCAGGAGCCGATACGGCGAGTTCGGCGGCCCCGTCGGTGTCTGCCGGTGCCGAGCCGCTGCTGGCTCGCTATGGTTTGGCTGGGAAGAGCACGGTGGAGGTCATCGACCGGCTCGACCGGCTGGGCCTACAGGACCGGCCGGCTGACCTGAAGGCGTCGGTGCGCGCGAGCGAGTTGGTGGTATCTGCCGGTGGGCAGGAGCACAGCCTGGCTCTGCCCGACGACCGTTTCTACCTGTCGGTGGCCCCGTACGTGCAGCGGACCCATGAGTGCTTCTACCATTCGCTGACCACGTGCAAGGGCGAGTTGGTCAACACCGAGGTGCAGGTGAGGGTCGTGGACGATGCCAGCGGCAAGGTGCTGGTCGACGAGGCGGTCACCACCTTCGCCAACGGCTTCGTGGGATTCTGGTTGCCTCGTGGCATGACCGGTACGCTGCGGATCGCCTCCGGCGGCAAGGCAGCCGAAACGAAGATCTCCACCGGTCCGGACGCGCCGACCTGTCTGACCACATTGCAGATGACCTGAGCACACACGGTCGACCGGTACGGGCAGGTCATCGACGTGCCCGTACCGGCGCGTCGGAACGCCGCCGCAGCCGACGATTCTTCCAACGGGCGCTGACCACGCTGAAGGTCACGCCCTCGTCCAGAATTCCGAACGGGTAAACCACGAGTTCGGACTCGGTGCCCCGCCTGCATGCCGGGTGGCCCCGGCAGCCCGAGATGCATCATGGCGACCCGGCCGTGTTGGCCGCCCTCCTCGACCTCGACGACGTCGACCGACTGATCAGCGACCAGGACCTGTCGCATCGTCGGTGACGATGACCAGGAACGACGCGATGGCGCAGCCGGGCAGCATGTCGTTCCCGGTGGCCGGCACCCTGATGCCTGGCAGCTCCGGCCTCGCGGCATTCCCGGATGCCGCCGAAACCATCGACGCCCGCCGCATCGGCGCGCACTCGCGTACCCGGCACACACCCTCCTGCTCATGGGTCCGCATCGCCATGGCGACCACTTCCCAGCCGCTTCTGCCGGCTGCTGTCCGCAGAACCCGTGTCCGCAGAACCCGGTCCCCGTCGTACGCCCGGCAGGCGGGCTCGACACCACAGCGTGGGCCGGGCATGCCCAGGACCCCGGACACGCCTCATCCCCCCACAGGGTCGTGGGTTCCATTAATCCAGCGCCAGCGGTCTTCTCTCATGATCGACCCGTGCGTGGGGGCTTCACGTGTGGCGCCGGTGGGCGGCGGGCCAGCGTGGGCCCCGAGGTGTGGAGGAGTCGAACGGGCCGACCGAGGTGTGCGCATGGCGCGCGACGTGATGACGGCACTGTTGGCCCACCCGGGACACGGCGGATCGTGCCGGACGGGTGTCAGCGTCACGGCAATGAAGATCAAATCAAAAAAATTAAGGCCCCGAGATTGAAAGCTTAAGAAAATCAAGGTAAAACTAAATGGTGGACGGATCGTCGGAGGTAAGGGGGCCGAAGGTGGACTGGCAGGAGCTGACGGACCTGACGCGCGGACAGCCGTTCGTGGTCGAGCGGGTCCGCCTCGTCGGCAGCGGCGTCGCGGTCGAGGGGCAGTTCGAGCCACCGCAGCTGGCTCAGCTCAGCGCCGACGACCAGGTGTTCGTTGCCGCATTCGTCCGGTCGCACGGTTCGATCAAGGAGATGGAGCGGATCTTCGGGGTGAGCTACCCGACGATCAAGTCCCGGCTGAACCGGATCGCCGAGCAGTTCGACTTCGTCGACACCGATCCGGCACCCGCCGGTGCCGACGTCGTTGACCGCCTGCGGCGGGGGGAGATCAGCGTCGAGGAGGCGCTGGCCGAGCTGGAGAGGTCCCGATGATCCCGCAGCTGGTGACGTACCGCCAACGTCGTCGGGACGGCCGCTGGCTGCGGCTGTATGTCCCGGTACTGCCGGTACTGCTGGTGCTGTCACCGCTGCTGTTGCTGGCCGTGCTGGTCGGACTGGTCGCATGCCTCGTCTTCCGGGTGAGTCCGGTGGGCGCGTTACGCGGCACCGGGCAACTGCTGTGGGCACTCCCCGGCACCCGGTTCGAACTTGAGCAGGGCCGAACGGCCGTGCTGTTAAGCATCAGATGAGTCAGAAGGGGAGGAATGACAATGAATGAGCAGCGCCGCCAGATCCTACAGATGCTGGCCGAGGGAAAGATCACCGCGGACGAGGCCGAGCGGCTGATCGACGCCGTCGAGCGAGAACAGCCCGAGTCGCCGCCGGGA
This sequence comes from Micromonospora sonneratiae, assembly GCF_042679305.1. Classification (NCBI taxonomy): domain Bacteria; kingdom Bacillati; phylum Actinomycetota; class Actinomycetes; order Micromonosporales; family Micromonosporaceae; genus Micromonospora; species Micromonospora sonneratiae. Next base: position 29,291 of record NZ_JBHTMP010000034.1, on the reverse strand, counting down.
GCCACGTTCCGCCCGAAACCGCGACCCAAGTACCTGCGCGTCGTGGTGAACTCGGAGGACGACACCAGCAGTGACGGACCGGCCCGGGTCAATGTCCGGGTCCCGCTGCAACTGCTGCGTGCCGGGGTCCGGCTCACCAGCCTCATCCCCCCGCAGGCGCTCGCCAAGGTCAACGACGAGCTGAACAAGTCGGGCGTACCCATCGACCTCACCCAGCTCAAGCCGCAGCACATCGAGGAGCTCATCGAGCAACTCGACGACCTCACCATCGACGTCGACCAGCCCGACACCAAGGTGCAGGTTTTCTGCGAGTGACACCGCCACGGCGCCCGACGCCCGTCCGGACCACGGGTCGGGCGCCGTCCGGCCAGATGGCCGCCGCGTGCGCTCAACCCGTGGCTGTGGAGTTCGCGAGGTGTTGCCTCCGCAACCTACCCCCAAAGCGTTCACCGTCCCGGTGCGGTATGTGGTTGCGTCGGGGACGTCCTTCGGAAGCCGCGGTGACGAGCAGGAACGAATACGGGCCACCGGGCCGGCCTGGTCGACTGGCCGGCCAAGCAACACCGCCGACGCGGATTCCGGAAACCTCGAGCCGAGCCGAGCCGAGCTGAGCCGACCGCTCAGCTCCTGTCGAGCTCTGCGTTGACCATCGCCTCGAACCTGTCGCGGCCGTGGATACCCAGGGCGCCACCGAGTGCGGTCGCCAGCCGGTCGAATGGATCCTCCAGCGGTAGTGTCGCCAGGCCCGCCGCCAGTTCGGGAACCGTCCAGAGTTCCCTGTCCTTGTTGATCTGCGCACCGCGTGTCCAGCCGTGGTTGACCGCGATCGAGCCGCCACGCACCGACAGCACCTGCCCGGTCAGTGGGCACCCCGCACTGACCAGGTAGGCGACGAGCGGAGCCACCACGACGGGGTCCTTCGGGTCCAGTTCCCCGTCCGGCGGTGTCTGATCCATGCCCGGCACCGGGTTCGTCAGCCGAGTGCGCACCATCGACGGGCTGATGCAGTTCACCCGGACCCCCATTCGCCGCAGTTCCAGTGCGTGCACGGTGGTCATGGCCGCGACTGCGGCGTTCGCCGCCGCGTAGTTCGACTGGGTGGGTAGTGGATTGAGCAGGCCGGAGCCCGACGCGGTGTTGACGATGGCTCGGTCCGTACGCACTCCTCGGTCCAGCCGGCCACGCCAGTACGCCGTAGCCCAGTGACTCAACGCGAAGGTCCCTTTCAGTTTGACTGCCACCACGTCGTCGAACTCCGCTTCGGTCAGCCGTTCGAGCCCTTTGTTGATCTCAATGGTTGCGTTGTTGACCACCGCGTGCAGGTCGCCGAACTCCGCGACGGCCAGTTCGACCATGCGCTGGGCGGCTGCCCAGTCGGTGACGTTGCCCGTGTCGGCGACCGCGTGTCCGCCCTGCGCGCGAATCTCGTCGACCACAGCGGCAGCGATGCTGGCGTCGCCGCCCCGTCCATCGATCTCCACGCCGGGGTCGTTCACGACTACGTTCGCGCCGCTGGCCGCCAGATACAGCGCCTCCGCCCGGCCGATGCCCCGCCCGGCGCCGGTGACCAGCACTGTCCGTCCAGTCAGCTCGCCCATGTACGGCACCTCGCTTCATTTCGCCCGACAAATTAGTGCACTCAGTGTACTCATACTCTTGGTGAACCTATGTACGTGGTGTACTACGCTGGCCCGGTGTCAGGCGAACTTGGACGTCGTGAACGGAAGAAGCAGGTCACCCGACAGGCACTGGTGAACGCCGCCGTCCGCCTGTTCACCGAGAAGGGTTACGACCGGACGAGCGTGGCTGACATCGCCGAGGCCGCCGACGTCAGCAAGCGCACGTTCTTCCTGCACTTCCCTGCGAAGGAGGACGTGCTGCTGGTCGACAGTGATACGAGGATCGACCTGGCCGTGCAGGCCATCGAAGGACGGCGGCCCGACGCGCCAATGCGGGAGGTGCTGGCCGGGGCAACCCGGAGCATGATCGCCAACACCGCCGCCGGCGACCTACCTGGCGGCCTGGCGGCACTGCGGGCGCGTCTGATAGTCACAACGCCCGCCGTTCAGGCCCGCGTGCTGCACACCGTGTTCACCGCTCAGACCCGAATCGCCGAGGCGCTGCACCGGGCATATCCGGAGGCACTCGACGAGGCCGCGGCGGCAGCCGTCGTCGGGGCGCTGATGGGGGCCATCAGCGCCAGCGCGGTGACCAGCCTGCGGCATGCCGAGCCACCGGAGCGGACCCACGCCGCGATGCTGCGCGCAGCCGAGATCGCACTGCACTGCTCAGAAGCCGCGGACGCCACTGCGCCGGTGTCCCTTGGGGCGGAGGGAATCCGCCCGAGTCGGTGACCGGCAGCCCACGGCTACCGGCGATCACGGCGGTGTCCGGTGCTGCACCCCGTACGGGTGCCTCGGGCACCCATGCCACCTGGCATCGACGTTCCACCACACATACCCCGCTCAAGCGGGGCCGCCGCGCGCCCGGTAGACGCGGACCGCGTCGGCGCGGCAGTGGACCCGCAGCCGGGCGTTGACCGCCCGCAGGTGTGCGTGCACCGTTCGGACGCTCACCCCGAGTTCCGCAGCGATCGCGGCATCGGACAGACCGCGCGCGACCGCCTGGAGGATCGCCCCCTGGCGGGCGGTGACCAGACCGCCAGCGGTCGGATCGGCAGCGACCCGGTCGGCGAGCCGGGCTCGCACCGCTGCCTGCCGGCTGCGCAGTCGCTGCCCGGGGTCCTCGCACTCGGCCAGCAGCCGCGCTGCCTCATCCGACCAGCGCCGGGCGGTCTCCACCCGCCCCGCGTCGAGTTCCAACTCCGCCAGGCCCAGGGTGGCGTCCAAGGCGGTGATCCGGTCGGTCGCGGCGATCGCCAGATCGTGGGCGTTCGTGAAGCCGGCGACCGCGGTGTCGACAGCACCCGAGTGCTGGGCGACCGCCGCGTGGCAGAGGGCGAACACACGGTCCGCGAACGGCAGGGCGGCGTACCGGGAACCGATCAGGGCCTCGGCTCGGGCCAGCTGTTCCCAGGCGGCCGGCAGGTCCCCGCGCTCCGCGCGGACCCGGGCGAGGGTTGCGCGGCCGGCGACCTCGGCCGCGGTGTTGCGCATCGGGGTGGCCGACTCCACGATCTCCGTCAGCCGGAACTCGACGTCGTCGCCGGGACCGGCGTAGTACGCCGAGCCGGCCAGGATGATGTCGCAGTTCGCCCGTTGCGTGAAATGCTCCGGCCCGTGCATCGCGCGGGCCCGCCGTGCCCAGCGCACCGCCTCGCCGACGTTGCCGCGCAACGCACTGAGGGAGGCCCGGCCGAGCGCGATACCGGCGTCGACCGACGGCAGGCCATCGGCCAGGGGCCCCTGCCGGGCCGGTGCCGTCTCGGCCAGCGCCAGGGCGAGGTGTACGTCCCCGGTACGGCCGGCGAACAGGCTCGCCGACGCGTGCGCGAGTAGCAGCCGCGCGTCGGCGTGCAGGTGCTCCGGAGCAAGCCGGTCGATCCAGGCGAGGACGGTGGCGGTGCGGCCGACATCGAGCATCCGCCAGTACGTGGACGCGATCAGTTCGCCCGCCTCGGCCTCGTCACCGGCGGCCAGCAGGTGCGCGATCGCGCGGTCCGGCATCCCGTGGTCGACGAACCAGCGGGCGGCGCGGCGGTGGGCTGCCTCGGTGTCGACGCCTTCGGCCGCTGCGGCCCGGTGCAGTGCTTCCCGGAACAGCGGGTGGTAGCGGAACCACAGGCGGCGGCGGTCGAGCGGTACGACGAAGACTCCCGCCCGGTCGAGCCGGGCCAGCATGCCGCTGCCATCGTCGCCGCCGGTGACCGCGTCGCAGAGCGGGCCGCCCAGCCAGTCGAGCCCGGCGGTGCCGAGCAGGAAGCGACGCAGGTTGGCCGGCAGCGGGGCGAGCACCTCCTCGACGACGTAGTCGTACAGGTGGTGATGGTCGCCGCGGAGCCGCTCGTGCGGCTGCCCGGCGGCGAACCGCAGCGCGACGGGCCAGCCCTCGGCCCGCCGGATCGCCTCCTCGAACTCCGGGGTGGCAGGACTGTCGAGCAGTGACCGCGCCTCGTCGGCGGAGAAGGCGAGATCGCCGGCGTCGATCTCGGCCAGCGCCCCCGAGGCCCGCAGCCGGGCGAGGGCGAGCGGCGGCCGGGTACGGCCGGCCAGCAGGAGCCGGATCCGGGAGCGGCCAAGCACGAGCAGTGCGAGCTCGTCGCCGACGGCCGGGGTGTCGATCCGTTCGACGTTGTCGAGGGCCAGGACGAGGTCGGCGGGCGCGGACAGTCCGGTGGCGACCAGCTCCGCTATCCAGGTACGACGGTCGTCCACCCCGGCTGGAGGCGTGTCCAGGCCGGCGAACCGGTCGTCGGTGCCGGCCAGCGCCTCGGCCACCCGGGTCCAGAAGACGACCGGCTCGGAACAGTCCGGATCCAGTTCGGCCCGGGCGATCCGGTTCCCCCGCGCCGACGAGGCGATCCAGGCGGCCAGGCCCAGTGATTTGCCCCAGCCGGCGGGGGCGTGCACGACGGTCAACCGGTGCTGCCAGGCGGCGGTCTCCAGCCGCCGTTCGAGCACCGGCCGTGCACGCGTCGTACGGGTCATCGACGGCCAGCGTACGAGGGCGGCCGATGACCCGTACGACCCAGTCGGCATTGCCTAGGCAGTACTGCCGATCCGGCGGCTGTCCGTTGTCGGGCCGACCGGTGGCGGTGAGGCTGTGGGACGTAACAGGCGAACAGCGGCACTCGCCGGTCGACCGTCGGTCGGCCCGACAGTGCCGGCCCTATGAGAGGACGCCATGGAAGACATCACCTGGCTCGACGCGACCGGGCAGGCCGAGCTGGTCCGTTCGGGCGAGGTCAGCGCCCGCGAACTCGTCGAGCATTCGATCAGCCGGATCGAGAAGCTGAATCCCGAGGTCAACGCGTTCATCCACACCAGCTTCGAGAAGGCGCGGGCGGTCGCCGATCGAGCGCCGACCGGACCGTTCGGCGGGGTGCCCTTCGCCGTCAAGGACCTGTTCCAGCAGAGCGAGGGCGACCCCTACCACTACGGCACCCGCTTCCTGAAGGAGCTGGACTGGCGGGCGTCGGCCGATACCTGGATGGTGTCGAAGCTGCGGGCGGCGGGGTTCGTGCTCGTCGGCCGGACGAACACCCCCGAGATCGGTGCGTGGACGACGACGGAGCCCGACTCGTACGGCCCCACGCGCAACCCGTGGGATCTCGGCCGTTCGTCCGGTGGTTCCAGCGGCGGCTCCGCGGTCGCGGTCGCGACCGGCATGGTGCCGGCGGCGCATGCCAACGACGGTGGCGGATCGGTACGGATTCCCTCGAGCGCGAACGGTCTCGTCGGCCTGAAGCCGACCCGGGCCCGGGTCTCGCTCGGCCCGGAACTGGGTGAGGCGTGGGCCGGCATGACGCACGAGTCCGCCATCACCCGATCAATACGGGATATCGCGGGAATTCTCGACGTCGTCGGCGGGATGGCACCCGGTGATCCGTACACGGCGCCGACGCCGAAGCGCCCGTACGTGCAGGAGGTCGGTGCACCGGTTGGCCGGCTGCGGGTCGGCATCCAGGTCGACCATCCGAACGTCGCGCTCGACCCCGAGGTGGTGGTGGCGGTCCGGTCGACGGCCGCCCTGCTGGAGGAACTCGGGCACATCGTGGAGGAGGCCCGCCCGGCCGCGCTGGACGAGCCACCGGCCGAGGCGCAGGTGCTGATGCCGGTGTTCCAGTACCTGGACATCGTGCACTGGGGCAAGGTGATCGGCCGGGAACTCACCCCCGACGATCTGGACCAGGACAACTGGGCGCTCGGCATGTACGGCAAGGACGTACCCGCTGTCGCGTACCTCGAAGGGCTGAGCGCGCTGCACCGGTGGTGCCGGCGGGTTGCTGCCTGGTGGAACCACGACGACGCCGGTGTCGACGGCGGGCGCGACCCGGGCTACGACCTCCTGGTCACGCCGACGCTACCGAAGCTGCCGGCGCAACTCGGCGAGCTGCGACCGGTACCCGGGCAGCCGCTGGCCGGCTTCCTGAAGTCGGGCGAGTACGTCAGCTTCACCTCGCCGTTCAACGCGACCGGGCAGCCGGCGATGTCGCTGCCGATGCATTGGTCGGCCGACGGGCTGCCGGTCGGTGTACAGTTCGTCGCCGCATACGGCCGGGAGGACCTGCTGATCCGGCTGGGTAGCGTGCTGGAGCAGGCCCGCCCGTGGGCCGGCCGGCACCCGGGGATCGCCGGGTAGGGGCGGTTCCACTCGGCGGTCCCGTCACCGCCGTTCGGATCGGGTACGCCGCCGACGGCGGCGTACCCGACGACGTGGACGCACAGCCCACGGTGCATTCCGGTCCGGAGAAGCGGTGGTCGAGCCGACATGCGTTCAAGCTTCGACGGGGTCACGGGCGTCGAGGATCTCGTCCCAGTGGTCGGCGGTCCACTGATAGACGACCTTGAGGGGGGCCAGCAGGCTCCGGCCGAGCGGTGTCAGCTCGTACGTGACGGTGCGACCGGCTGTGGAGCGTGACACGAAGCCGTCGCGTTCAAGGGTACGTAGGGCGCGGGTGAGTTCCTTGGGACTCGTCCGAGGTAGCGCGATGCGAAGTTCGCCGAATCGGCGGGGTGCCTCCTCCAGCGACCGCATGACCAGTGGCGCCCACTTGTGGTCCATCCGGATGGGTAGGAACGAGGAGGGACAGAGCTCATCGAACATGTCGGGAGCAAGGCGGCTCATACATCGAGGATAGATACCCGATCGGTAACCAGGACCCGGCCTATGGTCGTTGCCATGTTGAAGATCGTTGTTTTCGGAGCTGGTGGCAGGGCGGGCAGTGCCGCTGTGGCGGAGGCAGGCGCACGTGGCCACGAGGTCACGCCGCTGGTACGGGCCGTGGCGGACGTGACCGATCCGGTGGCGGTGGCCGCAGGGGCGGCGGGGCACGACGTGGCGATCGCGGCCGTGGGCGACGTCAACGAACCGGCCGTGTTCTTTCGCGCCGCAGCTGAGAGCCTGGTCGCGGGGTTGCGGGAGGCCAGGGTAGATCGCCTCGTCTGGGTCAGCCTCGCGTCGCTGCTGCCCGACGCGAACGGCGTGCCTCTCATGGACACGACTGGTTTCCCGCCTGAGTTCCGACCCTTCTCACTGGCCCACCAGACCGCCCTGGACATTCTGCGCAGTTCCGACCTCGAATGGGTCGCGGTCAGCCCGTCGGGCAGCTTCGACCTCGAGGGCAGGCCCACCGGCGCGTACCACCTCGCACCGGGTGACCTGAGAGCGCACATCACCTATGCCGATCACGCGCGTGCCCTGATCGACGAAGCCGAACGCATGCAGTTCCGTCGAACGCACATCGGCGTGGCGGGTTAGCCCGGGACGTTGCGTTTCGACCTGACCTCACTGGTTCCGGTCGAACCACACTCCGGGTCAAACAGCGGTGAGCAGCCCGTCGAGCGGCCGTGGCAAGGTACCGCGGTCGACTGCCGCCTCGACGAACAGGCGTGCGTAGAGCAGGTTGCGGCGCGAACTGCTGCGCACGAACCGGTATATCTGCGCTTCGGGCTGCTGGCCGCGCCAGGCGGGCTGCTTCTGGAACGAGTGGAACGATCGGAGGTCGCCCTGCGAGTCGAAGAGTGCTTCGACCCCGGCGGTGCCCACCGCGCGGATCAGTTCCTCCTCCAGGTCCTTGACGCAGACGTAGAACCCCAGGTGCTCCATGTCGGTGCGCGTACGGGGTGAGCCGACCTGGGTCGCGACCAGTCCGCGCCGGAACACCTCCTCCTCACGCAGGTCGCACAGACCGGCGAGTCGTGGCCGGGTGCCCAGCGGGCCGAACCTCGTCAGGAAGCGGCCGATCGCGTGTGCTCCGCCGATCGGCACGATCACGACTCGCTCCGCCTCGAGATTCCGGCCGTAGCCCATGGCGGCCGTTTCCAGTGCGATCTGGTCACTGATGCCCTCGACGAGCACCACGGCCACGGCGGACTCGACCTTCCCGAGGGCGTGGGCCGTAGCCCGGAGCGAGGCGGCGTTGCCACCCAGGGGACCATCCAGCGCCCCGAGGGCAGGCACACTGTCGGTGACGTCCATGATGATTTCCCCATCCCGGTGTGACACCAGTGAACTCTTTCGCACACCCGCCCAGCACCTCGCGCGGCGACACCGTCGGCGGCTCGACGGTACGACCGCGCCACTGCCTCGGAATCAAGAGGTGCGCGTCGCATCTCGAACATGAGGTGTCGATAGTGTCGTGGCCATGGCCGCAATCATCGGTGATACGCCTATCGGCCGACCAGGGATTTAACTACGGTCCAGCTCGTCGAAGAGCCCGGAGCCTCCGCCCATGCCGCCGCGTCCGGGGCGCAACACCTGGAGGCGTACCCGATCGCGGCAGCGAACCACCACCACTCAACCTCCGACCTGTTTCCGGGCACCCTCAACCTGTTCCTACGAGCCGGCTTCACCGAAGTCGGCCGGCGCGACGGGGACGTCCCACCGTCCGACGCGTGCTCGCCCACGAATGACATGACGGGAGTCGGTGCCGAACGCTGAACAAGCGGATCGTGTCAACGCGACACCTACCGAGCAGGGGTCGTGGCGACGGACTGGATACGGGCGAGTGAGCCATTCTCCAGAGCTGTCCACAGGGCGTTGTCGGGTCCGAGGGTGATGCCGTGTGGTTCGCAGCGTGATGTCGGTAGGTCGTACGTCTCGACAACACCGTCGGTCGTGATCGAGCCGACGCGGTTGCCGGCCCACTCGGTGAACCACAGGTTGCCGTCACGATCAGGGGTGATGGCGTGTGGTCGGCCGGCGCGGTCGGGCAACGGAAACTCCATGATCGCGCCGTCGGGACTGATCCGTCCGACCTGACCGGCGGCGATCTCGACGAACCAGAGGGCGTCGTCCCGGCCTGCGGTGATGCCTACCGGCGCGGCGGCCTCGGTCGGCAGCGGGTGGACGACCGTCACGCCGTCCATGCCGATCCGCCCGATCGCGTTGGCCTGGTTCATGGTGAACCACATCCCGCCGTCGGGGCCGGGGGTGATCGCGGACGGAAAGGCCCCGGCGACCGGGAGAGGGAACTCGGTGATCTGGCCGTCGGTGGTGATCCGTCCGATACGGTCGGTGTTGGTCTCGGTGAACCAGAGTGCGCCATCGGGGCCGGCGGCGATGCCGAACGGTCCGCACTCCGGGCTGGGCAACGGGAACTCGTCAACGGAGCCGTCGGTCGAGATTCGCCCGATGCGGTGCGCCCGGTACTCGGTGAACCAGAGCGCCCGGTCCGGCCCGACGGTGATGATCGTCGGCCCGCACCCTGGATCGAGTTGCTGCCTGGTGGGCTTTTGGCCGGGTACCAGTCGGCCGATCTGCCCGCTGTGGACCATGGTGAACCACAGTGCACCGTCCGGGCCGGTGGTGATCGCGTACGGGCCGCCGGCGGCGTCGGTCACCGCGTACTCGTGAATGGAAACGGGTGTCACTTGGCTGCTCCAGACCATGCTCGGTGGCGATGTAGTCGATGTCGGCGGACGTTCCGGCCATGATCGTCGGCGGTGCTGGGCCGGCGCTTAGTGCGACTAGTGTTGCAATAGCATCATGTCATGGGCCCGCCACGATCAACAAAAGGATTTCCCGACAGGTCGCTCCCGTCGCCGTGCCATCGGGCCACGGCAGTCCGAGCGAGCGCGGACGTTGGCTGAGGCAGTCCAGTCGCCCGTCCGTAGTGAGGACGTCGAACCGGCGACCCAGCTGGGGCGCAACCCACATCGACACGGTCGGCCGCCAGCCCTCAGCCGCGTACCTACCGGGCGCCACCCCCACCGCGTGACCGGGCGTCGGCGACGCCCGGTCACCATCCGGACCGCTGATCAGCCGTCGATGATCACGCCGCCGGCCACCACGTTTGCCCGGCGGGAGCGTCCCTGACGAACACGATCCCGTCGATGCTCGCCAGGTGGTCCGGGTCCAGCGGGGAGTAGCCGAACCAGGGGGAGACGCGGGGGGCGGGCGTCGTGTCGCCGAGAGCGGCGGCCAGTCGGCGGGGGTCGACGATGTACCGGTCCTCCGGTAGTACGTAGAGGAGCCCCTCGATCGTGTCCGGAAGTGGGGTGTCCACACCACGGTGGCGGATCGTGCCGAGGGCGGTGGCCATGAAGGCGTACCCCTCGCCGAGCTGGGCGCTGGCGATCGCCCCGGCGCTCCACCAATGCGACGTCAGATCGCCCATCTGCATCGTGCTCTCGTTCCGCTGGAGATGCGCGTTGTTGGCGTGCACCAGCGCCGGGCCCCGCTCGGCGATGGCCAGCAGGTTGGCGGCCATCATCGACGCCCGCGCGCCCAGCACCCGCGCGATGCGGCCCGGTGACGAATCGGCCATCCAGAAGTGGTATCGCAGCAGCCCGGTGGCGGTACGCCCGTACAGGTGTGCCCGGTCCCAGTCGTCTGGCGAGGACACTGCGACCAGGTACGGCGTCTGCGTGTCAACCAGGCTCACCAGGTCGTCGGCAAGCAGCCGAAGCTGTCCGGCCTCGGGCGTCCGCCCCATGGACCGGGTCGGGTCCATCATCGCGGCGGGATTGGTCCACTGCTCGTCGGTGCCGAGCAGCCGGTCGAGCGATTCTGCGGTGCAGGGAAGCAGATCGGCGTCCACCCGGTCCGCGAGGTAGTCGTAAAGTGCGGTGAGGGCCTGCCGGGGACTCGCGGCTGCGGCGGTCTCCAGCGGGCCGTCGAAGCCGGCGAAGCGCAGCTGGTCGGCAGCTGGCCGGCCGTCGTTGTACGTGCGCATCCAGCGCACCAGCTCACGGTTGGCCGGGGACGCGCCGAACCCGTGGCTGAAGCCGCGCTGCATGACCTCGTCGAGGGTGCCCGTACCCGAGGTGACGTAGTCGTCCACGACCAGGCCCATCAGGCAGTCGCTCTCGATCGCGATCGTCCGGTAGCCCTCCTGCTCGACGAGTTGCCGGAAGAGATCGTTTCGCAGCTCGAGCAGAACGTCCTCGCCATGGGTGGGCTCACCGAGGGCAAACAGCCGTGGCCGGGCCGGGAGTAACCGCATGACGGTGGCAGCGTCGACGACATGGGCAGCATCTTTGATCGCAGCAGTCATGTCCTCAACGCTATCGTTGAACCTTCGGTTGAACCTTTTGCCCAGTCACACCAGGACGGTGCGCTGAAACCTTCAAGACAGCGGGCGACTCAGGCCGGGTGGCCGGGCACGTGGGCACGGCCGGTCCACATAGGTGATCGGGAACTACGAGGCGGCCGGGACCCTTCCGGGCACACTTCGCATGGCTCGGCTGTCGGGTACGTTCACTGGCCATGGTTCGTACCCGTCTCGATCTCGATCGGATCCGCGCGGCCCGCAATATGATCGACCCGGTCTTTCTGACCACGCCGCTGTACCGGTGCGACGCCCTGGGACACCAGCTCGGCTGCACGATGAGCATCAAGCTGGAAACGGCGAACCCGGTGCGCAGCTTCAAGGCCCGGGGTACCGAACTGGTCGCGGGCCACCTTGCCGACCAGGGCGAAGCGGCGGTGGTGTGCGCCAGCGCCGGCAACCTCGGTCAGGCGCTGGGTTGGTCGGGTCGCCGTCGGGGCCTGGACGTAACGGTTGTGGCATCACGCTTTGCGCCGACGGTCAAGCTCGACCGGATCCGTTCCTTCGGGGCGCACCTGGAGTTGGTGGACGGCGACTTCGACATGGCCCGCGAGCGGGCGGCGAACATCGCGCATCAGCGCGGCGTCCGGCTGGTGGAGGACAGCCTGGACATTGAGACCTGCGAGGGGGCCGCGACCATCGGCCTGGAGTTGGTGGGCGCGGTGTCCGCCGGCGACGCCGTCCTGATCGCGCTTGGTGGCGGCGCCATGGCCACCGGCGTCGGCCATGTCCTCAAAGCCCTGGCACCGACGGTCGAGGTGATCTGTGTACAGCCGCTCGGCGCGCCTGCCATGACGCTGTCCTGGCACGAACGCAGGGTCGTCACCACCGACTCGACCGATACCATCGCCGACGGTGTGGCCGGCCGGTACCCCATTCCTGCCGTCCTGGACGATCTCCTCCAGGTGGTCGACGACGCAGTCCTCGTACGTGAGGCATCGATCGTCACCGGAATGCGGTTGCTCCTGGAGCACGCGGGGTTGGTCGTCGAGCCCTCAGCGGCTCTCGGCATCGCGGCCATCCTGGAAGACCCCGACCGCTTCGCCGGCCGCCACGTTGTCACGATTGTCTGTGGCAGCAACGTCGACCTGGACGCCTACCACCGCTGGGTCCACCGGTGAACCCCGGCAGACGGAACACCGGCAGCGTCCACGCCGGTACCGGTCGGCGATGACCTGTCCGGCTGCGGCCACGGCTCAGCCACGGCTCAGCCACGAAGGTGGATCTATCCGCGATCCGAACCTGGCGTGACAGTGCCGCCTGAGGTCGCTTCGGTCCTGGTGTAGAGGACCTCGCGGGCCTGTTCCGCAGCGCGGATGATGCTCTCGCCGACGAAGTCGACGAAGCGGGCGATGTTCTCGAGGCGGGTGGCGGCCGGGGTGTCGGGGCCGAGGATGCTGATGCCCTGCCGTGCGGTCTCGGCGAGCTGGGCGTTGGATCGGGCGCTGGCAATCATGCCCTGGTACCAGACGTCGTCGTCGACGACGTAGCGCTCGCGGCGGCGTTCGTCGCGTTCCCGGCGGATGAGGCCCTGGCTTTCGAGGAACGTGATCGCCTTTGAGATGGACGCCGGGCTGACCTGGAGGCGCTGGACTAGTTCGGACGCGGTGAGGCTGCCCGCGTCGGTGGTGTAGAGGCAGGTCAGCACCCGGGACATCATTTTGGGCAGGCCCTGTTGCATGAGGAGGGTGGTGAACGTCTCCTCGTACTCGCGCACAGCCTCGGCGTCGCGTCCGTGGGCCTGCGGGGGCGCCTGTGGTCCTCGGGGAACGGCCTGCCTGCGCCGGTGGGCGCGGCGTTCAGTGGCGTGGTGGGCCAGGTCGGCGCGGTAGGTGGTGGGACCCCCGTTCCGCATCACCTCACGCGTGATCGTCGAGGTGGGGCGGTCGAGACGTCTGGCGATCTCCGCGTAGGCGAGCCCGTCGGCCAGCCCCTGTGCGATCTGCTGACGTTCGAGCTGGGTGAGCCTGCCTCCCGGCATCGCGATCTCCCTTTCATGCTTCCTTGAAGTCGGAAGAATAGCGTTCACTCCCAACACAATGCAACGTCTGAGTCGTCTCCGTTGCGTTGAAATTACGGACGTTGCAACGATAATGAGGCCTCCACCTGCGTTAATGCTGTTCAGGTGCAACGGGCCTGTTGCCTGATTCTCGAACGCAACGTAGCGTTTCCGGTGTTGGAAACAACTGGTCCAGGAGGAGAAGCACGATGCAGAAGTTCGACACCCCCACCCCGATCTCCGCCGTCCTCGACATCCCCGCAGGGCGTGTCCAGTTCATCGCCGCCGATCGGGCCGACACCACGGTCGAGGTCCTGCCGGCGGACGCCTCGAAGGGCCGCGACGTGAAGGTCGCGGAGCAGACCAGGGTCGAATACAGCGACGGCGTCCTACGGATCGAGGCCTCGGCCAGGAACCAGATCCTCGGAAGCTCCGGATTCATCGAGGTGACGGTCCAGTTGCCCGCCGGTTCCCGGGTCGAGGTGAAGGCAGCCAGCGCCGAATTCCGGGCCGTCGGACGGTTCGGCGACGTCGCCTTCGAGGGCTCGCACGGCGCGATCAAGCTCGACGAGGCCGTGAGCGTCCGGTTCACCACCGCCAGCGGTGACGTCTCGGTCGGCCGCCTCAATGGCCCTGCGGAGATCAGTACTGGAAAGGGCGACATCCGGATCGCCGAGGCCGTGCGCGGCACGGTCGTACTGCGCACCCAGGCCGGCGACGTGACGGTCGGCGTCGCCCACGGCGTCTCCGCCTCCCTGGACGCCGGCACCGCCCATGGCCGGATCCAGAACACGCTCAGGAACACCGGCGCCCCCGACCTCAGCATCCACGCAACCACCGCCTACGGCGACATCGTCGCCCGTAGCCTCTGAGGAGCACGCGTCACGAAACCTGGCCACCGCGGTGAACGGGCTGCGCAAGTCCCACGGTGACAAGGTCGCGCCCGACGGTGATGACCGGGCCGTCCCCGAAGGAACGAGCTTCGCCCTCCGGTCCAACTGCACCGGCAGACCACCGCCGTCAACATTCTCTCTACCTCATTTCCCCGACCCGCCTCCGGCGACATCCGTACCGACGGTCACGACATCGCCACCAACCAGAGCGGGACGGTCGTCGTACCGCCGCTCGGGCGAGCGCGCCCACCTCGCCTCACCGGCTCGTGTGACGGCCAGCGCCCTCGGCCGAGCCCTTCCAGCCCCTATCACCCCTGCCGTGCTGGCGCCGCCGTGGCATCACCATGCCCGGACCCGGGCGCCGAGAAAGGACAAGACGAATGAGTACCCCTCAGGCCTACCAGGCCGCGGAGCAACTACTCCGCCGACCCGCCCGCCCTGGCGAACTCGTCATCGGCGACAAGGTCAGGCCGCAGTGGATCGACGGAGGCACCCGTTTCTGGTACGCGGTGAGCAATGGCGTCGGAAGGCGGTTCGTGCTGGTCGACCCGGCGGCGGGCAGCCGCAGGCCGGCCTTCGACCACGCCCGGCTCGCCGCCGCGCTTGCCACCGCCTCCGGGCAGCAGGTCGATCCTGAGGCGTTGCCGTTCAGGACCATCGAGCCGACCGGGAACGCCGTGGAGTTCGACGCGTTCGGCGAACACTGGCGCTGCCGCCTCGACAGCTACGCCTGCGAGCGGGCCGAGTTCACGCCGCCGGGTAGTCCGCTGGAGGTGCCGTCACCCGACAAGGAGGTCGCGGTGTCCCTACGGGGGTACGACCTGTGGGCACGCTCGTTGGCCGACGGCCGTGAGTGGGCACTGACCACCGACGGCGAGCCCGCGTACCAGTACGGCTCCAGCCCGGAGTGCCTCGGCAACGGCACCCTGCTACGCAAGTTCGGCCTGCCGCACCTGCCGCCCGCGGTGGCCTGGTCGCCCGACTCGACACGCGTGCTGACGCATCGGACCGATGAGCGCGGCGTCCGCGAGACCCACCTCCTGGAGGCCAGGCCCGCCGACGGGGGCGCGCCCCTCCAGCACACCCAGCGGTACGCCTACGCCGGGGACGAGGCCATGCCGCAGGCCGAGCTGGTCGTGCTGGACCTCGCCGAGGGTACGACGGTCCGCGCGCAGGCCGAGCCGCTGCTCATGCCGATGGTGTCGCCGATCATGAGCCAGTGGGCGTGGTGGGCGCCGGACGGATCGGCGGTGTACTACCTCGGTCAGCCCCGCGACCGGCGCACACTCAGCCTGCACCGCCTCGACCCGGCCACCGGCGAGGTCACCACCGTGCTCAGCGAGACCGGGGCCACCCGCGTGGAGCCCAACCAGTGGATGTACGAGCCACCGATCGTGCGGGTCCTGGCCGACGAAGTTCTGTGGTACTCGCAGCGCGACGACTGGGGTCACCTGTACCGGTACGACCTGCGCACCGGCGAGCTGCTCGGGCAGGTCACCTCCGGGCAATGGGCGGTACGGCAGATCCTGCACGTCGACGAGGCCGAGCGGGTGGTGTACTTCACCGCCTCCGGGCTGGTCGAAGCGGATCCGTACCGGCGCACGGTGTGCCGGGTCGGGCTGGACGGCTCCGGCTTCGCCAGGGTCACCGACGACGACCTGGACCACATCGTCACGGTGTCGGACACCAAGGACTACTTCGTCGACTCCGCCTCCACCGTCGACACTGCACCGGTTTCCAGCGTCCGTGACTGGGCCGGGCGGGTGCTGGTAGAGCTGGAGCGAGCCGACATCACCAAACTCACCGCCACCGGCTGGACGCCACCGGAACGGTTCCGGGTGAAGGCGGCCGACGGGGTGACGGACATCTACGGGGTGCTGTACCGGCCACGGGGGTTCGACCCCGCCGAGCGATACCCGGTGGTGGACACCGTCTACCCGGGACCGCAGGTCACCCGGGTGGCCCCGTGCTTCGACCCCGGCGGGATGGGCCTCGACGCGGAGCCCATCGCGGCGCTGGGCTTCGTGGTGGTCGCGGTGGATGGGCGAGGCACCCCGGGACGCAGCAAGCCCTTCCACGACGCCTCCTACGGGCACCTGGCCGACGCGGGCTGCCTGGCCGACCATGTCGCGGCGCTGCGACAGTTGGCCGAGAGCCGGCCGTGGATGGACCTGGACCGGGTGGGGGCGTTCGGCCACTCCGGAGGCGGGTTCGCCACAGTACGGGCGATGCTGGACTTCCCTGAGATGTACAAGGCCGGAGTCGCCCTCTCCGGCTCGCACGACGCCCGCCACTTCAGCCTGGACTTCGTGGAGGCCTATGACGGTGCGGACAACCCGGAGGCCTGGGCCCGTACCTCGAACGTGGAGATTGCCGACCGGTTGGCGGGCAAACTGCTGCTCATCCACGGCGAAATGGACGACCGGGTCCACCCGGACCATACGCTGCGGCTGGCCGACCGGCTCGTCGCCGCCGACAAGGACTTCGAACTGCTCATCGTGCCCGGGGCCGAGCACGTGTTCATCGACTGCCTGCACTATGTCCGTAAGCGTAGCTGGGACTTCCTGGTACGCGAGCTGATGGGCATCCAGCCACCCGCCTACCGTCCCGCTCCCATCGCAATCGACCCCGAGCTGCTCAGTGAGCTGTTCGCCTGAGCGCGACACCACAGACAGGTTGCCCGGCTACCTCTGGTCGACATCAAGGTTCGATCACGACCCGAAGCAGCCGCCAGGACAGCGCGGGCTGTCGTCTTCCGTAGCTCGTCCTGCCCGAGGGCGGCGTACTCCGGCACCACGTCGGTGTACGCCGCCCCGCCGGCGTTCTCGGCCATTCGCTGGCCGCTCCTCGGACATCGTTGGCCAGAATTCGAGTAGCACGCCGAGCCGCTCGGCTAACACGACGGCGGCTTCCCTGCGGTCGTAGGTACGACCCGGCTGGTCGGGTGGGAGGGGTTCGACCATACTTGTCCGCCATGGACCTGGATGAGTACCAGCGCGGCGCCCTCCGTACTGCTGCTCCACGTGACAAGAGGAACGAGCTGCTCCATCTGGTGCTCGGGCTGGTCGGCGAATCGGGTGAGATCGCCGAGAAGTTCAAGAAGTGGGTCCGAGACCTCGACAGCGACGAGTCGCGGATCGACCGGGCCGACATCGCCAAGGAACTCGGTGACGTGCTCTGGTACGTGGCGGTGCTCGCGGACTACCTCGATCTGTCGCTGGACGACATCGCGGCGGCCAACCTGGCCAAGCTGGCCAGCCGGCAGGGCCGTGGCGTGCTGGGTGGCAGCGGCGACAACCGCTGAGCCAGGGGTTCGTTGCGCTTCGTTCCCTCATCGCGGTTCCGCTGGTAGCGGGTTCTGCTGATGGCCCCCAGCCAGGGTTGTGCAATCAGGGTGACGGGATCTCGTGACTCAGCGCTGACCTGCTGTCACCAACTCGCGGTCGGGTGCCTCGAATCTGGCAGGCTCGCAAGCGGCCGGCTGGGCTGTGGCTCGCCGCTTCTTCCCGACCTCCCGCCGCTTCGCCACGATGGTGTGCATGCCGGCCAGGATCATGCCGAGCACCATTCCGGACACTGCGCCCAGTAGCGGCGAGTCGGCGAAGGCCGCGCCACCCAGCCGGCCCAGGCCGATCGCATATGCGGCCCAGGTTGCGCTTGCCAGCGCGGTGAACAGCTGGAACCGGCCCAGCGCCAGCGACACCGACCCGGACGTCATGGTCGTGGCGGTGCGCCCGTACGGGAGGAACCGGCCGACCAGGATCGCGACACCTCCGTACCGTAGAAGAGCTTGCTCCGCCTTCTCCTTGGCCACCGCCAGCCTGCCGTTCGTGACCCGGCAGCCCGCCTTCCGACCGAGCAGGTACGAGATCCGGTCACCGACCATCCCGCCGGCCGTCACGGCCGTGGCGAGCGCGACGAGGTTCGGTGAGCCGGCCGCCGACAGCGCGCCCAGACCGATCACCACGGCCTCGGACGGCATGACCGGGGCGAACCCGTCGATCGCCACGGCCGCGAAGACGATCAGGTAGAGCCAAGGCGAGGAGAGCAGCGGCATCAGGTGGTCCAGCATCGTCGTCCCCTCCGCCATCGGTCTGCTGCTTCGACCGTACGGATCATGACGACGCCACGCGATGGTGCGAGCCCGCCGATTGTGGGTGGGGATAACACCACCACAACCCGCAACGCCGCGGATGATGGTGGCGTGGTTCCGGCCGCCACTGGTGCCCACCGTGCACCGCCGGCCGTTGATGTCGACCACGTCGCACTGCACGGCCGCCTGTGACCCATGCCACAGGAATCGACCCTGGCGAGAATGTGCAATTGAAGAAATTGTCAAATGCTCACGACATCAATGTGAGCGGGGGTGCTGGCGTGTCGGTGCCGTTGTACCAGGCAAAGGCAGAGTTCTTCCGGATGCTCGGGCACCCCGTCCGCATCCGGGTTCTGGAACTGCTCGGCGAGGCCCCCACCTCCGTGAAGGATCTGCTGGCCGACACCGGGGTCGAAGCATCCAGCCTGTCGCAGCAGTTGGCCGTGCTGCGTCGGGCCGGCATCGTGGTGTCCACCCGCGCCGACGGGCAGGTGGTCTACGCCCTGGCGGGACCGGATGTGGCCGACCTGATGCGGGCGGCCCGTCGCATCCTGACCGAGATGCTCGCCGGGCGGGCTGAGCTGCGGGAGGCGCTGCTGGACTCGGATCCTGCCGCGTGAGTGCCGTGACCCGCCTGGCTCGGCTGCTGCCCGGCCGCGTCGACCTGGCCACCATCCGCCGCAGCCCTGGGCGTGACCTGCTGGCGGGCCTGACGGTGGCGATCGTCGCCCTGCCCTTGGCGCTGGGCTTCGGGGTCGCCTCCGGCTTGGGCGCCGCTGCGGGGCTGGCGACCGCGATCGTCGCGGGTGCGGTCGCGGCGGTCTTCGGCGGCTCGGACCTGCAGGTGTCCGGACCTACCGGCGCGATGACCGTGGTGCTGGTTCCGATCATGCTACGTTTCGGACCGGACGGGGTGCTCACCGTCGGCCTGCTGGCCGGGCTGCTCCTGATCGGCCTGGCGGTGACCGGGGCCGGCCGGTACGTGCGCTACGTACCGGCCCCGGTCGTGGAGGGCTTCACCGCCGGCATCGCGGCCGTGATCTTCCTCCAGCAGGTGCCCGCTGCGCTCGGCGTACCCACCCCGGAGGGTGAGAAGGTCGTCGTGGTCGCCTGGCGGGCCGTGCTGGAGTTCGCCCACCGGCCGAACTGGCCAGCCCTCGCGCTGGCCTGCGGCGTGGCGGCGGTGATGCTGGCCGGCGCCCGCTGGCGGCCCGCCATCCCGTTCTCGCTGCTGGCAGTGGCCGGCGCCGTAGTCGTGACGCACCTGGCCCGGTTGGACGTGACCCGGATCGGCGCCCTGCCGGCCACCCTGCCCGTCCCCTCCCTCGACTTCCTGAACCCGGCGACGGTGCCGGCCCTGCTCCCCTCGGCGGTGGCCGTGGCGGCCCTGGCGGCCCTGGAGAGCCTGCTGTCGGCGACCGTCGCCGACGGGATGCGGGTCGGCTCCCGCCACGACCCCGACCGGGAACTGTTCGGACAGGGCCTGGCCAACCTCGCCGCCCCGCTGTTCGGCGGAGTGCCAGCCACCGCCGCGATCGCCCGTACCGCCGTCAACGTCCGCTCCGGGGCCCGCTCCCGGCTGGCCGCTCTCAGCCACGCCGCGATTCTCGCCGTGATCATCCTGGCGGCTGCGCCAGTGGTCGCCGCAATCCCGCTAGCGGCCCTCGCCGGCGTGCTGCTGGCCACCGCGGTCCGGATGGTCGAGGTCGGCTCCCTGGCCGCCATCGGCAAAGCGTCACGCTCAGAAGCCCTGATCGCGGCTCTGACCGCCGCCGCGACCCTGGCCCTGGATCTGGTCGCCGCAGTGATCTGCGGCCTTGTGGTGGCCGGCGCCCTCGCGCTTCGCAAGATCGCCCAAGCCGCCAGGATCGAGGAGGTGCCCCTGGCCACGGGCGACCACAGCGCGGCCGAACACGCACTGCTGGCCGAGCACATCGTCGCCTACCGGATCGACGGCCCGCTGTTCTTCGCGGCCGCACACCGGTTCCTGCTGGAACTCACCGAGGTCAGCGACGTCAAGGTCGTCATCCTGCGGCTGTCGCGGATCACCACCGTCGACACCACCGGTGCCCTCGTCCTCAAGGACATCATCGAGCGCCTCGAACATCGCGGCATCACCGTCTACGCCTCCGGCGCCCGGCCCGCACACACCCGGGCCCTGACCGCCCTCAACGTCCTCGACCGCCTCGACGAAGCCGGCCGGGTGTTCCCCAGCACCCCGGAGGCCATCGCCGCCGCCCGCGCCTACCTGCACCAAACCGGCACCCTCAAACCCGTCTGAGGCAGCCACCTGGACCCCGGCCGGTCCGGCCCGTCGGCCCATCTCTCGTACGACGAGCCGGACCGGCCGGTTCGATTCCGGTCGGACGAACCGGGTTCCCAGGGCGGTAGGCGTCGAACAACCCGGTCGGCGACAGCGTGAAAGGCGGCCACCGACCGTCCCAGCCACGCGCTGTCGAATGCGCCGCCGCCGAGATCGTCGACCACCAGCAGGCCGTCGGGGGCAGCGGCTGGGTGGAGCAGCGTGGCCGCACGGTTCCGGCACCCGCACCTTCCCGGGACGGGCACGACCCGGGTCCACTTGCGAGGGCCCGGTCACCGGGGGCAATCAGGCAACCTGACCGTCGTTCCGGAGTGGTGGTTGTGCATTCCAGGTAGGGCTAGCATGTTTCGCGGATGTGCCCGGCCGGTCACCCTGACATCGTTCGAGGAGTGGATGTGTCGTACGGACTCGGCGTCGATTTGGGCACGACGTTCACTGCCGCGGCGGTCTCTGGGCCGGAGGAGACCGCGATGGTGGCGCTCGGCCCGAACTTCGTGGTGCCGTCGGTGGTACACGTGGCCGTTGACGGGACGGTCACCTCGGGCCTGGCGGCAGAGGTGGCCGGAGCGCGCGATCCGCTGCGGCTCTGCTACTGGCACAAGCGCCGGCTCGGAGACCCGACCCCGTTGGTGATCGGCGGTGCGCCGTACCCGCCGGCGGCGCTGCTGGCCGCGCAGCTTCGGGACGTCGTGGCCACCGCGACCCGGGACAAGGCCGCGCCGCCAGATTCGGTGGTGTTGACCTGTCCGGCGGTGTGGGGGCCGTATCGGCGGGAGCTGTTCGGCGAGGTACCCCGGTTGGCCGGGTTGACCGGGGTGCATGTGGTGACCGAGCCCGAGGCCGCCGCCATGCACTACTCCGCTGAGCGCCGCCTGGGCACCGGCGAGACCGTCGCCGTGTACGACCTGGGCGGCGGCACCTTCGACGCGACGATTCTGCGGGTGAGCCGGGGAGGCATGGAGATCCTCGGCACCCCCGAAGGCGTGGAACAGCTCGGCGGCATCGATTTCGATGATGCACTGCTGGCCTATGCGGACACCCAACTGGACGGCGCGGTCAGCGCGCTGGACCCCGACGATTCCGAGCACGCGGCGTTGCTGGCTGGTATCCGTATGGCGTGCGTACGGGCGAAAGAGGACCTGTCCGTCGAACCGGAGGTGTGGCTGCGGATTTCGCTACCCGACGGGCGGCGGGAGGTGCGGGTCACCCGGGCGGAGTTCAACGACATGATCCGCCCCTCCGTGGCGCTGACCATCGAGGCGCTGCGCCGCACGGCGGCCTCGGCCGGCCTGCAGTCGGCCGACTTGTCCGCGGTGCTGCTGGCCGGCGGCTCGTCGCGGATTCCGCTGATTCCGCAGATGGTCTCCGATGCCCTCGGTCGTCCGGTACGGGTCAGCCTGCACCCCAAGCACATCGTGGCGCTGGGCGCAGCGACCGCAGCCCGACGGGCAGTGCCGAAGGAATCCACGAAGCGGCGCAGCACATCGGCCGCGTCGACAGCCACCGGGGTGGGCACCGACGTCGCCGCTGCCCAGGAAGCCAGTGTGTCGGAATCCCCGGTGATACCACCCGAACCGCTCGCCGACCCGGCACCGCAGCAGGCCGCCCGGTCGCAGCCCACCGCACGGGCCCTTCACGGGCTACGTCGGGTCGGTGACAGGCTGCGCGGCACACCCCGTTGGCTGCGGCTCACCGTCGCGTGCATGGTGCTCGCCTCGGTCGCGGTCTGGGCCGTGACCCTACTGCCGCAACGCGGGCCGGCGGGTGCCACGGCCGAGGGCACCCCGACGCAAACCGCCGGCTCCGTGCTTCCCGGAGCGGGAACAGTGCCGTCCGAGAGCGGCGTACCGACCGGTGGCCCCGGGAAAGTGCCGGGACTGAAGAACATGGTGGTCTTCGACGGCACGGTGGGTGCGCCGTATCAGGCGTACGTCAGCTCGCAGAGCGACGGCTGGGCGCCCACCATGCTCGGTCCCGACCTGAGCGCGTCGAGTAGGACCGTCACGGCTGCCGCCGAGCAGGGCGGTACCCACCTTCGGGTGCGCTGGAGCGGCACCGCTCCCGCCCAGTTCTACATCCAGTCCTCCGTGGGCCGGGACATGCGCGCGTATGCCGACGCCTCGACGGCGCTGGTGTTCGATGTGGCGGTGCGTGCCGCGCCGACCGGATCGGCCACCATCGCCATGCACTGCCAGTACCCGTGCGCGGGAGAGTTGGCCCTGGGTGCCGTGCTGCGCTCGCTGTCGACGGACGCGCAGACGACGCTACGCATCCCGCTGCGGTGTTTCGTCGAACGCGGCCTGGACCTGCGCCGGGTGGACACGGTGTTCCTGGTCGGCGCGGGTGGTGCGCTTGACGTTTCCTTCTCCAACATCCGCTGGGTCGTGGGTGCCGCCGACGCCCCGGGTGCACTGTCATGCGACAGCCTGAGCTGATCGCCCAGGCGAAACCGGCCAGATACGCCGCGTCCACCGTCCGTGCCGCTGAACCCGCCCATGCCGTGACCCGTGATACCGGTACTGAGCGTGCGCGCTGGCGACCGTGATGGCCGTGGCGGCCGAAACTCGATGGAGGCAAGGGTGCTGCTCGCCCGGAGGGTGCTGCCGGCGGTGCTGGCGTTGGCGATCGTGTTCGGATTCGCCGTACCGCCCGCCCAAGCGAACCTGGACAACGTCAAGTACAGCATCGTCGCGGCGAATGCCCAGGGGCAGCCGGAGACCCTGGAGGAGATCGCCGAGCGGGTACTGGGTGACCGGAAACGGGCCGCCGACATCTACAAGCTGAACGTCGGCCGGCAGCAGCCTGGCGGCGGTGCGTTGGCCGCCGGAGGCGCGCCGCGGGTCGGGTGGGTGCTCGTACTGCCCTGGGATGCGGTCGGCCCGGGTGTCGTGTACGGCGAACTGCCCGCTACCGCCGGTTCCTCGCCGTCCGTGAGCGCCTCCGCCGTACCGGACCCGAGCCGCCCGCCAGCTGCGGTTCCGCGTTGTACGGTCAGTCAGGCAGCTGACGGTGACCCACAGCCGTGGGCACAACTGCGGTTGCAGGCCGACCGGGCGTGGCCGTACGCGAAGGGTGCCGGGGTGCTGGTCGCTGTCGTGGACACCGGGGCCGACGCCAGGCTGTCCGCGTTGCGGGGCCACCTGACCGTGGGTGCCGACACGACCACGGGTACCGGGCGGGGCGACGTCGACTGCAATGGCAGTGGCACCGCCATGGCCGGCCTCATCGTGGGCCGGTCCGAGCGCGATGCATCGGTTGCCGGCATGGCGCCGGATGCGACCGTCATGCCGATCCGGGTGGTGGCCGGCGACGGTGCCTCCCAACCGAACAACCAGGCCGCCGCGATCCGGCTCGCGGTCTCCGGCGGCGCCCGGGTCATCGCATTCGGATCCTACGTGGACGTGAACGCGCCCGAGGTCGTCTCGGCCATCGGGGAAGCAACAGCACGCGACGTGGTCGTGGTCGTCCCGGCGACCACCTCCGGCACCGCCCCGGCCACCGGGGCGGCGACTTCGTCTGGGCCGGTCGCGCCGCAGGTGCTGCGGGTCGGCGGGATCGGCGAGGACGGGAAGCTGACCGGCGGGTACCTGCGCGGCGGCGTCGACGTGCTGGCCCCGGCGGTGCGGGTACTGAGCGTGGGGATCAACGGCGCCGCGTTCTCCGGCACGGGCATCCAGTACGCCGTGGCGCTGGTGGCTGGTGAGGTGGCCCTGGTCCGCTCCCGGTACCCGCACCTGGCCGCCGCCGGGGTGGTGCACCGGGTGAAGCTGACCGCACAGCCGGCCAGCACCACGTTGCCGGACCCGACGACAGGTTGGGGAATCCTCGACCCGTACAACGCGGTCACCCGCAACATCCCCGCCGAGCAACAGGAAAACGTACCGGAGACCGGACAGGGCGTGTCCGTCACCTGGATCGCCCTGCTGGTCCTGTTCCTCTCGTTCGCTGTGGCCGTGGTGGCCATGGTCACCCCGCGGCTGCTCCGCGTGGTTCGCCACCGCCGGAGACGGACCACACCGGACGGGGCCGCCCCCATGACCGACGAGCCCCAGCCGCTAGGAGACCGACCATGAAAATTGCGGGAAGGCGATGGGTCGTTCGTAACGCACTGGCCGTGGCGCTGGTCGTCGGGCTGCTGACGTCCGGGTTCGTGCTTGTCGGGACGAGTGTGGGTCGGGCCGACAGCAAGCCGCTGCCCGGCGTACCGGTGGCGGTCGCCGACCAGGTGGTGCTGGCCACCGCTGGCGGGTCGTGTCCGGCGCTCGGGATGGCGAAGCTGTCCGGGCAGATCATGGCCGAGTCGGGGTTCGACCAGGATGGCGTCGGCCGGGGCGGCGGGCAGGGTCTGGCCCGCCTGACGGACGCGGAGTGGGATGCCTGGAAACCGTCGCAGACGGCCACGCGTACGGACCGGGCGGCGAACATCCTGGCGCTGGCCCACCTGATGTGTGACCTGGTCGGCCAGCTCCGGGTGTTGAAGGTCCCCGGTGATCCGTGGCAGCTGTCGCTGGCGGCGTTCCACTCCGGACTACCGGCCGTCAACCGGGACAGGGGGATCCCCGAGGCTGCCCGCGACTATGTGGAGCGGGTGATCCGGCATGCATCCTGGTACGCCCTCTCGCCGGATGGCAGTGGTCTGCCCCAGCCGTCCCCGTCGCTGACCCTCGTGCTGCCCGCCACCACCCAGCCGTCCCCAACTCCGACCCGCGCGCTGCCCACCCCTTCCGCAGCACCCGCCCCCACGGCCAAGCCGAGCACGCCCGCCCGCACTTCACCGACCAGGTCCGTGACGCCGGCGAAGGCGTCGCCCAGCCCGACCAAGCGCACCACGCCGGGGCTGGGCAGCGGCGGGGGGCTGTACAACGACGAGTTCCATGCTTGCCTGAGCGCCAACCGTGCGTTGGATGGTACTCATCTGATCATGGCTCGCTGCGACGCTTCGGCTCCGCAGCGTTGGCGGGCGATGTCCGACGGGACCATCCGTTCGGTCGGCCTGTGCATGGACGCCGCAAACGCCTCGACCGCCAACTGGACGCCCGTGCAGGTGGCGGTGTGCAGCGGCAACCCGGCCCAGCAGTTCAAGTTGAACAGCGATGGCCACATCTACAGCTCTTATGCTGACAAGTGCGTGAACATCCATTACGACTCGACCAGGAAGACTACGTCGGTCGTGCTGTTCACCTGCCTGAAGCAGACGAACCAGTTGTTCCGCGTCCGGCAGCAGTGACGTGTCCGGCAGCAGTGGCGTGTCCGGCAGCAGTGGCGTGTCCGGCAGCAGTGGCGTGTCCGGCCCGACCTCCGCGCCGCGGCGCGGAGGTCGGGCCGGCACGAGCTGGTCCTGGCCGGTCAGCCCATCGTGATCCTGCTGACGTCGGGGGCGCGAGCCTGGGACGGAGAGGTGGTGACGGCGGAGCTGATTGCAGCCTTCCCGCTGGTCGTCAGGCCCCCCGGCCGAGCCGCACCAATAGCCCCGAGCAGCTTCGGCGCGACGAGAAACAGCAGCACCAGCAGGAGCGTGACGGCCACGATGATCACGGATACCAGCAAGCGCCGTGATCGCCACGGGCCACCCGGCGGCTGTGTTCGACCGCCGTGTCCACCTCCGGTGTTCCGACGTGTCGGCGGCATGGACGGTGGCCGACCGCGTGTGGGCGTGGCCGTCGCGGCGGGCGTAGTCGCCGTCGCGGTGGAGGTGGCGGTGCGCCGACCGGGCCGACGGGTGCTCCGGCGGGCGATGGCGTCGGCACCGAGCATGGCGGCGCCCAGTGCGACCGCGTGCTTCGGGTGGGTGTTGATGAGGATCGGCCGCCGCAGCGTGTTCCGCAGCAACCGGGTCACCCACGGGATCTGCGAAGAGCCGCCGACCAGCAGGACGGCGGTGAGGTCCTGCGGGGTGATGCCGGAGAGGACCAGGGTCCGCCGGAACGCCTCGACGGTCGTGTCCAGAGCCGGCGTGATCATCTGCTCGAACGTGTCCCGGCCGACGGTCACGTGCCGGACGCCGGCCGGCAGCCAGACCGTGACGTCCGCCTGTGGCCGGGTGGACAGCGCCTCCTTGGCCAGGGTGCACTCGCGGTGCAGGGCGGCCAGCAGTGGCGCGGTGCCCGGGTCGGTCGGGTCCAGCTTCGTGACCGCCCCGCCCAGTTGGCGATCGACCTGGTCCAGGATGGCCTGGTCGAAGTCGGTGCCGCCGAGCCACTCGATGCCCTCCGGGTTACCGACGATCTCCAGCCCGTCCCGGCCGTTGCGAACCACTGCGCTGTCGAAGGTCCCCCCGCCCAGGTCGTATACGGCGAGCAGGCCGGCCGGCGGCAGCGGGTGGGTGGAGCAGTAGTAGGTGGCTGCGGCCACCGGCTCCGTCGTGGTCACCACGGTCGGGCCGGCGGTGTCCGACCCTGGTTGTGGCAGGCCAGCCAGGTGGGAGATAGCGGCGAAATGCTCCTGCCGGTACGCCCCCCACACGGCCGGGTGGGTCAGCACGACGTGGTCGGGTGGGGCGTCCCGGTCCTCGATCACCGTGTCGAGGATGGACCGGAGCTGGGCGGCCATCAGAGCGGCGGGGGAGTACGGCGATCCGCCGAGGATCATCGGGGTGGGGTCGCCGAGGCGGCGCTTGAACTCGCGCGCCACCCGGGCCGGGTCAGCCAGGCCGAGGCGGTCGGCCGCTTCGCCGGTCAGCAGCCCGGCCTTGTCGTCGAGGTACGCCACCGAGGGGGTCACCGTCGCCTGGCCGCTGAGGCGGACCATTTCCAGGGTCCCGGCCTGCCCGACCGCCGCTGCGGCGAAGCTCGTGCCCAGGTCTATGCCGACGCTGTACACTCACGACCCCCTTGCCCGGACAGCCGGTTGCTTGCAAGCGATTATCCTCGGTCCGATAATCATGATCGTCCGGGCGGCACCAGCACGATACGCGTTCCGACGGTTCATGAGATCGCATGCAGTGGCATCGGGAGACAGCCATGGATGTTGTGGTGGCCGATGACGGCGCGCTGTTCCGGGAAGGGCTGCAACTGCTGCTGGGCGCCGCAGGCCAGCGGGTGGTGGGCTGCGTGGAGGACGGCGACAAGCTACTCGACCTGCTGGAACGCGTGCCGGCCGAGGTGGCCATCATGGACATCCGGATGCCGCCCGGGTTGGATGGTGGGCTGATCACCGCCCAGCGTGTCCGGGCGCGATACCCCGACATGGGGTTGCTGTTGCTCTCGCAGCATGCCGAGGCCCACTATCTGTACCGGTTGCTGGAGATCGGGACGAAGCGGATCGGGTACCGCCTCAAGGACCAGGTCGCCGGGGTCGCCGTGCTGGCCGATACGCTGGTCCGCATCGCCGCGGGGGAACTGGTGATCGAACCGAGCCTGGCGGCAAACCTGGTGGACCGGTCGAGCGCCCGCGGCCAGGGTCCGCTGGCGGACCTCACCGACCGGGAGCGAGGCGTGCTGCGCCTCATGGCCGAGGGCCGCTCGAACGGCGGGATCGCCGCAGAGCTGTACCTGTCCGTCAAGTCGGTCGAAAAGCATATTGCGAGCATCTTCACCAAGCTGGGCCTCTCCACCGAGCCCGCCGCGCACCACCGGCGGGTGCTGGCGGTGCTGACCTACCTGCGGTCGAGCCGGACGGCGGGCTGACGACGTGGCCGGTGGCGAGCCGGCTCCGGTCGGGCCGTTCGCGGTGCTGGCCCGGATGGCCGATACCAGCGTCGGTGGCGCGGTCGGACCCGAGGACCCGTTGGGTGGGTACCGGCCGGTGCTACAGGAGTTGCTGGGCGACCTCGGCAGGGGCTGTGGGGTGCGGTACGCGGCGCTCTGGTTGCCGGCGGGCCCAGATCGTCCATCGTGGGCCCCGGCCGTCGTGTGGCGGACCGGTTCCGGGGCACCGGACCTGCTCCTGACCGATCCTGTCGGTGACCCTGATCTGCTGCTGACCGTGCCGGATGTGGTCGCCACGACGGATGCGACCGACGGCGGAGCCCGGTACGGCGTCCTGGTGCTGGCCCACCGGGAACGGATCGGCCCGCTGCCGGTGCCGGCGCGGACGCTGGGAATGGCGGCGCTCTGTGTCGGGCTGCTGCTGCGCCGGGCGCGGAATCGGGGGGAGGCCGTCGCCGCGCAGGAACGGGCCGGTCGAGCGGTCCGGCGAGTCGGCGTCGCCCGTCTGGAACTGGCCACGGTGCAGGCCGTGGAGCGTGACCGCCTCGCCGCCGCCGTGACGGCCACACCGGACCGGCAGTTGCGGGCGATCCTGGCCGAGGCCGGTGCTTTGGAGCAGGCGCTACACGCCGGTTCGCCGGACGCGGCGGCCATTGCCGCCACCATCCGTTCGGAACTGAGCGGGATGATCGAGCAGTTCCGTGCCCTGGTCCGCGGCGTGTATCCGCAGGTGCTGCGCGGCGTCGGGGTGCGCGCGGCGCTGGAGGAACTCGTCGGGGTGCTCGGCGTGCCGGTGGACTTCCACGGCGATCTGGGCCGGCGGGAGAGTTGGGAGATCGAGTCGGGTCTGTACCAGGCCGCCGCGCCAGCCGTTGCCGCGCTGGGACTCGGCGGCGGGGCCCAGCCGGTACGGGTCGAGCTGATCCGCACCAGCGCCGCCCTGGCGATCCGGGCGGGGCGGTCCGGTGTCGAGCCGGCCCGGGTGGCCGTGGCGCTGCGGGACGACGCTCGGCGCTTGGCGGCGCTCGGCGGACGACTACACGTGGAACGGGCATCGGACATCGCCGGAACCGTGGTGGACATCCGGCTTCCGCTGCGGCTGGACGGGGACTGGTCACCGCCGGCGCAGGTCGGCGCGTCGCCGCCGCACGTGCCCGCCGCAGC